>DATEGO010000018.1:0-44545 GCA_035280065.1 Candidatus Acidiferrum sp.
AAGCGTCGGAAGCACATGAAGCGTGGCCGGTTCGGGCCCACGATTGAAAACCGTAACTCTAATCAGGATGTTTTCCGGACTTTCCTTGGCGTATTCCACGAACACATCAAAATAGCGATCATCCTCAAAGATGCCAGTGTCGATCAGTTCGTACTCGAGCTCGTTCCGCGTTCTTTGCCGGTTGGTTCTTACAAGGTCGTCGTAGGGGAATGCTCGCTGCGGATATTTGTATAGATATTTCATATAGGAATGCGTTGGCGTGCTGTCTAGATAGAAGTAGTACTCCTTGACGTCTTCGCCGTGATTCCCCTCACTATTCGTCAGGCCGAAGAGGCGCTCTTTCAGGATTGCGTCCTGGCCATTCCATAAGGCGAGAGCAAAGCACAGATATTGTTTATCGTCGGAAATTCCTGCGAGCCCGTCTTCGCCCCAGCGGTACGCGCGCGATCGTGCCTGGTCGTGGCTGAAATAGTCCCAGGCATTTCCGTCTTGGCTGTAATCTTCGCGAACTGTGCCCCACTGGCGTTCACTCAGGTAGGGCCCCCACTTTTTCCACGGAGCACCCTGAAGGCGGGCCTCCTTCAGACGCTTTGCCTCTGCAGTTTCGTCCATAACGCGCCTCACTAAACTTGTACTTGAGGTTGTATTGCGCACCTTTCGGATTCATTTAAATGATCCTTCGTCGGCGTTACAGATTCGAGACCACTGGCCGGTGATGCGCGGTGATGCTTTAGCACTTTCTTCGCTATGAACTAGTGAGGGAACTGTCAATACTTACAGTGTCGTTCTAGGACCGCGTTCATAGATAAAAGAGAATGAGATTCTGGACTGCGGCTTTGTGCCCGATTCTGGTTTCTGTCAGCGGCTGTCTCGGCGCCAATGTTTGCGGCGCGCAAGCCCTCGCTCCACGGGCATATGTCATTACACCCAGCCATTCCAATTGGGATAACGCTAACGTATTCGTTTTTCGACGGTAGCGTGCTCATTGAGGGAGCGATTCCAATCGTTAAAAAGGGTTCCGCTGGAAGGCAGGAGGATGCAATTTTGATGAACTATCCACTCCTTGTGTTCGCTGTCTCGTTAGCAGCGCAGTCTCTTGCCGCTGGCGCCGGCGACGTTCTTCGCAGCAGAGTCCACCATTTAGTGGAAGAAGAACGCGCTGACCTTGGCATTGAGCTTAGTGCAACACTGACCCTGCTCGGACTCCTAATAGGTTTCAGCTTTTCAATGGCCATTGGCCGGTATGATCAGCGCAAGAATTACGAAGAGGCTGAGGCCAATGCGATCGGCACAGAGTACGTGCGGGCGGACCTTCTTTCGGCAGGAGGCGCTGCCGAGGTGCGAGAGCTTCTAAGGAAGTATCTCGATGAGCGCGTGCTCTCTTATACCACGCGCGACCGGGAACTGCTTGCTAAGATTAATAGAGACACCGCCGAACTGCAGAGTAGGTTGTGGGCGGCCGTCCGGCCGGAGGCGACTGCGCAGCCCACGCCCGCGATGGCCCTCGTGGTCTCTGGCATGAACGATGTGTTGAACTCGCAAGGATACACTCAAGCGGCGTGGTGGAACCGCATCCCCATTGCGGCGTGGGCGCTGATGGCCGCCATCGCTATCTGTTGCAATGTGCTGATCGGCTATGGAGCACGACGAAGAGATTGGCACATATTTCTGATCCTGCCCATCACTGTATCCTTAGCGTTCTTCCTGATAGCCGACATTGATAGCCCACGCGGCGGCGCAATTCGGGTAGCGCCGCACAATTTGATTAGCCTGTCAGAGTCTTTGCAGCCGCAATAGATCTTATGGCGTTCGTTGGGGATGCGCTGGCGAGTCGATTTATTTTACTGCGGGCTATCGGCACGAGCCATCGTCCACGAATTGATTGCTTGCCGCCATCGCAGCCAGGGAGTGAGCGCAGTTCAGAATCTTTTGGTCCAACGGGTCATTGTCCAGCGCATTTGGTGAAACGTAGGTCCGCGATTTGTTCGCTTCCACGAATTTGTCGCTCGATTTCTTCATATTGTTGAACTCATTAGTGAGCAGTTGAAGCGCATTTCGGTCCGATTCCGTTGAGGCTGCCACGGAAACCAGCCGGAGGTTCTGCTGCGCTTGCCCGCGAAAGCTTGCGACCCAGTCTTCCGTCACCGGATATCCCTGGCGAATAAGATTGATCAGGGCACTCCGCCACTCCCTGATCACAGACATTTCCTCGATCCCGGCCTTAAGGAACTCTTTTGAGAATCCAGACTGTGCGGATTGACTCGCCGCTGAATTGCTTGTCGAAGTATTTATGATGGGTGCGGACAAGGTCAATACAATTTGATTTCCTCGAAAACTGAGAGAGCCATTCGCGAGCCGCGTCAATGCTTCGATGTCAACATAGTAGTGACCGCCCATTTCCGTTACGCTCAACTCCCCGGCATGTCCCGTGAGAACAAGTGTCCGATTTTGTGGCGTGCAGAATAGCTTTACGAGAATCGACAGGCTTGAGAAAAAGACCAGTGTCAGGACCAGCGCGAGCCGGCTTCCCAGAAAATGGCGCTTTCGAAAGTTCTCCTCACTCGTCTCATTACTCCGCGCCAGCCTCTGGAAGCCTGCCATTTCCATCATGTTGCTTAACTCACGAGAGAGACGATGATGGTGCCCCAAGTGGTGAGCAGGATATGTCCGAACGCGACTGTGTACGAATATCCCAGTGTAGCAACTGGGCTGTCGGACTTCTCTTGAATAGCGGCGACGCCCGCAATCATGGTTTGAGCGCCAGCGAGTCCACCGAGCAACAGCACCGGGTTTAACTTCAGAACGTATCGGCCGAAGAATAGACCTGTAAGGAGAGGCACGAGAGTCACAACAATGCCGCCGAGGAAAAGAATGTATCCATATTCCTTTACCGCGTTAACAAAGATGGGACCTGCTTTTAGCCCAACCATGGCCACAAAGGCTGCTAAACCTATCGATTTCATGAAACTGATCGCAGCGTCTGGCATTCTACCGAACCAAGGCTTGACCGATCGCAGCCACCCCACAAGAACACCTGCGAGGAGAGTTCCCACGCTGGTGCCCAGGGCGATTCTCAGATGGCCTACGGGTATCGTCAGAACGGCGCCGATCAAGACCCCTAAGAAAATAGCTATCCCCAGCACGACAAAATCACTTTCTTCGGTCGGGTTAAGCACTCTACCTACCAGCGGGGCTAGTCTTTCGACTGCCGATTCTGACCCGGTTACCTGCAATGTATCGCCTCGCTCGACGATTGTGCCTAGCCCGACTGGGATGGATTGACCGCCCCGCATAATGCCGCGTAACAGAACACCACGAGCTTCATCGATACCTTCCGCGATTTCGTCCAGAGTCTTCCCCGCAACCATATTGCTGGTGACATATAACCCGTAAGAAGCCAATGGAATCTCAAGCAGTTCTGGATCCGTCGCCTCGATAGAGGAGGAAGAGAGAAGATTGATCAAGGCCTCTGTCCTCCCAAGTACCGCTACCGTGTCTCCCGCCTCCAGAACTGTAGTGGGAAGAGGCCAGAAGATTTCGCCGCCGCGCCGAATTCGCTCCACAAAGAGGCGGGCGCTGGGGACGGACTTCTCGGCCTCTGTGATGGTCTTCCCAACGACGCGGCCATTCGGACGAATTGTATACGCGCGATAACCGATGGGTTGCCAGGCTGAAGAAACGCCAACTTTGGTGTGTTTGATTCCCAGTTTCTTTTCAACCTTCCTCGATTCCGCGCACAAGTCGATCCGAAGCAATTTAGGTCCGAAGCTAGAGCACACCAGGATCACGCCGAGCGTGCCGAAGATATAGCAAATCGCGTCTGCAACAGCGACGTGTCCGATCCATTGCTGCTTTTGGTCATCCGGCACTGACAAGCCTTGGATGGCCTCGCTTGCAGTGCCGATCGCGGGCGATTCAGTCAAAGACCCCGACAGCAACCCGGCGGAGTACCCTGGATCGAGTTTCATGGAATGCGCTACCGCATAAGCTGTTAGGAGACCAATGACTGGAACAAACACACCGAGCACCGCCCATCGCCAACCTTCGCCCTTGAGATTGCTGAAGAAACTAGGCCCCACGGAGTATCCGATTGCGAATAAAAACAATAAGAACAACATTGCCTTTGCTTGGTTGGAAACGGGAACATGAAAAAAGTTCCCGATGAAGATTCCTCCGAGCAAAGATCCTGTTACTACGCCCAAGCCAACACCCCGAAACTTCAATTGTCCAATCAGGTATCCGATACCGATGGCCAGGTAAACGGCCATTTCGGGGTACTTCACGAACACACTGCCTAGCCACTGCATATAGAATCCTATTCGCCTACGTCATAGGCATTCGCGAGGATTCTTCAATGAACTCCGTCCCACGCTTCACCGTCTGCTGACAAGACTGCAGCGGCGTAAAAGCGAATCTATCGCGCGGCCGCCTTTTGAGATTTTCCGCCGCCTTTTGAAGCTTCGAAGGCATCCCGATAGCCGCGCGCGATGGAGCGAACTCCGCGGCCGATTTCCTCGTAGACCTCGTCATCCAGATTGGCCAGGGATACCCTCAGCGACCATTCTGGAGCCTCAAAGCCGCCGCCGTTCAGTAGCACAATTCCGTGATCCTCCGCTAAACGGAAGGCGAGATCGAGTGGGTGTACGTTCTTCTTGAGATACTCGACGGCTTCTTCGCCTATGTTTTTGCGTGCAAAGAATTCGAAATCGATCAAACCATAGTAGGCGTCATAAAGTGGGTTGGGAGAAAGCTGGATGCCCAAGCCCTCGATCATCGCTTTAGCGCGCCGCTGCACGATATCCATGCATGCTTTCTGATAGAGCTTGGCTGCATCCATCATTTCGGCAAGAGAGAACAGGCTCATCATGACTTGTTGGGGCAGAGAAAGCCCTGCGGTGTGGTTTAGTGCTACATCGCGGCTATCCGCCACAATGCGATCGATGAATTTGATCTTGCGCGGCTCGAGCGTAAGCGGGCCGTAGCGTTTGTCGAGTGCTCTCAAATCGACATCCGGCAGCTTCGTAATCATCCGGTCAAAAATATTTTCTTCATGAACAGCGATGACGCCCAGACGCCAGCCCGTGGCGCCGAAGTATTTGGAATACGAGTACACGCCAATCGTGTTGTGAGGCAGTTCGCCGAGCAGAGAGCGGAAGTCGGGAACGAACGTTCCATAAACATCGTCGGTCAGAAGCATGAGATCGGGACGCTTCGACTTGACCAAATTCGCGATCTTAGCGATCGTCTCTTTGCTCATTGCGACGCCAGTCGGGTTGCCGGGATTCACGACGAAGAAGGCCTTGATCTTTGGGTCTTCCAGCTTTTTGAGTTCCGTGTCCGTAAACTGGAAGCGATTTTCTTGAGGGGCATGGACATGGACCACGTTGAGCGCGTAGTCCTCAAGATGGGTCATTTCGATGTAAGGCGTAAAGATGGGCGTGCCCAGCGCAATGGTATCGCCGGGCCGTAGCAGGCGATTTGCCTTCAGCGACTTGAAGATGTAGCACATTGCCGCGGTCCCGCCTTCGACCGCGTAGAGATCAAATTTGCCGTTTGGACGCGGATTCCCGCACATCGCCCACATGAGGTACTCGTGCGCAATACGCTCGTTATGGACGAGCATGCGGTCGGGAACCGGGTAGTTGTCCCCGATGATGGAGTCGACAAGTTCGTGAACGAACGCGTCTGGCGCGAACCCAAATTTCTTCACTGTGAACGCCACCATTTCCTTGAGAAAGGATGCTCCGGGCGTATCGGAGTGTTTGGCGAGCCACGCTTTTAGACGGTCCGCGATGCCCTGCGCGCGTGGCATCCCACCGATGCCAGCGGGATGCTCCATCACACGCTTGCTCTCGGTAATCGCGAACTGACCGAGCAGGAAATAACCCTCGCGCGGAGTGGTGGCAATCCAGTTGGGGTTGCCGCGGCCAGCGTTGAGGAATGCCGACTGGGTGGTGCGTGAAGTCTTCTTTGCGAGTTTGATCAGTTCGTCCTTGATTTCGAACGGGCTAAGCGACTCGAAATTGCGAAGCTCCAGTACGTCCATAGTCATCTCCTTATTAGTGGCCTCTGGCCAGCAAAATGATGAGGACCATTCCCCAGATTGTAAGCAGCGTGTTACCCACAGCGTAGGTGACGGTGTAGCCCAATGCGGGAATCTGACTGTGGGCCCGATCGCAAACGAGGCCCAACGAAGCGGTTGTTGTGCGTGCGCCGGAAAGGATGCCTAGCAGAATTGCGTCATGGAAACGGAAGATGTATTTGCCGATGTACAGACCGAATATAAGGGGCAGAGTCGTTGCTGCGGCTCCCCATAGAAAGAGGCTGATGCCTTGCGTGCGCAGGCCGTTCACGAAACCGGGACCAGCGGAGATACCAACGATAGCAATGAAAATGTTAAGGCCAACGGAGTTCATGAACCACACGGTGGGTGAAGGGATCCGTCCAAAGAACGGACGTGTCGAGCGTAGCCAACCAAGTACGAGGCCCGCGATGAGTGCGCCTCCGGCAGTCGACAGGGTGAGTGGAACCCCCCCCAGCTTCCATACCAGGGCGCCTATCAGCGCGCCTATAGTGATTCCAGCGCCTATAAACGCAACGTCCGCGATATCGGTCGGCCGATCTGCGACGCCCACCATTTTTGCAGCGGCCGCGGTGTCCTGAGTGCGACCCACTAAGGTAAGAATGTCGCCACGGTAGATTTTCGTGTTTGGCAGGATTGGAATGGACGTAGCGGTTGCGCCGCGCGTGATTTTTCGCAGGAAAACGCCCCTGGCGCCGGGCAGCTTCGCGATTTCAGCGAGAGTCTTGTCGTCTACTTCTTTGTTGGTGACGTAGGCATCAACGCCTTCTACCGGAACGCTGAGCAGCTCGGGATCGTCCACTTCCGGGGAGGCATTGCTCATGCTTACAACCGAATCGCGGACGTTTCCGACAGCGGCCAGCTTGATGCGTTCGCCGATGATGTTCACCAGCGCCTCGCGAGTACCTGCGACCGCCACGACGTCGCCCTCGCGCAATACAGTGTCCGCGGTGGCTTCCTCAATGACTCCATTGCGACGCAGCCGCAGGACAAAAACCCGTGCATTTGGTATTAGCGCCTCTGCCTCGACGGCGCGGAGACCGTTGACTTTGCCACCAGGCTGCACACGAAACGCACGCATTTCCCAACGGTGCCAGGCCGAGCCAGCTCCACCAAGTTCCTTTGCCCCTCCCTGCTTCTCCTCATAATCCTTACAGGCGGCGACGAGATCGATGCGGAGCAGGGCTGGGCAGATCAGAGCGATGACGATCGCTGACCCGACGGTGCCGAACATATATGTCACGGCGTAGGCGACTGGCATCGAGTCGAGCAGTCTCTTGGCTTCCTCGGCAGCCAGCCCAAGCCGGTTGATGGCGTCGGTCGAGAGGCCCATCGCTGCGGAGATCGTCTGGGACCCCGAGTAAAACCCTGACGAGTAGCCCAAGTCGTAACCCACGAACTTACATATCATGACAGGGACCAACAGGCAGAACGCGCATTGGACTGCTGCAAAGATTGCCTGTGGCAGACCGTCCTTGGCCACACCACGAACGAATTGGGGGCCGACTCCGTATCCCACGGCAAACAAGAACATCAAGAAGACAAACGCTTTGAGCGGTTGCGAGATGGTGATGCCTATCTGTCCGATCAATACACCGGCCAGCAGCGTAGCCGTGACCGATCCCAGACCAATTCCTTTGAAAGTGAATTTGCCGAAGTAGTAGCCAAGGGCAAGCGTCAGAAAAATGGCGATCTCGGGGTACTGTTTGAGAGTCGCAGCCAACCAAGTGAATATGGCCATTGCCTAGCTCCTTGCTTTAGCCTGCTTAGCAATTCTCGAAAACAGATCTTGCGTTCAGCGCCAGAAACCTAATCAGCCGCGGCTGACTTCCGCTTGGCAGCCTTTGCTGCATGTGTGACATCCTCAAGCGATGGCTTTGTTGATTTCAAAAATGCGGGATTTAGCAGCTTTAGCCCAAGCGCGGACGTGTAACCGTGAATTTCTTTGACGTCCAATTTGCGCATGAACTCAATGGTTTCCGCGTCGATGACCTGGCCAGGAACCATGATTGGAAATCCAGGCGGATATGGGATCACGAAGTTCGCCGAAACCAACTCAGGTCCGTCCTTCAAACGTTTGTCAATCTCTGGGCTGAATAGCTTCAGGTGCTCGCACTGTTTTTCGCGATACGCTGCAAAGAATGCCGAGCGCATATCCCCTTCACTTGTTCCGCTCGAAGGATCCTCCCTAAAACGGTTGAAGAAAGACGTGAAGTTTGGAAGGTTGGGAACGTCCGTCATGAGGGATTTAACGCGTGCTGCAAAAGCCTGCTGGGCCGCATTTCCTCCGTCCGCGAGCTTCTTTTCGATCCCCTGAGAAATCTCGACAAGCACTTTGATGAGTTGAGCGATATCACTACGCGTGTTGTTGATGTTTGTCTGTAACAAGACGCTATTTCGCGAAGTCTTGTTTAGCTGGATGTCGTAATCGGCTGCCAGCATGTTTTTGAATTGCGTGCCGTCGAATCCCGCAGACCCGCACACGAGGGTGAGGCGTGTAACATCCAATGCAAATTCGTCTTCCCGGAAAGCGTCCACCGCTTTTGCCCAATTCATTCCTGGCGTGAGGTAATCAAAGAATCCCGAATTCCTGAACTCGGCGGGAATCATTTCGTCCGCACCGAGTACCCGGAAATACTTCGAGACCAATGGGTGAGAGTTCACTTCGCGACGAATATCCAGCGCCAACTGGATGGCGCGATTAACCAGCTCGTAGCCCTCCAGCTCCATCTGCCGCCTCGCGACGTCCAGCGAAGCAATGATCTGCAGGTTGGGAGACGTGGATGCGTGTGTGAAAATAGCTTCGTGAAACTGTTCTTCTACTGTGTGATAGTCCGGGTCCTTCACCAGCACCATCGAGCCTTGCCGCAGACAGGACATGGACTTATGTGTGGAGTTTGTTTGATACACACGCAGCCGCACTTTGTCCGGGTTGGCGAGCAAGCGAGTTTCCAGAATCGCTTTATCGGTTGGATTGGCGCCAAGTTTCTTAAGTTGTTCTATATATGCCTGACGGTAAATTGGGTCCCTAAACTTGCGCTCCAGACTAGCGGCGGCTCCCATCGCCGTGCGCCGGCGGTAGAAAGGAGTCCATCTGGCAAACCCAAACCATGCCTCGTCCCAAAGAAATATCAGGTCGGGCTTTATGGCGAGGCACTCCTCCATGACCCGCTCAACGTTATATATATGTCCGTCGAAAGTGCAGTTTGTAAGTACCAATAGCCGGGCTCGGTCCAGCTTCCCCTCCGCCTTTAGGTCGAGTAGAGCTTTCTTGATCGTGCGCAGCGGCACCGCCCCATACATGGAGTACTGCGTAAGCGGATAGGCTTCCACGTAAAAAGGAAACGCGCCGGCGATCACCGCCCCGTAATGGTGGGACTTGTGGCAGTTGCGGTCGACCAGCATAATGTCGCCCGGGGCCAGCAAAGCCTGCTCGACCATCTTGTTTGATGTGGAAGTGCCGTTGGTAACGAAAAAGACGCGATCCGCCCCAAATGCTCTGGCGGCCTTCTCCTGAGCGACTTTAATGTTTCCAGTAGGCTCGAGAAGGCTGTCGAGACCACCCGTAGTTGCGGAGGACTCCGCAAGAAAAAGGTTTAGTCCGTAAAACTGACCCATGTCGCGGATCCAATTCGACTTGAATATGGATTTGCCTCGTGCGACGGGCAATGCGTGAAATGTGCCTATGGGTCTTTGAGCATATTTCTGCAGGTTATCGAAATAGGGAGTGTTGTATCTGTCCGCGATTCCGTCGAGGATGCTTAAATGCAGTTCGAGAGGCTCCTCTACTTGGTAAAATACGCGCCGAATGCAGGCTCCACTCGTGTCACCGGCGAGTTTCTCGGGCGCCCGGTCACTGAGGAAGTAAATGTCCAATTCGGGGCGCAACTGCTTCAACCCCTGCGCAAGTGCGAGACCATACTGCGCTGCATCCTTATCGATATTGCCGGCTGCCAGATGTGAGGTCAGGAATTCACGCAAAACTGGATTGTAGTGAGAGGAAGCGAAGGGAATACCTTCATAAATGACAACGGCTTCTATGCTGCCGTTGAGAATTACACCCAGAACAGCGTCCTCGAAATTTCCAACAAAAACTGGCTCGTAGATGAACTTGTCTTGAGGCCTGCGTAGTTTGCGCAGTTCCTGGCCCAATTCCGACCATGTTGCGGCACGAGCGGGACTCACTAGCAACACTTCGAAATAAGGGCGGTATTGAGTTTCTTCGGCCCCTCCCGGCACTCGGTCAGACAGGCCGATCGCGGGCTGTTCCTCCCCTTCCCAATCGGCGAGGTTGGTGCGATATGAATGTGTGAGAAGCGCGGCACTGAGGGATTGTGCCAGATGTGCAGTTCCCGTCGCGTCACCGGAAGCAATGCGGTCGCTGAGTTTTTTTAGCAACGTTTCTCCGGGATAAGCAAAAAAGTCCTCCCACTGGCGGAGCTCTTGAAAGGATGCTGAAGTCACCGCCTGTTGCTTTTCCTTCTCAGTAGGCTGTCGATTCGCGACTCCTTCCCACACGCGCGCGGCCTGGAGCAGTGAGCGCCACCGATCAAATCGAGCTTCCGCGACGGTAAAGAATTGATCTACTCGAACTGCCGGTGTCTTTGGTGCAGTACTCATGACGTGCCTCTCCGCTCAGACCCGCGCTAAAGATTTGTGCAGCTGGTTGCAAGTTAGGAAATCGATTCCGGGTACGAAACTGTCAAAATTGACAGCGAAGACGCTCGGTCACGACCATCCGCAAGGAAATTCGCCGTGATTCCCTGTTAGGACTACATCCATTGAATGAATCGGAGTGGACCAAGGAAATAGATTAAAACTGTCAAGACTGACAGTGCCGAACCATCCGTTGTTCGGCGAAACATTAGTCGCATAATGAGCCATGCAAGAGACGATGATCCGGGTTTTGTACGCCGAAAAGCGCTCCGATGTCATCAGGAACTGTTTGGAAAGCCGTGTTCAACTTTCAAGCCCGGAAATTGGTGTCGTGGGTAGTGGTATTACTTCTGAACGGTGCATGCGTGGACCGAAGGAAATATGAACTCTGCTGCCCAACTACAAACTCAGTCACTTCCCCGCTGGTCTGCACTCATAGTTGATCCCGAGCCTCAGGTGAGCAGGGCGCTCTGCGCCGTCCTCGGCACGGAAGAGTGGCACATTGTGTACGCGCCTGGCAACCGGTCTGCATTGAAGCTTGCTGAAGCAAGTCCCTTTGATCTCATCGTTACTGGGGCAGGATCTACTGGTAGAGAAGATATAGATCTGCTGAGGAAGATCCGCCGGGTCCGGCCACATGTTCGTTTCATCATCCTCACGGATGAACGTACGCCGGTAGACGTGATCGAAGCGATTCGAGAACGAGCATTCAGCTATTTCTCCAAGCCAATCTCGACTGCCTCACTGGCCGAGATCGTGCGCTGTGCCATGAGTGAACCTCTTTGGGATGATGGAATCGAACTTGTCTCTGCAACACCGGAGTGGATCAGCCTTATCGTCCGTTGCGACAGGAAAACGGCTGATCGGTTGGTCCAGTTTTTTCAAGAAATGTCGGACCTGCCTCACCCTGATAGAGAAGATGTCGCAACTGCGTTTCGGGAAATGCTACTCAACGCCATCGAGCATGGAGGTAATTTCGATCCGAACGAATATGTTGAAGTGGCGCATGTGCGGACGCGCAAGTTAGTCATGTGCAGGATCAAGGACCCTGGCCAGGGCTTCTCTCTGGATGAAATTCACCATGCGGCTGTCAATAATCCTTCATATGACCCGATTCGTCATGCTCTTTTTCGAGAGACTCAAGGCTTGCGCCCCGGTGGATATGGGGTCTTGCTTGCTAAGCATCTTGTCGATGAGCTGTTATACAGCGAGAAAGGCAACGAAGTTCTTCTGATCAAGTACCTACACTCTTTTAGCGGCACCAACCATTCCTTGTGACTTTTGTCCTGACAAGCGCATTTACGTTTTGCTCCACTACTGGCTGCCGTTAGGTCCACTCATCGCTAGCACTTCTGACAGTTTCCGCCGATAACCAGATTCGCAAACTTTAGATGCTTCGCCGACGTCGAGGAGGCAGGGCCATGAAGTTCTTTCACTTCGCAATTCCGATGTCCATAGCTTGCTGTGCACTGGGAGCCCATGCCCAACTCCCAATAACGGAAACAACAAACCCGTCCGGAGTGGAAACGCACAGGTCTGGCAACGCCCAAGACGCGAATGCCTTAATGGATGCAGTACGAAAGGCTTCAGAACTTGGCGAATTGGATCCCCGATACGAATCAGCCCTCTATAATCTAGCTGGACTCTATCGCGAACGACATAAATATGCCGAAGCGGAATCCTTGTACAAGCAGGCCCTGGCGGTTTCCGAAAAAGTTCATGGAGCAGAGCATGAAGAAACAGCTACGCTGCTTAACGAACTTGCTCTCCTGTTCCAGGAGCAAGCTAAATTCTCGGACGCACTGACGTTTTTCCAACACGCACTCGCAATCCGGGAGCGCGCTTTTGGACCAGAACACCCACTTACAGCCACAATCCTGAATAATTTGGCGAGTGTTTACAATAGCCAAGGCCAGTATTCGGAGGCCGAGGCCCTCTACAAGCGTGCTTTGGCTATTTGGGAAAAGCGCGAACCTGAAAAACTCAACTTGGCCGCTACCTTGGACAATCTCGCGTCCGTCGAACAAGATCTAGGCGAGTATCAACAGGCTGAAGAACACTTTCGACGCGCCCTTGCCGTTCGCGAGAAAATCGTGGGACCAAACGATGCGAGCGTAGCCACGATCCTTAACAACTTTGGAATGTATTACAACGAGCAGGCAAGATATACGGAAGCGGAGCCCCTCCTGCGCCGCGCACTCCGCATATGGCAAGAATCACTCGGTTCGGAAGACCCAAAGGTTGCCGCGGCATTGTGCAATATCTCAACAGCCTGGAGACACCAAGGCAAGTACTTAGAGGCGGCAGCCGCTCTGCAGCGTTCCTTAACCATTTGGGAAAAGGCGTACGGGCCGGAACATCCGAACGTTGCTAGCGCACTTAATAACCTGGGCGTACTTCATGAAACACTTCGAAACTACCCCGAGGCGGAATCCGACTTTCAGCGTGCACTGGCGATTTGGGAAAAGACCTATGGACCTGAACACCCCGTAGTCGCGAACATCTTGAGCAACGTCGCCCTCCTTCGGAAGAGCGAAGGCAAATTCTCGGAGGCGGAAATCCTTTTGGAGCGGGCAAGGGCCCTTCGCCAAAAGTTTTTTGGAGCTGAGCACCTGACAGTGGCAGTTACTCTGAATAATCTGGCGGAAGTTTATAGCTCAGAGGGCAAGCATAAGGAGGCGGAGTCGTTATATTTGCGAGCGCTAGCAATGTATGAAAAAAACCTTGGGCCTGAACATCCGGACGTTGCTAGCGTGCTGCATAACTTAGCAACAAACGAGTTGAGGGCGGGCACATATGAGGCATCTGAACAGAGCCTGAGGCGCGCTCTTGCCATCCGCGAAATGCAGTTCGGGCCGGAACATCCAGACTTAGCGCCCCTTCTAAGCAATCTCGCGGCGGTGCAACAGATGCAGCACAAATACGTGGATGCTGAATCCTTGTATAAGCGGTCGCTGGCTATATGGACGAAGGCCGGATTGACGAGTTCCCTGGATTTTGCACAAACAATGCAAAACTTTGGCGACCTATGCCTCGAAGAGCAAAAGTATGATCAGGCCGGGCCTCTCCTTGCTGAGGCGCTAACCATCAAAGAAACCTCGCTGGGTGCGCAGAACCAGGAGCTAGCACATGTTCTTACCTTGTTGGCCGCGGCGGATGTATTTCGCGGATACTATGACGAGGCTGAGCCGTTTTGCCAGCGCGCGCTTGACCTGTTGGAGAAGTCTTACCCTCCAGATTACCCTGCTTTAATCTATGCCATGAAAGTCTATGCTGTGTTGTTGACCAAAACACAACGCCAAGCCCAGGCGGAGCTACTGGAGACCAAGGCGATGGTCTACGCTGCCAAATTGAAAAATAAATCCAAGAACGACGCAAAACCCACATCTCCCTGATCGCGGATATCTTCCAAGAGAGGCTCTTAAGGTTGACACGCTGGGGAGCCTCCCTGATAATAATTTGCGAGTGTCCTGGACGTCCCCGCCCCGGGATTGGGGGTGTCTTTCCCTGAGTTAACCCTTAGTAAAACAAAACTTTGTCAAATTGTGAGTGTTGTACTCCTTGTCAGGGATGGAGTGCGAGCTTGTCCAAGACTCGTGTATTGTTGGCTGACGACAACATTCAGGTACTTGAGTATGTCCGCGACTTTATATCAACTAACTGCTGCGAAGTCGTTAGTGCGGTAACTGACGGGCAAGCGGCCGTAGACGCTGTCGCCCAGTTACAACCGGATGTCGTCGTGCTTGATCTTTCCATGCCTGTCCTCAATGGCATCGAAGCCGCCAAACGCATACTGGAAGCGAGGCCGTCCACAAGGGTTGTTTTCCTCACTGTTGAGAAGGATCGTGACGCGTGTAGCGCCGCCTTGGAAGCAGGTGCCTGTGGTTACGTGCTCAAGCCGCGCCTGGCTACTGATCTGATTCCAGCGATTGAGCTGGCAAAGGATGGCGGTCGCTTTATTTCCCCAGGATGCGAATAGCCTTTCGAGTGTCTTGGTTTTCAAATGCTGTATCTCTTAAGGTGCGTAGGGCAATAAGCTAGTTGGCGCTTCCAGGCGTCCAGGCGTGAGGTTAGGACCGTATCAAAATACAGTTGTGCCGTTGTGCCCACGCAACGACACGTAGGTGCTTACAGCCTAAAAATTCCCAGGCATGAGGATGAGTAATGGTACCCGATGCTGGCTGCTCGCTTCCTAAGAGCCGGGCATGCGACGTGTAGCGCCGAGGGCACAGTCCGCCATAATAAGAATTTTATAAAAACTTATAATCTTTATGTTGAATATTATCAAGAGAGTGAGATACATTCCAACAAGTTAGGCATTACTTATCGACTCAAAGAACTCTGGTTGCCCTCTGAGAACTAAGTTCTGTGGGAGGTCGCCAAGTATGTCTCACCCTCACACTGCTTTTCCTTTCTTTCGATTGCGGACTGCGATCGACTCCTTAAGCGAAACCCCGGTAATTGCCTCAACAATTCATCCCGGTGCAATTGGGCTCCTGGTCGCGCTTGCGTATTATGCCGGATCGCTAATCGGCTTCCTCCTGACACCTGCCGGCACACCTATTTCAACCTTTTGGCCTCCTAATGCGATTCTTCTCGCTGCTTTCTTGTTGACACCTTCTCGAATTTGGTGGGTTCTTGCTTTGGCCGTGCTCCCAGCTCATCTCTTGGTTCAGCTCAGAGCAGGTATACCCTTGATTTCCGCGCTAGCATGGTTTGTCGGGAACACGGGCGAGGCATTGCTAGGTGCTCTGTGCGTCCGAATCTTCAAGAAAGACAAGCCACTGTTCGAGAGCGTTTACGGGGTGATCCTCTTCTTGGCCTTTGGTGTATTCCTGCCGACATTTTCAACCTCGTTTTTGGATGCAGCAGGTGCGGTTCTGACCGGACTTGGCCAGAATTATTGGATGCTGTGGACGACTCGGCTTACGTCGAATATCGTTGCCGATCTCACCATCGTGCCGGCCATCGTGATCTTTGGAGTCAAAGGAGTCTCTTGGCTCCGCAGAGCAAGCATTTCAGCTTATTCCGAGGCAGCCGCGTTAACGGCGGGTACCTTGATTATCAGCCTCTTCGTATTTGGCAGGGAAAGCTCGATAAGCAGTTTTTGGGCAATCGTTTACGCTCCTCTTCCGCTGATGATTTGGGCGCTACTGCGATTTGGATCCGGAGGAGCAAGTGCGTCCTTGCTGGCTATTGCATTGATTTCCTTCTGGAACACCATGCACGGACGGGGCCCTCTTGGAATGCAGTCTATGGTATACGCGGTGTTATCGCTTCATTTCTTGCTGACCGTTCTGGCAGTCTCGTTTATGTTGTCGGGCGCACTGATTGCCGAGCAGCGACGTAGTGAGGAAGCTCTTCGTACCAAGTGCGGCAATCTGGTCCATGCACAAGAACAGGAACGTTACCGCATCGCGCGAGAGCTGCACGACAACATTCTCCAGCGACTAATACTCTTGGGCTTGCAGCTTGACGAACTCCGAGCTGCTTCCCTAGTCTTTGCTAAACCGCCTTTAAACAAGGTTTACGATCAGATTTCCGCGATTTCCAAAGCAATTAGCGATTTATCCCACGGCCTGCACCCTTTCATGCTTGAGTATCTGGGCCTGCCGCGGGCTCTAAAAAAGCTGTGCCAAGACAGTGGTGCTCGGTGTGCCATCACGATTGATTTTTCAGAACATGATCTCACTTCTCCTTTACCGTCGGACGTTTCAGGCTGCCTGTTTCGCGTTGCTCAGGAAGCCTTACAGAACATCGCGCGGCATAGTCGCGCTAAGAATGCCGTCATGGAGCTGAGATTAGCGGACCGAGCGGTCCTTTTACGTATCTCTGATGATGGAGGCGGCTTGGATCTCAAGAGCATCGAAGATTCGGGGCTGACGATGATGCACGAGCAGTTGCTGGTTCTACGCGGTTCGCTTAATGTTACCTCTATGCCGTCGAGGGGCACGCTGATTGAGCTTTCAATTCCGCTCAAAGACGTTCCTCTAATCCCAGGCCTCGATTGAGCTGAGACTGACACTTCTGCCAGTCGTTGCAGCACAAAGCGACTGTCACGCTTCCCGTTTGCTGGGGAAAGTTACGTGTTTACGCTTCGCAAGACAATTGTGGCCCGGCTCTATTGGCGTGGCTTCAGGCACTTTTGCTGTTTTTCTGTCCTGGTGATGGCTCTTTTTCTAGAATCGTGTAGTCATCCCAAAATCGTCGTTGGTTCAGGGTCTGGATCCGGGGCTGGATCAGGGTCAGGCCAAGCCGGCAATAGCGTCTTGGTTCTTACTCTTCGCGCTGCTCCTTTGCCGGCCCCCGCCAATACCAACCTCCTTTCCTTCCGCGTGAACGTGGCAAGCGTTTCATTGACACCTGAAACCGGCGGGTCCGTAAATGTGCCTTTGAATTCAGATTCTTACCACGCAGACCTTACCCGGCTTCAAAGTGACACCACTCTTCTAGCTACTTCCACTTCGGTCCCAGCCGGAACCTACACAAACATGGTCGTAAGTCTGTCCGACCCTGCTGTCACGTATTGTGTGCAGGTTCAGGGAAACACTGGCTGTGCGGCAGGCAGCATAACCACCGTGAGCGGTATGCCAGCAACGCATATTATTGCAACCTCGCCCTTCCCTTTAGTTGTCGCTAGCGGGCAAAACACGGGCGTCGCTATCAATGTAGATATCGCGAAGGCCTTGACCGTAGACGGAAAGACCCAAGCGATCACGGGGATGAACCTTGGAGCGGGTAATGTCTTGGCCGCGATGATTCTTCCCCGAACTCCCAGTAGCTTGCCGTCTGCAACATTGGATTTTGTCGAAGATATCACCGGAATCGTTTCGTCCGTAGATGAACGCACTCAGAGCGTGACAATCCAAACCGCAACAAAAGGCTCAATAACCGCTATTGCGGGGACTTCGACGATAGTGTCTCCCAATTGCACGACCTTCAATTTGGGGACCACCTTTACGTGCGCAAGGCAGGGCCAGGTGGCTAGTTTAGACACGATCTTGAATCCGAATGGCTCACTCACTCTTTTAGAATACGATCCTCTGGCAATCTCGGAGGGAGATTGGATCGAGGGCCTCATTGGACTGCCGCCCTCGTCGTCAACACAGTTCCAGCTCGTCACGAATGACTTCGTCGTTGCCAATAACAAGAGTCTGATAGGGGGCAATTTAAAACTAGGCGCTCCTGTGCAAATCACTCTGGCAGACCCTAAACCGTTTGTTGTGGATAGCAAAGGTCTGGTTATTCCCAATTCGTCTTTCTCAGGAGCCGCCGATGCATCCGTTCTAGCGCCTGGCGAGACTCTTGCAGTTCATATCGTTTCCTTCACGCCGGAGACAGGCACTACTCTCGCGGCTGCCAGCGTAGATTTCGTATATCTCCGTTTTACCCGCGTCACCGGCACTGTCGCCAGTACAGCTCCACCAAACACATTTGCATTGCAATCTATTCCACCGTTTTTTGGACTTACGTTTCCGGTGACGGTGCAATTGTCGAGTGTTTCACCGAGCACTAATTTTGATGGCGTCAATGGCGCAAGCGAACTCGTTTCCGGACAGACCGCGGCGATTCGCGCCCTCTATTTTGGCCCTCCAACCGGCCCCACGCCCACACCTACTCCCTTCAGTGCAGCAAAGGTTCGTATTCATTGAGGTGCTTTCTTGTCGCCTCACAAGCATTAGTAGCGCAGACAGTCTGCAACGATGCTGACTTGCCGCAATTCGTGCGGTATCGCCCAAGGTGGTTCTCAGACCGTTGCCCACCTGTAATTATTGACAGTTATCTGCCGGGCAAGCGTCCTATAGGCTGTGCCCCTCTTGGACGGGAGAAACCTTGGGAGGACCGTATGCAGAATGCATTTGAGTCGTGGATTGGACAAGAGGTGGTCCTGCACCTAGGATTTGGCCAAACCAAGGTGCGCCTGCGCGGTGTCTTGTTGCGCGACCACACAGAATACGTGCTGACGAGGCCCGCAGGTGGCACCAACACAGAGGTTGCTAAGACTAAGGTCTTGGCCATAGAGGGAGTGGAACGCCGCAGTCTTTCAAATCGCCCCAATTGGATGATCTTTAGAGACGGGTCGACCAAAGCGCTTATCTAATATAGACATAACTCAACTACTCCAATACGACAAACGAAACCAATTTTCGACACTCGTTCGCGTCGGAGTTTAGAACAGCCACGCCCTGAGGGACATCCCAAACCAAGAAGGCGGGGAAAGAATTGTGCCTCAGCAGTTGTCGAGTGCAAGGAAATGTTCGCCAGCCAGAAGCATTTAGTCTCGTGCTGTGTCTGACGCATGTGTCATCAGTCAAGCCAGCCCGCGACTGTAACTTTTGACAGTATCCAGCGGCCCGGCTGTCACCCATGCTGCACGCCCGCACATGCGAAAAACCTGGAGGGCGCATGAGGGATGCATTTGAGTCGTGGATTGGACAAGAGGTGGTAGTGCAACTAGGTCTTGGTCTAATCAAGGTGAGTCTGCGCGGTGTGTTATTGCGGGACCTGACAGAGACGCTGCTGATGAGACCTGAAGCTGGCGCCGACGTGGAAATCGCGAAATGCAAGATCTTAGCGATCGAAGAAGTCGAGCGTAGCCGCGATAGCCTTCCGTGGTATGTCCTTCCACCGACCATTATCGACAACCCAGTCAATCAAGATATTCAGCCGATGTCGAAAATCAGAACTTGAGGAGGCATTTAGTATGGATAAATCAGTTCCCATACTTGTCGTCTCGTCGGAATTTAGAAACTGCAATGCTCTGAGGGACATCCTCAGCCGAGAAGGTCGGAAAACGATTTATGCCTCAACCGTTGGCGAGTGCCAAAAGGTGCTTGCTAATCAAAACTTTGATATCGTGTTTTGCGAACCTCGTCTGACGGACGGCACTTATCGCGACATCCTCACTTTGACGCGCTCGCGGGGTCAAAGCGTCCGCCTGGTAGTTACCTCGCGGCTTGCAGACTGGGATGAGTACCTAGAGGCGCTGGATAATGGCGCCTTCGACCTCATCTCGTCCCCGAGTCCGACAGCGGACATTGTTCGCGTGCTCAACCAAGCTCTGCGCGAAGATCAAATTACAGGCGGGCCTGCAAATGGCAAGGGCATCGAGGCCATGGCGGGAGGCCCAGTTTCCAGCCGGGTAATTTCAACAGGTATTACCATCCAGGTTGGAACCAACACACCCCATTGACTGAAGACTGGCACTTCTGCCGGTCGCTGGACGGCAATGCAAAAAAACACGATGACCTTGCAGTTTGGAGGTCTACGTGAACATCCTCTGCTCTTCCACTCTTTCCTTTACGTGCAAAAGCGAGTCGAAACTACAAAGCCGGGCTGTTCACTCGAATCGTGGGCGTCATTTGCCTTTTTGGAGGCCCTTCCACAGGCCCCTGATAAGTATTCTGGTGATTCTTTGTTTTGGATTTGGCGCAGCAGCACAGACGAGCGACACAACTGCTGGCGGTGGCGGAGCCAGCGCTGACAGGGTATCCCGTGCGGCACAGCCTTTGAGCCTCAAAGCTCCTCCTTTAAGAAATCACAAACAAAGTATCGAAACATTTGAATGGCGATCCGCGACTCGGCAGGCATGGCTATATACCGGCGTCATGCATTCATTCCGGCTGACCACCGAGGCTGGTACTCGCGACGCTCTGTATGGACCATGGTTCAACGATTGGATGGCGTCCGTTTCTGAAATTCGCGGTTGGGATGACGGCGATCCTTTCATTACAGACTGTGTCGCACATTCTATGGAGGGCGCAATTTTCGGTTTCATTCAACAAAACAATGATCCTAGATATCGCCAAGTGGAGTGGGGTTCAGGACGCGATTATTGGATCAGCCGTCTGCGTTCATTGTCATTCTCTGCGATCATGATTACACAGTGGAAGATTGGACCCGCAAGCGAGGCGTCTTTGGGAAATGTGCAACTGCATGAGCCCGCAGGTTTCACAGACTTTGTGAATACGCCTACCCTAGGAGTCTGTGTAATGATGGGCGAAGACATCACCGGCCGCTATGTCATCACCGCCCTGGAAAACAGAACATCCAACCGGGTCTTGTTGGTTCTTGCGCGCAGCTTCTTAAATCCGAGCCGCACATTCTCCAACTTGATGGCGTTCAAGGAGCCGTGGTATCGAACAACGCGAGTTGGGCTTTTTAGGGAAAACTACATTCTCAGAAAGAAGCTATTGGAAGAATACAAAGCGGGGGGCGCAAAACCCTTTGAGTTTGTCAAAACCTCCGAGGAGTCAAAAGGCCCTTTTCCCAGGCAAGCCCCTATTGAACTGATGGCCTCCACGCACTACGAGAGCTTTCTTGGCGGGGGAAGCTGTATCGGTGGTGGTGGAACTGGCGCCTATCGGACAAGCCCGTCGTGGCAAGTCGTTGCGGAAGTGACTGGCTGCCTGGTCATCAATATGCCCAAGAATGAAAGCGGAGATTCGGAGATGTATTCGGCCGGAGTCCGCTGGACCCCGCGCGCTTCAGCGCGGATTTCCCCATACGCCCAGATGCTTTTGGGAGGCAGAAGAATTACGCATGAAATCGACGACCCAGAGAAGAGGCAGCAATTGCGGGACGCCTGGAACGACGGAAATGGCACGCTCCCGCACTACCCGATGCGCAGTGAGTGGTCGACGGAACACCAAGCCAACGGATTTGCGATGGCAATGGGAGGCGGCGTGGATTTTGTGTTCAATCGTGCCCTCGCTTGGCGCGTAGGAAACCTGGAATATACTCACACCTGGCTTCCCGAATGTGGATCAAATTCATGCGTCGGATGCAGTGCGATTTACATCGGGGCTCACTTTGCGCATTGGCACCTGGTAGATCGGTCTTTTGCTCTACACTTTTCCACAGATTTTCAGACATTGGACGGGCCATTGCCTATTGACAGAACTGGTTGCCAGCCTCTAGCCTAGCCAGCAGGAGGCTAATGGCGCTCCGCATTCTAGCGGTCGACGATTTTGAGCCTTGGCGTCGTTTTGTCTCTTCGGCCCTCCGGCAACAGCTCAACTTACAAACTTTCGTCGAAGTGTCAGACGGTCTTGAAGCTGTTTATAAGGCTGAAAATTTGCGTCCGGATTTGATTTTGCTGGATATTGGACTTCCAACGCTTAACGGGATTAAAGCGGCAAGACGAATTCGCGACGTCTCGCCCGACTCGAAAATTCTTTTCCTAAGTGAAGAGAGCTCTTCAGAGGTGGCAGAAGCGGCCTTGGAGGCCGGCGGCGCCGGCTACGTGGTCAAATCCGATGCGGGAAGAGAATTGTTAGCGGCGGTGAAAACGACTAGCGAGGGCAAGCGATACATCAGCGCCAGATTGGCGGGCCACGTCTTTTTCGCCACGCCGGACGCCGACACTTCCGAAGCATCCGAACGCCACGAACTTCAAGTCTATTCCAGCGACGCTTCATTCTTGGAGTGCTTTGCAAAGTTTATTGCTGACGGTCTAAACACCGGCAATGCAGTTGTGGTTTTAGCGACGGAGGCTCATCGACACGTCCTAGGTCAGAAACTGCAGTGTCGAGGGTTCGACCTGGATGCCATTATCAAGTCCGGGAGTTACATTTCCATCGATGCTTTGGAAGCTCTCACTTCGTTCATGGTCGATGACCAGCCGGATCCAAACCGATTGGAGAACACAGTAAGCAACCTAGTTAAGACAGCGAGCAAAGCACCCAATGGAGCCACTCGACGGGTTCTTGCTTGTGGAGAATGCGCCCCCCTACTATGGACGCAAGGCAAGCTGGATGCGGCACTTCGGGTCGAAGAACTTTGGGACGCTGTCTCTCGCCAATATGGGCTGAGAACTTTGTGCGGATATCTATCTGGAAGTTTGCAAGGACAGGAAGATCAACAGATATTTCAGAAAATCTGCTCTTCTCATTCGATTGTTACTCACCGCAATGTTCAATTAGTTTAGCTACGCCGCCTGTTCAGATCCTGTTTCAGAAATGAACTACCTCGCTGCCAGTCTAGTGAGTTTTCGCACTGCAAGCGCGAACATCAGCCGTGCCATGCCGGTCATCAAGAGTGTCAATCCAACGAGAATCCCGATGGCCCAGATGGAGCTCGACGGCCAGTGGAACAAGATCATCCCTGCCAAGAGCAGGTTGATGATTCCGTTAAGCAACAGCCATCCTGATGCATCCTCCCTCTTGAGGCGGAAATACGAAATGATCTCCACCACTCCTCCGGTTAGGATTACGGCTCCCAGTAGTAGTGTCAGCGTTCCTATTGCCAAATGCGGGTGCATCAGCGAGTAGCGTCCTCCAATCAAGTAAGTGATCCCGATCGCTATTTGGAAAATGACCTGCTTTGCCTCGCGCCCCGCACAAGCCCCAATCAAATACGCAAGGCCCCCAAAAATCAGCAGCCATCCAACCAGCACCGTGACTCCCAAGGCCGCCGCAGCGGGTTCCACGATGGAAAACACTCCTAGCACGATGAATAGCACTGCGATCAAGATGTACCAACCCGCGAGCTTCTTTGCTGCTCGCAACGGACCTTGGAAATCTTGAACCGGACTTGCCGCCATTTCTAGCTCTCACCTGCCTTGTTCTTCGGAAATCTCCGGTGAGTGCTTGTCTGAGCAAACTGTTAGTTCTGACAGTCGAACTAAGCCGGCAGATTTCCGATGCTCCGAATCGGCATGAATCGAAAGCGATACCTCGTCGGTGAAGGCGTCAGGAATCTGATGATTGGCGTCCTGGCCGTTGCCATAGTGCCGGGTGACGCGCTGACACCCCCACCATTACTACAGGCAGCTTCTACTCAGTCCAGCGACCAAGTTCCGAAGATCCCACCCGACCAACTGGATTCCCTGGTGGCGCCCATTGCCCTCTATCCAGACCCATTGCTGGCACAAACGTTGGCGGCATCTACGTACCCCCTCGAACTGATTCAGCTTCAACAATGGCTTTTGAAGAGCCCTGGGCTAAAAGACAAGGCGCTGGCTGACGCTGTTGCAAAAGAGCCTTGGGACCCAAGCATCCAGGCGATGGCCGGTCTGCCCGATGTGGTGAAGCGCCTGGCAGACGATATTCAGTGGACTACTGACCTCGGTAACGCGTTTCTGGCTCAGCAAAGCGATGTGATGGATGCCGTACAACGCATGCGCAAAAAAGCGCAAGACAACGGCAATCTAAAATCGACCGAGCAACAGAGAGTGGAAACAAAGGTTATTGAGAACAAGAGTGTGATCGTAGTCGAGCAGGGCGATCCGCAAGTCGTCTATGTGCCTTCCTATGATCCGGTCGTAGTGTGGGGTCCTCCGCTCTATCCGTACCCACCAATTTACTATCCGCCAGCAGGCTACTATGCCGCAGGGCTGGCTATTTCTTTCGGTGTCGGCGTGATGATGGGAGCGTTCTGGAGTGGAGGTTGGGGTTGGGGCTGCGGCTGGAGCAACAACAACATCAACATCAATAACAACAATAATTTCAACCGGAACTCGAACATTGGTGGGGGCAATCGCGTCTCGAACTTACCAGCGCGCGGCGGCGATAGGTTAGGTGGCGACCGCGGCAACTTTGGCGGAGGAGGCCGCGGAGACGCGAGCTGGAAGCACAATCCTCAACATCGTGGCGGCGCGCCATATCGCGACCGCGCGACCGCAGACAGGTTTGGCGGTACTACTCGAGGCGACTCCCTTGCTAACCGTCAGGCCGGTGCCAGACAACAGCTTGGCCGTCAGGGGGGCAATCTGCCTAGCAATCGCGCTGGAGGCAATGGACTCAGTAATCGGACAGGCGGTGGACTGGGTGCAGGTAACAGGTTAGGCGGCGGACCAAACAGTATTGGAGGACGGGACCTCACGCGAGGTGGCGGAGGGAACCGAGACGCCTTCGGAGGAGGTTCTAGGGGTTCCGGGGGCTACAACGGATCGAGCGCACGCGCTAGCAGCAATCGTGGTTCTTCCAGCATGGGATCTCGAGGTGGGGGCTTCCGAGGTGGAGGCGGGAGCGCACGCGGAGGCGGCGGGCGGCGCAGATGACCGGCGTTTTATTGGTGAAGAGTCGTTTGGAGCGGTGAAATGAAACGAATGCCTGGAAAGCCAAAGCTCAGGATCCTGTGCGCGGCAGTAGCTTTCGCGAGCATGTTTTGCTTCTCGTCTGCTCACCTGTTCTTCGCAACTCAACAATCCACCGCTAAAGCAGCTTCCGCACCTAACGCTGTAAGCGCAAAGATGTTCGCCACTCCACAACAGGCTGCCGATGAACTCGTTGATGCAGCCGAGAAGTTCGACGTGCACGCTCTCGAAGAGATTTTCGGACCTGATGGCGACGATATCGTTTTCTCCGGCGAATACCCGCAAGACCGTCAGCGGGCTACCGACTTCGCTGCAGAAGCTCGCGAAAAGAAAAACGTTTCGGTGGACCCAAAGAAGGGGAATCGAGCTTTCCTCCTCGTGGGCAACGAGGACTGGCCGTTCCCGGTACCGCTTGTGAAGTTGGGCGACAAGTGGTACTTCGATGCAAAGGCGGGCCGCCAAGAACTCCTTCATCGCCGCATCGGCGCCGACGAACTGGACGCTATTGATATCTGCCGAGGCTATGTGGACGCGCAGCACCAGTATGCGTTGCAGCCACGCGAAGGCTTCGACGTTAACCAGTATGCCCAACACATCATAAGCAACCCCGGCAAACAGGATGGTCTGGCTTGGCAACAGTCGGACGGCAGTTGGGGAGGACCAATTGGCGAGAAGATCGCCCGGGCGATCGAACAGGGCTACTCCCTCCGAGCAGAGCCATACCATGGATACTTCTTCATGATTCTGAAGGGGCAAGGACCTGCAGCCCCGCTCGGCCAAATGGATTACGTGGTGAAAGGCGTAATGATCGGGGGCTTCGCCCTGGTAGCTGCCCCAGCCGAGTACGGGGAGACAGGCTTGAAGACCTTCATCGTTAGCCAAGACGGTGTTGTCTACGAAAAGGACTTCGGACCAGGCACACTTGACGAATTCACAAAAATGGAACGCTTCAATCCGGACAAATCCTGGACGCCAGTAATGGAGAATGACGAATAGAGGCACACGGTTCTTTTTCGAGCTGGCGAACATACCTAAGGGGGCGAATGCTTTCTGTTTTGTTAGTCGCAGTTTGCCGAGAGGAGGCAACCTATGAACCATTTCAATTTGCCGAGAGCCATTCAAATTGTAAGCGTGTCGCTCTTCGGGGCCGTTTTGTTGAGCACAATGGCGTTAGGCCAGTCCATCAAGGTCGGGGGCATTATCAAAGCACGAAACGGCGACACCATGATTCTACAGACTTCGGACGCTCCTAACCTTCCCGTCCTGCTTACGGACAACACGCAAGTGGGGCAGGTACAGGGTATGTTCAAGGCCCGCAGGAAAGAAATGTCAATGGCCGCGCTTATTCCCGGACTCGAGGTCAAGGTAGAAGGAGCTTACAACGATCAAAGCCAACTGGTAGCCAAGTCCGTCTCATTCAAAGGAAACGATTTGGAACAAGCTCAAAAAATAGATGCTGGCATGCACGAAACCCGCGTGCGGGCGCAGCAGAATAAAGCGGAGCTTGAAAAACATAAAGCCGAGCTTGAAAAACAGAACGTAGCCTTGCAACAGCAGCAGCAGCAAGTCGCTGCCAACAAAGCGGCGATTGACGCTGCCACCGCGCGTTTCGGACAATTGGACGATTATTACATCCTTGACGAGGTTACTGTCTACTTCGGGAATAAAAAGACCAACGTTGATCCAAGCTATCGCCCCAAACTCGTTGCGCTGGCGGAGAAAGCCAAGACCGTTGACGGCTACGTCATCGAGGTCAAGGGCTACGCTTCCGCTGTCGGCAACGTGGCCCTGAATCAACAACTAAGCGAAGACCGTGCTAACGACGTAGTCAATATCCTTATTCAGGAAGGGCATATCCCTCTCACTCGGATGCTTGCACCAGGTGCCATGGGAGAAAGCCACCAAGTGGGCACCGACACCACCGCGGAAGGACAAGCGCAGAATCGTCGCGTCGTCGTGCGCGTTTTACAGAACAAAGCCATCGCTGGAGTGTGAAAGCTCCGCGCACTCTTTCCATTCCGATGGTTGATATATCGGGGACGAGTGATATTCGAGTGAGTCGTCCACACCGGATCGGTGCGTCGGTGTCTTTGCCTCCACATTGTAACCCTTGTCCTCATAAGCAGAGCTGTTGGTTAGCTTTCAACCTTCGGCCTGTTTGTTCTGACAGTTTCAGCAGATATCTCGTGAGGTTACCTTATGACTACTCTCGATCCGGAAAAACCGGGGCGAGTCTCGAGAGGCTGATTTTTTCCTGAGGAAGCTGTGAAACGCGAAGTGCCATCCAAGCTTTTCTCCTTTCTCTTTGCTAGCTTGAGCTTTTTCGTCTCCCTAGTCTTGCTCCACTCATCTCGGCAGGCTTGGGCACAACCAACTGCACCAACCGCAGGTCAACAAGACGCGCGGCCCATACCACAAGAAGTCAATAACGTCGCTGCAACCGCCCCACTCAAGCCCTCCCAAGTTTTGCATGTGGACGTAGAACTGGCTCTGGTAAATATCGTCGTTACTGATCCTTACAATCGCTTGGTTACCGGCCTTGATGCAGACAATTTCCGCGTCTTCGAAGACAATGTTGAACAAGAAATCGTCAACTTCTCCTCCGAGGACGTTCCCGTTTCAATCGGCGTGATCTTTGACTGTAGCGGCAGCATGAGCAATAAACTTGGCAAAGCCCGTGAGGCAGCCATTGAGTTTTTTAAGACGGCCAATCCGGAGGATGAGTTCTTCCTGGTCAGCTTCAATGAACGCGCTCAGCTGACGAGTTCGTTTACCAACAGTGTCGAAGACCTGCAGAGCCGCCTAATGCTTACCTCTTCCAAGGGTCGAACCGCCTTGCTCGATGCCATTTATCTGGGTCTCAGCCAAATGAGAGGTGCACAAAATGGCAAGCGCGCTCTGCTCATCTTATCCGATGGAGGTGATAACCATAGCCGTTACGCTGAAGGCGATATCAAGCGGCTGGTGAAAGAAGCGGATACGCAGCTTTATGCGATCGGCATCTTTGATCCGCTCGAATATCGCGGCAGGACGCCGGAAGAGCTCAACGGTCCGTCCCTTTTGAGCGAAATCACGGAGATGACGGGTGGTCGAGTTTTCGCCGCCGGTAACCTCAACGAACTGCCCGATATCGCTACAAAAATCGGCCTGGAACTCAGAAATCAATACGTCCTGGGATATCGGCCAAGCAACAAAGCGCACGATGGGCGCTGGAGAAAGATCAAGATTAAACTGCGCGCACCGAGGGGGCTTCCTCAGCTGAGCGTTTATTCGAAGACTGGCTACTACGCCCCCACGCATTAATACGGTATTCAAATTCTCGCGCTTTAATCCAAGGAATTTTACTTTGTTAGGGCCCTTACCTGATTGACGTTGGATTGACCAAATGCTACGCCACACTAGATCTACGCAGCGTTTGCCGTTTTGGCCGCAAGGAGAAACGCAAGTGCCATGTAAGGCGTGCGGATCAAATAAGCGGGCCAACTTCGGGGCAGAGATTGCGATCCATATGCCCGGGCCGAATAGCCTTGATAAACCACACCTGTTAGTCTTTCCCGAGATATTGGTTTGCTTGAATTGTGGGAACGCAGAATTTACAGTGCCAGAAAACCAGTTACGGGCACTTGCGAACGAGATGCAGGGTGAATCTAATGCGGTTGGAAATCATTGAGTTTTCTTGCTCGCGAGTTATGGCCGCTGACACGCCTGAGACGGGAGTACCAGACTCCTGTGCCCGCCCGAAGCGATAGTTTCTCCATCCTTTCCTCAACTCCTCCGATTGCAAGGGAACCCATAGCCTGACTTCGAACTGCCGTTATTTTGAGCGCAGAGAGAGCAATCGTACCTGTTGGTGTTTCGCACCGAATTGTCTGAGACATGCGCGAGATGTGTGGGCCTCAGTCAGAGTTACTGCAAAGCTCCTGACGCCACGTGTCAAAAGACCTTGTCCTAGAGCAACGACTTTGCCCCCTATTGTCCATACCTTGGAGACTGTGTGTTCAGTTCACGCGCAACCCTCCGCGCGTTGCATGGAGGAGCTAAGGGGCAGACTGGATGCCGATAGTTATCAATCAAGAGAAATTCTTTCTTCGCTTAGGGGAACGAATCCGCGAGTTGCGAAAGAAGCATGGCAATTCTCAGGAGGACATGATTTCCTACGGCTTTTCGGCTCGCCACTGGCAACAAATCGAGGCAGGGCGGCCAATCACAGTCTCGACACTACTGCGCGTGTGTGCGGCATTCGAGACCTCGATTGACCGCTTGGTTCGAGGACTGGATAGAGGAATCTACGAAGACTAGCTTGGACTGCCGCCGCTAATCCGCTCGTGGCTCTTTTTGAACTCGTACCTTATAAGGCTCCCAGCTTAGTCAGAAGGGAAACGCGTCCATGGGTATCAATTTGCATGCGAAGAGTGTTCCAGACTTGTCTTGCCAAAACGAAAGGCTGACGCAGTAACGTGAATATTCGTATCTTGGTGGCAGACGATTTTCCACCCTGGCGCCGTTTCCTCTCTTCGATGATTCTACTTAAAGAGCCCGGATGGCACATTGTCGGCGAAGTATCAGATGGTGCGGAAGCGTTGAATAAAACGAAAGAACTCATACCCGCGTTGATTCTACTGGACCTCAGCCTTCCCAAGCTCAATGGTATCGAGGCCGCTCGACAAATTCGCAAAGTTGCCCCCAACTTGAAAATTCTGTTTGTAAGCGCTTTTGACTCAATAGAAGTGGTGGAAGAAGCTTTAAATGCTGGCGCGAATGGCTACGTTGCCAAGTCGGATGCTGCAAACGAACTGATTGCGGCTGTGGAAGCTGTCTTTCAAGGCAAGCAGTTTGTCAGTAGCAGAATAAAGGGACGCATTTCTGCCGACAACGATGATGCACAAGCCTCCGAAAAACTCCGCGATGAGCTTCTCCGGTCACAAATTGGCCGACACGCCAGAAGCGAAGTTCACTCGTTGCCACGAAGTTCAGTTCTATCCAGATGATGCGGTTTTTCTCGAGAGGATTACTCACTTTATCGGGACCGCTCTAAAGTTTGGGAACGCGGCGATTGTGATCGCTACGAGACCACACCGGGATATGTTGCTTGAGAGATTGAAAACCGAAGGTGTGGATGTTGATGTTCTTATTCAACAGGGGACCTACGTTTCGCTGGATGCCGCCCATGCTCTTTCCACATTTATGATCAATGAGTGGCCTGACTCGCGTCGATTTCTTGACGGCTTCAACAGCCTCATTGAGTCAGCATTGAAAGCGGCAAAGGCAAAACATCCCCGTGTTGCAATTCTTAGAGAAAGTGTAGCTCTTTTGTGGCGGAGGGTAAAAGGGAAGCCACGATTCGGCTCGAACAATTCGGCAAAACGAACTTGCAAAGAACCGCAAGGTTGACATCCTCTGTCCGTATCCGTTCAGGCTTCGCATTCAAGAGGACAAGCATTTGTTCGGGGCCATCTGCGCAGAACACTCAGCCGTACGCTCGAGGTGAAACACCGTAGGTTTTGTGTCCTTTCACATGATTGCGAACTTAAGTGCCTAACAGTGCGCGTCTTGATGGTCTTGAATAAGATGGCCGTTCACACATGAACCTTGCTGCTTAGAATCGGATGACAATTCCGGTGGAGGCCCTAAAATTATTCTGTGCGTGGCTTCCAAACTGGGTCATCAAATAGTCGGTTTGAATCACGCGCCAATAAAACTGGTCGTGAAATAATCCGATATCGATACCGCCTCCCAACCCCATCGAAAATGACGAGCTTCCGAAACCTCCTTGACTGATGTGCGCTCCGCCGAGGAGCAGGCGCGCAAATGGCGAGACACGGGAAGGCAGCGAGATTTGCGGCCCGAAGAGGTAAGTATAGGTTGAAGTACCGATGCCAGCGGACGATCCGTAGTGACCATCGAGATCCGCTACGCCGCCGAGCCAATCCGTGAACTTATATTGCCCTGCGATCTCCCATCCGTTGAGATTGGCTGATGGCGAATTGTGGAAATGCATATAAGAATAGCCGCCGAACACCTCTATCTTGTCTTGTGGCTGCGCCGAAAGCGACGCAAGGAGAAGCAGTCCAAGCAGTAGTAACAGTCTTCGAAACATAATCCTCCTTTCCAGAGTTCGAATTTTAGTACGGGCAGTTTGGCTGTTACCTGTCAGTTTTGACAGTGTGGAGGGGACTATACGACGTGGTTTTCTGTTCCTGCGGACAAGCACGGCAAGGACGAGATAGGTGATCTAAATGGGCGGAGTGAAGTTCACGACGAGCTATAGGCTACGTAGCTGGCGGAGAGACTTGCATGTCTTCATTTCCGAACTATGCCGTGGTACACCACGGGCGGTTCCCATACGGGATAGAAATAAGCCCGAAAGGCCGGACACTGCGAAACTGGAGCCTAGAAATTTGCAAGCAAGTCAGTCGCGGCTTGGCCCGAGCTTGCTCGTAAGGGGCGAAATCTCAGGCAACGAGGACCTTCTCATAGATGGTTCGGTCGAAGGAGTCGTCCGACTCAACGAGAGAAAGCTAATGATAGGGCCGACGGCAAACGTAAAAGCAGACATAACCGCGAGCGAAGTGGTAATAAGGGGTAATTTGAAAGGAAACGTCTTTGCGAGAGACCGGATCGAAGTCAAGAACGACGGATCGGTAACCGGAGACTTGACAACGCCGCAGGTTTTTATTGAAGACGGCGCCTTGTTCAAAGGTTCCATCGAGATCGAAAAGAGCGTTGAGAAGCAACCCGAGAATGTCCTTTCCTCGGCAAATCCTGCACGCGCTAGTCTCAGTGGGGTTGCGGCGAGTGCGAACAACATCTAGTTCATGAGGCATGGCTTGCTGCAAAACGTAGATGAAAACCGACTTTTGGCCTAGTTGTGTTTGTGTGGTCCTTGCCTTCCCGCGGGCCGCTCGGATCCTCACTTAATGCAGTAAGCTTCGTGTCAACCTCTGAATTAACCGCGCACTTTTTAGATCATTTAGCTTCTGTGCCAGCAGTTAAGACGGCGATGAGTATCCACGATGCCCAATCACGAGGAACACGACACACATCAAAAAGCACTCGGCATCAATCTCGATCCCACCATCTTTGGCTCGTTCGCGGAGATCGGCGCAGGACAGGAGGTGGCTCGTTGGTTTCTGCTTGTAGGAGGCGCTTCCGGCACGGTAGCCAAAACAATCTCGGCATATGACAAAGGAGTGAGCGATCACATTTATGGAATCGCGACGCGCTATGTTTCCAAACCACGCCTCCGAGCTATGCTCGAGATCGAATGGGCGCAGTTGCTCGAACAATTGCAAGCCAGCCGCAGAGCTGACACCAAGTTTTTCTCCTTTGTAGATACGGTTTCTTCCAGGAATTATGCTGGAACGAACGACTGCCATGGATGGTTGGGGCTGCGTTTCCAGAGGGTGCCGCGCGGAGCGCCAAATGAAATAGTTCTGCACGTAAATCTGCGGGACCCCAGTAGTGCGAGCCAGCAAGAAGCTGTTGGCATTCTCGGCGTGAATCTAATCGACGCAGCGTTCCATGCCCTGGGAACACCTGAACAGTTTCTCGCCGACTTGGCCGAGGATTTGGGACTGCAGCGAGCGGAGATCGACTGTTTGGAATTTGGCGGGCCGGTTTTCGAAGACTGGGATCGAAATGAAATTCATGCCTCCCTTGTAGCTTGCGGCTACGCGGAAGCAGTGGTATTCCCGGCCGATAATCATCTGGTGCCATCAAACGAACTGCTTTACAAACGAGGACTCGTTTTGGCCCCGGGCAGTTTTGATAATGTAAGCCAGTTTCACACGGACCTGGTCCGGGATACCTTGGCTCAACTGCCGGGCGAAGAGCTAGCTGAAAGCGAAGGGAGGCTCGGCCTGTTTTGTCTGTCCGTCCCTGCCGTCCCGGCGGAAGACAGTAAAGTTCAGCTAAGAGAAATCTTGCGCCACATAAACACTCTTCAAAAGCTAAGATATGGGGTGATGCTTTTCCGCGCGCGGGAACTCTACAAGATGAGTGCATACGTGAACCGGTACACGACGTCCCGGATTCACTTTGCGATCGGTCTCACAGCGCTATTGCGTGTCCTTAACGATGGATACAAAGACCTGCCGGGAGCCTTGCTGGAAGGAATTGCCCGGCTCTTCATGCAAAATGTTCGAATCAGTGTTTACCCCATGCCAGCAGAAGAAGTGCGAAGGCGGGTACAGGTAGCGGGACTGGCAGGATGGAAATGGAAAGAGAGGAATGGGATGATCGGTGCTGATGACCTGCATCCGCCAGAACCGTTGGACCATCTCTATCGATATTTGCTGGGCAGCGAATTCATCCTTTCAGAAAAGCCTTCAACGAAACGCAACTCGTTGAAGATAGTCCGAATAGGTTGATGCTGCCGGTCAGCGTCAAAGACAGAGGTGAGGGCGGTCACAGGATCCTCAGGCCATCCCCCAAACCGTCGCTATTTGTACTGTCCAGCTTATCCGGCTTTGGCATTTGCGCGGAAATCTGGCCCTGGCATCTTCAGGAACCGTACAGAATCACCTTTGGGTCATGCTCCCAAGGCTCTCCGTAATACCAAAGCTCGACGCTTTCGATTGCGCGACGTTCGCCGTACAAGTCGATGACGCGGTTTTTTCCTCCGGGCCAGATCCGGCCTTGAATGGCCATGTCCTCGGACGTGCCGTCTCCGAAATGGACAACGACATGGTCGAAAAAAATAGCCTCGCCGCTTACCCGCAGTTGAATGGCGTGGAAGAGAGCATTGCGCCGGGTAACTTGGATCTTTTCATGGTTCCGCGTGCTGCTAATCTGAGCATCGCCCATGAAATCCCAAACCTGCCCTTGCGCCGGCAAACCAATCATGCCGGCAAGTGCCAGAAGGATTGGTGAAACCCTTCCAATACACTTCCTTTTCATCAATTCTCCGAAGAGCTTAGACTCTGGACCAATGGAAAAACCCTAGCGACGTCCGCAGTGCTTGACAAGAGCAGCGACACTGGGCCTTGCGCAATGATTAACTGGACCAAACTGAGCTGTCGTTGCTAGAGCGCAAGCAGCTTCTCTGAAGTCCCTCTCGCGCCGGCGTGAAGGCGCCATTTCCAAACTCCTGGCCCCAGCGGATTGAAAGACCAGCCGAGCAAGTGTATTGGGTTTTGCCTGATTGACCTTGAGCAACGACAAGGATTCATAGCGTCTCAGAACATTGTGGAGTGCGATTGTCCGGCGCCCGAGCGAGATGCAATTGAGAGTTTCTGGTTGCGGTTGACCACCAACATGCTCGCGCGGACGACGAGTATAGCTCGGCGCAGCGGGCCCGCTGAGATTCAACGGGGGGTAGGCCTTGGGAGCACAAGCAGTACGGTTAGATCCCACCGTGCAGGGCGAGGAGTCGCGGAAGTTTGAGACGCACCTGCGCGATAAAATTGTTGGGCAGGATGAAGCGGTGCAGGCCGTCGTAGAACTCTACGGAGTGTTTCGTGCCGGCTTGCAATCCCCCGGGCGCCCCTTTGGTAATTTGCTGTTTCTCGGACCGACGGGTACGGGGAAGACGCGGCTCGTCGAAGCAGCTGCCGAGTCGCTCTTCGGCGATCCGCGTGGACTGATCAAGGTCGATTGCGCCGAATTCCAACACTCGCACGAAATCGCCAAGCTCATCGGTTCGCCCCCAGGATATTTAGGACACCGCGAAACGCGTCCAGTGATCACCCAAGAGGCCCTCGCGGCGTACCACACCGAGAACTTGAAGATCAGCTTTCTGTTGTTCGACGAGATCGAGAAGGCAAGTGATGCGCTCTGGCAACTGTTATTGGGAATCTTGGACAAGGCGACCTTGACGTTGGGAGATAATCGGCGGGTTGATCTATCGCAAGCAATGATTTTCATGACCTCAAACCTGGGCGCCGGAGAGATTACTCAGCTAATGATAGGCGGCATGGGTTTCGCAGCAGCGGTGAGACCGGAACCGAAAGCGCGGCTGGATGAGAAAGTTGAGCGGATGGCATCAGAAGCAGCGAAACGGAGGTTCGCCCCGGAGTTCATGAACCGAATCGACAAGACAGTAGTTTTCCGGCCTCTACGGAGGGAACAGCTCGAGCGCATCCTGGACATCGAACTTACAATGGTGCAGCAGAGGCTGTTAGAAACGCCCAGGGGAAATTTCGTATTCCGAGCGACGAATGCAGCAAAGGATTTCCTGTTACGCGAAGGTACGGACCTAAAATATGGAGCTCGGCACTTGAAAAGAGCGATCGAGCGGCACCTCGTTTATCCCCTGGCAAGCCTATTGGCGACCGATCAGGTGACGACCGGAGAAACAATCAAGGTCGACTGGAATGGCATGACGGGTGGACTGCTGTTCCTCAAAAGAGCGTGAACACGCTAACACGCGTTCAACACTTTCCTACTGACTTTCGAATTTACGTTGTATTGTGCCTTGAACCCCAAAACTCATAACAATACGTAACCTCCAAAATGAAGTCTGGTGCCGGCCTGGTTTTTGGGTAGACTTGTAAGTGCGACATTAGTAGCGTGTTGCCGTTTCCCTTCTCGTAGTCATCGAAGACTCTGCGCTGGCACCATCTTCCGGATCAACAGAGCGGTCGCGGACGTAATGCTTTCTGGGGCGCTGTCAGAACTGTCAGTTTCTCAGTCCTTAGCGATTGTAGAGACTCGGAACGTTGACTGGACCAAGATTGCCCGTTCCGGAGTCTCCAGCCGCGTAGGGGTGGACCATGAGAGTGCACAGGGTTTCTTGGTTTTTTGCCTTCACTGCAGCGCTGACCTCGGCAACGCCCATGCTGGGTCAAGCGCCCTCCGCCCCAATCATAAACCAGCCAGACACGGGGGTATCAGTCGCTCAAGAGAGAATCCGCAAGCGTGTGTTACTCGTGAACGTGCCCGTTACAGTTACGAATGGACAGGGCGAACTGGCTTGGAATCTAGACGAGAAAGATTTTGAAATCACGGACAATGGAGCGCCACAGAAAATCGCGTTTCTTGATTTTGGACGCCCTCCACTTTCGATCGTCCTCTTGGTGGAAACCAGTTCGCGAATTGATCCTCTTCTACCGGACGTGCGCAGGACCGGAATCCTTTTTTCGGATGTGGTCATGGGCCCCGACGACGAAGCCGCTGTAGTGGGCTTCAGTGATTCCGTGGACAAACTGACAGACTTCACAACCGACCACGATGTGATTCTTAACACGATAAATACTTTGAAGAGCCGCACAGAAAGGTTGAAGTTGTTTGATGCCATGGCTTTAGGAGTGGACCTCCTGAGCAGCCGCCGCCAGCCGTTGTCTTCGGCCGACCTGCAAGAACGCCGCCTCGTTATGGTGATTATGTCGGAAGCGAGCGACGTTGGGAGTGACGGGCGGCTAGACGCGGTGATAAAGCGAGCACAACTCTACAACATAGCCATTTATTCGGTGGGGATTCCGACGACCTTGGCGGAATTGATGGCGACTCCGAAGGACGTTAGACATCAGGTCACGCCGGAAGGGATATTTCCACAGCCCGGGATGCCCGGAACAGTGCAAATATCCTCCACGGAAGACATTCGCTATGGGTACGGAAACTTGATGAATTTCAACCGTTGGGCGCTGAAGAATGTCAAAGACCAACTTACCGGTCACGCTCTCCAAAAGGCCGCCGCGGGAACCGGCGGCCGCCACATTGCTACATTCGGGCCGACCTCACTGCAAAAAGCCGTGGACGAGATTGGCGGCGAACTGCACGCGCAATACTCCTTAACCTACGAGCCAAAGGGCACAAACGAGAGCGGTTATCACAGAATCAGAGTGCACGTGAAACGTAAAGATTTGAAAGCGCGGGCGCGGCCAGGCTACTACGTGGCTCCGCCGGGGAGCTGAACGCGAAACAGTTCGCGCGATCCAGCGCTCTGGAAGACGCCCGAGTCACCTAGGCGCAGCATCGCAAATCCAGCATGACGTGGTTCCACAATGGAACTCGACAATGGAAATGAAATCAGAAGGGATTTTTGATGTTGTATTCCAGGACCGCTCGGAAAGACCGGAAATCCTTTGAATGGTCGCCAACGCAGACACAAGTCGATGATTGCATGCGATCACTCGAATGGCAGGCATCACAAGAAGACACTGGCGTTCCGCCTCGGCATGCTGTGAACGGCGCAGCCGCGGGGAGGCGTGATGGGCTATTTACATTCTCGTGTTTTTTTTGGGGACTGATAGCCCTGACATTGGGGTGTTTCGCGTGGCTGCTTCAAATCCTTTGCGAAGGGTTCAAATAAAAGACTAAGAGACTGGGGATACGTTCACACGTAACCTCTCCAGCCCCGCCTCAGTTCCCCTCTTGAATCGTTCTGTCATTTCTGACAGGTTCACGCTAGCTGCCTCCCTAACTATCCTGCTTCTTGTCGTAAGAATCGCAATGAAAGTACACGGCTAAGGGATTTCCTCCCCGCAGGGTCTACGTCGACACAGCTAATTCCTGGTCGTAACTAGTTGTCCTCCTGGAGGGCATCATGAAGCGCGCTTTGACAACTCTATTCTGGGCCTGTTTGTTAGCCTCTCCCGGTGGCGCATGGGCCCAGGCACCACAACAACAAGCCCCAGAACAACAACCTCCAAAAGAGGAGGAAGTCCCTTGGTGGGTGCATTGGGGCGAACCAGAAGTTGGAAACGATAACCCGCGCGGCACCACGAATCTCGGCATGCCCTTGACCGCCCCTTTGAGTCCGATTGGGCAGCAGGTAAGCTGGGGATTGGGAGTGAATGCCGGCGCAGGTTATAACTTCACTCGGCGCCACGCGCTTGTAGGCGAGTTCATGTGGAATTGGCTTTACCCTACAAACGCTGCTGTGCGCCCTATCCAAATCGCGCTAAATACCAATAAGGTCAGTGGTCATGGCAACCTTTTCGCTTTCACGGGCGGATACAAATTCGAGTTGCGCGGCAGATCAGTTGGCACTTACTTCATTGGCGGCGGCGGCTGGTATTACCGCACCGCGAGCCTCTCAAGGTCTGTTCCTGATGGTACAAATGTCGGTTGCATTCCGGCCTGGGCATTCTGGGGATATGAATGCCCACCAGGCTCATCAGGAATCATCGTTAGCGATTTGACGGAAGTGCATTCCAATTCAAGCGCTTTGGGCGTCAATGGAGGCATTGGTCTCACATTCAGAGTGGGTGTAGCCCCCTACCGGATGTACGTCGAGTCTCGCTATCACTTCGCGCCGACCAAGAATATCACCACACAATTCCTCACGATCTCCTGGGGCATTCGCTACTGAGCAGGCTAGGCGAAACAGTTTGTCCATAAGCCCGATCAATCAGGCTGGCTAACTTGATGATCTCGTTCTTGTGTCTTGTGAACTAAATCGGGGCTCCCCTTTATAGTTAGGGCTCTCCACCTTGAACCTAACTGCTGTTCACCTCCTCTCTGAACGGTCATTTTTGCCAGCAACCTCTGCGTTTGAAGAGGTCGGTTGAGCGTCTGTTCGAGAACTGGAGAAGGACTCTGGCAGCTGTACCTATTCCCGCTAATTTGCTCGTGGTTCTTTTTTGATGCAGTGCTCTATAAAGCTACCGACTCAAGAAGAAGTACCTTGGCTGCCCGAGAGCAACGACATCAAGAGGCCGAGGCATCAGCCTCTACCGTCAGGTTGAGTTTCCAGTAGAAGTATTTGGAGAGAGGAGCAAAGTGATTGGCAATGTGAAATGGTTCAACGATGCCAAGGGATATGGTTTCATCGGGCGCAGTGACGGTCCGGACGTCTTTGTCCACTACACCGCAATTGTGGGGCCGGGACATCGCACCTTGAGGGAAGGTGATGCCGTGGAATTTGAGGTCGTCCAAGGCACAAAAGGCCTCCAGGCAACCAACGTGGTCGTACTCCACAGGCTTTAGTCCGGGGGAATTTGGTTGTTAGTTGCGGGGCATTCTTGCAACCGGTCTTGGCATTTGAAGACTAGCCAGGGCTAACAAAAACAAGCACCCAATTCCCAAGGTTAAGCATCCCTTGGTGACGAGTCGTCGACTACAGCAAACCGATCTGCCGACTGCTAATAAAACGGGATCAAACGGGCGCTTTGGCCTGAGCAAGATTGCTCCGCAGCAGCGACATCCTGCTATTGGGAAATAAGAATCTAGAGAACAAAGAGGCTGACCGGTGAGCAATCGACGGCGGAATCTCGCTCGATTTCACAAAGCCCCAGGCGGCGAGTGGTCCTGGGGCTTTTCTGTGTGTGTCGCATCCATTCTCAAACTATCGGCGAAAGTCCCGTGAGCGAAGGTTACCGGAAGCAAATGAAAGTAGGCCCGCGAGAATCACGGCCGGGTTTCAAAAAAACCTAAGCCTGTCCGCCTGCCAGCGCCGACTTCACTTTGGGACTGAGGGGCACGCGAGCGTGAAGAGTTGTTCCTTCCTGTAGTTTCGATTCAATAAACAACTGTCCGCTCACCAGTTGCACTCGTTCCTTCATGCTTGTCAGACCTAGGCCGCTACCTCGCTTTGCTGCTTCGATCTCGAACCCGTTGCCTGAATCTCTCACTGTGAGATGAACTTCATTTGCCTGCTCCGATATTTGCACCGCAACCCGTTTTACTCCGCTGTGCTTGACGACGTTGTGCAGGGCTTCCTGGAGCACTCGAAATAAGGAGAGGCCGACTTCGAATGGCAAGGCACTAGAGACGTTACTTCTGAAGTCGATCTCCATTTTCTGCCGCTCGCTAAACTCTTTGCACCAGCTCTTCATGCCAGAAACAACACCCAGATATTCAAGCTTTGAAGCGTGCAACTCGTGAGATAGTGCTTGCACTTCGCTGGAAATCGCAATCGTTTCTTCCCGAAGTTCTTGAAGGCGGGTCACGACTTCCGAAGGATTATTTTGAACTCGTTCTAGGCCAATCGACAACATCGCCAGTCGCTGACTGATGTTGTCGTGAAGCTCTCTCCCAATTCGGGCTCGTTCTTGCTCCTGCGACTCAATCAGTTTCCGGCTCAGGCTTGAGAGCGCCTCTTCCATATGCTTACGTCGTGAAATGTCCTCGGCCAGGATGAGAATCCCCCCAATCGATCCGTCCGCGCCACGCCAAGGTAGAACTTCCCAGCGCACCCACATAGTGCCGCCGTGGCGATCCCAACGGTCTTCGTCGGCCCGCAGGGTTTCTCCGCCAAGAGCACGGCGATGAATCTCTTCCCAACGATAGGGTATATCGGGAAAAACTTCATAGTGCGAACGCCCCAAGACTTGAGAGCTGTCGACTGAATAATCCGCGCAGAAGCGGTCACTCACTTGGAGGTAGCGCATATCACGGTCGAGCATCGCAACGCCCGCTGGTACGTTTTTGACGAAGACTTTGAGGAGTTCCTCCCGTGATTGCAGTATTTTCGCCTGCGCTTCTAAAGTGCGGTTCACCTCCAAAAGCGCCTCTTCTGCCTGCTTTCGCTCAGTGATGTCACGGGAGATACCAGAAAAGCCCGCTATTTTGTCGGATGAATCCTTAATTGGGGAAATACTCAGGGATACGTTTATTCTTTCCCCTATTTTGGTGACACGAACCGTTTCAAATTGATCGATGCGACCGCCGGCCTTCAACGTTTCCAGAATCTTGTTCTCCTCATCCGGCCGCTCAGGCGGGACAAGAATGTTAACTGACTTTCCGACGGCTTCACTCTCGGTGTATCCGAAGATGCGTTGCGCACCCCTATTCCAACTTTGGATAACACCATCCTGATTCACCGAAGCAATCGCATCTTCAGACGATTCCACAATTGCGGAGTGCCGGAATCGAACCTCTTCTGCGGTCTTCTTCGCAGTAATGTCCTCCGTCATCGCGAGCACCAAGGGTGATTGACGGCCTTTCAACAAAGAGATACTCAAGTTTCCCCAAACCAACGAACCGTCTCGCCGGAAGTAACGCTTTTCTAGCTGGTAGTGGTCTATCGAACCTGCTCGTAATTGCTGAAAAAGTGCCCAGTCCTTTTCGGCGTCTTCGGGGGGAGAAAAATCCACACAATGCTTGCCGCACAACTCCTCTTGACTGAACCCAAGCATCGAGCAAAGGGCGGGATTTACGAAAAGAGGCTGCCCATCCAGGTTCTCCACCGCAATTCCGATGGGGCTCGCGTTGAAGATATCACGGAACAGCTGAGTGTCGGGCGTGAGGGTGTGTGCTGCCTCTTCCATAGCCTCGTCCATCCTGAGTGAAGCGTATGCGACAGGCGCAATTGAGGGCCGGCGTTCCGACGTACCTGCGGAGTATAAGCCACAAACTTGGGCATAGCTAGCCAGTGAGTTAAGACAGGCAGGCCCGCTCCCAGGCTTCAAGCCTCTGTTTGGGTAAACGATCCGAATTTGATTCGCCAGGTACTTGGGCAACGACAAGTCGCGGCCTTTTCCACAGATGAGGGTTCCACGAAGCAAAGAAGAGGGTCGCATCGGTCCTGGTGTTTGCTTCCTGCGAATCACCTTGACACAGATGGCGCTAGCTGCGCAGAATTATGCAGTTTTTCATATTAAGCCGGGCCCTGACCTGCATGATTAGTGCGCCCACAAAGAGTGGCGGATACTAAGGCGGGTTATGTAGTACGTACAGAACCCCCTCACTCCTCACCGCCGACGCTAAACCTCATAATCATGCGGCTCAGAGAACGGGCCAGTTCAGGGGAGAAGTTCCTGAAGATTGTATCTGCCTTCACAAAGGCAACGCTGATCCTGGGGGATGACGTCGAACGAAGTAGTGGGGGAGATGGTGGTGGAGTCTGTTAGGATCCTTCTTGTCGAAGACTTTGGAGAATTCCGCGGGTTCATCTGTTCGCTGCTGCAACCGAGAGCGGAGTTTCAGGTTAAGCAGGCCTCAGACGGGTTGGAAGCTGTCCAGAAAGCTGAAGAGCTGCAGCCTGACTTGATCCTCCTGGATATCAGCCTGCCGAGACTCAATGGCATCGAAGCAGCGAGGCGTGTTCGAAAGCTCGCTCCGGCTGCAAAGATCTTGTTCCTCAGTGTGGAGTCTGACGCCGATTTGGTAATCGAAGCTCTTACGCTCGGCGCAGGCTATATTCACAAGCCACGCGCATCGCGTGATTTGCTTCACGCTATCGACGCGGTTCTTAGAGGTGAGCAATTCGTTAGCAGTGGGCTCCTTCCGACTTTGCCTTCGAGCCTGCTGTCGTCGAACTTGCACCCTGCCCTGTCTAAAGTGGTGGCCCGCGCCATCGAAATGGCCGGCGCAGACATGGGTGACTTGCAGGTTTTGGATCCCCAGACTAACAACCTTCACATCGCCGCGCAGGTCGGCTTCAGCAAGCGATTCTTGGAGTTTTTCGATACAGTTCAGCACAACCAATGTGCCTGTGGCACCGCACTGTCGCGCGGACAACGCGTAATCGTTGATAACGTTGCCAACGACCCCATCTTTCGCGGGACAAGAGCGAGAGAAATCATTCTCAATGAGGGCGTTCGAGCTGTGCAATCGATACCGCTTACAACGCTTTCCGGTCAATTGGTGGGTGTTCTGTCTACCTACTTTCGCGTCGCCAAACCTTCCCGACAACAACTCTTCAAGGTTACAGATATCTTCGCGCAAGAGGTGGCCGAACTGATCCGATCGAAGATGCTGGCATTCCCCTGATCGCGCTTCGTGCCTTGGCAACGGCGCATCGCTCAGCGCCAAGCGAAAAAACTACCTGTAACTTTTGACAGATGCTTCATTCACAGTGAGATGGTAATTACTGGGAAGGCTGAGATGGCTCGTTCGGCATGAGGGTTGTGGTCGAGTTCCGTAACGGGTGTTGCTAAAAAATTGGAAGAGCCTTGTAGGTTTCCTTTCCCTGGTCTACCAACCCCTGAAACTCCTTACATTTCAGCCCAAATCGGTAAGCAGCATGTGCAGCTTCAAAATCCTTCTTGTCGCCCTAGTGCTAAGCGCAATGCCGTTAGCCGCAACCGCGCAACAACTGACAAGCCAGAACGAGGTGGTGGACAAGATTGTGGCGCAAGAACAGACGGCAGTGCAGTTACTTCGCCAATACACGCCGCTGGTTGAGACCTACATCCAGTATCTGCGTGCAAACAACGAAGCAGGGGCAGTCCCGAGCGGCGACAAATATTTTCTTGGCCGGGCTGAGTTGGCGAGAGGAGTGGAGCTTGAACCTTTGGACCGTCCCATAGGTGTGAACAATCAACTGTTCGGAGGCTTGAAAGAATTCTTGACAACGGAGTTTGTGCCACGTGGCTTCCTGCAAATGATTTACGTGGACATATACGGCCTCGATCGCAGTCATTACCGGTTTGAGTACGTACGGCGTGAGTTTTTAGGTGAAGTGCGGTGTTTGGTTTTTGACATCGATCCATTGCCGAACGCAGGCAAAGGGCGTTTCGTCGGCCGCATCTGGGTGGAGGATCAGGATTATCACATTGTGCGCTTTAACGGCGCTTATGGTGGGCCATCATTGGTCAGCAACTATTTCAATTTTGATAGCTGGCGCATCAACGTGGCGAAGAATCTGTGGCTTCCCGCGTTTATCTATGCCGAAGAAGGCAGCGTCAACGACAAGAGGACAAGGAACATCGGATACAAAGCATTTCGCGCGCAGACGCGCCTTTGGGGCTACAACCTTGGCCATGGGCGGCAAGAGCAGGAACTGAGCAAGGTACTTGTGGAGGCTCCTGGGAGAATCACGGATCAGTCGGAATCTGCCAACGACTACTCGCCACTACAGTCGGAGCGTTCCTGGGACCGGCAAGCCGAAGACAACATTACGGAACGCCTGGAGCAGCAGGGGCTACTAGCGCCTTCCGGAGAAGTGGACAACGTGCTGCAGACTGTAATCAACAACATCGAGGTAACCAACGGTCTGGACATTCAACCAGAGATTCGCTGTCGTATCCTGATGACCTCAACGCTGGAGTCGTTCGCCATGGGGCACACCATCGTTTTGAGCCGAGGGTTGATTGACGTCCTACCCGATGAAACGAGCCTGGCGGCCATTCTGGCCCATGAGATAGGGCACGTTGTCCTTGGACATCGCATAGATAGCCAATTTGGATTTTTCGATAATCTTCATGTCAACGAAAAGGAGACGTTCCGCCACTTCGACTTTGCCCGCACTCCTGAAGAGGAACACGCTGCGAGCCGAAAGGCGATTGAATTGCTCAGAAATTCACCGTACAACAATTACGAAAGTGCAGGACAGCTCTTCCTTCAAGCGCTCAAGAACAGGTCGAAGCAGATCCCCAACCTAATCAGTCCAAACCTGGGCAATAGGGTTCCAACAAGCTGGATCCTGGCGTCCGCGGAGTTCTCCACGGAGCCCGATCGGAAGACACCAGCCAGCGTCATTGCTGCGCTGCCACTCGGGGGACGCATCAAAATCGACCCGTGGAGTGACGAGCTCCGGATGCTCAAGTCCAAACCAGTGGGACCTATCGCCGAAAGTGAGAAAATGCCTTTCCAGATCACACATTTCCTGTTCTATCTGACTCGCCAAGGAGATAGCTCAGTGCCAGAACCTTCTGGTGCTGTTGCAGCGAAGGTGCCCGGCGACACAAAACCTTAGACAACTCAAGAAAACTTGATGTCGCCGCCTCTCCTAAACCTCCTCGGGAGCCTCGGTCTCTGGCATCGTGTTCTTTAGCATGGCTAACAGCACTTTTTACAAGGCCAGTGGAACACAAGGCCGAGCAGCCTCAAGGCAGCGACCCTTGCGTGATGCAGAGCGCACAATTTTTGAAATCTTTCTTCTCCTGGCATGAGTCAAGATGCGCTGATACGCTAACCTAACGCGCAGGATTCGAGAGGCTGAC
>DATEGO010000019.1:0-150940 GCA_035280065.1 Candidatus Acidiferrum sp.
CTGGCCGTTGGTCAATTGTTTGAGAGAGTCCCAGGCAGGATTCTGGGCGTGCAATGAGGGGCTTGTGAGCAGTCCCAGAAGTGCCAGAGTCATAGCGAAACTGAGGGGACGATTTCGCAGGGACACGATTCACCTCACAAAGACATGGGTCGAATTACGATTGCGCCTATCGCCAGGGATATTTTTCAGGTTAGCAGTTCCTCAGTCGAGGACGTTGAGAGCTTGCGCAAATTGATACTCCAGGCAAGGAGAAACGGACAGAATAGGATCGCCTTTGATTCTCAGGAAAGAAAAAAGCAGCTTCACGAGGTACTCGCCGGCTGCCCCGAGGTTTGTTTCACGACATGCGCCACGGCGTCAGTGACTGCGGCCTGGAACATCACACCCTCGGCCTGCAGGCCCGCAAGCTTCACGCGCACGAATTGGCCAGGCTCCAGCAGTTGCTTTGCACAAAAACCCTCCGCTAGCCGTTTCCCAGGAGGGGCTGGAGAGCCTGCCAACCGCCGGCCTGCTTAATAACCTAGTCCGTCTCGTTAAGAACGCGCAATAGGAAGTAGAAATTCTCATTTCTGACTTCGGACTTGGACCTTCCGCTCTCAGAGACTGCCTAGGTCGCGCAGGAAACTGGTGGCACCTGCAACCTTCAACGTAGTCGCGAGATTTCTTCCAAAGCACGGAACTCCGGGAAGCCATTTATGCGCGGGAGGGCGGGCGTTGCTTTTTTTGTTTGCGTCGGGTTACGCCCGAGGGGAGGTGCCTCGACCACCTCGTGCCGCGGGCCCAGATGGGGCGCAACTCCTACGGAACCGAAAACTGAGGCCCGCAGTTGAACAAGGCGACGAAGTTGTAGGGGCGGCCTCGGCAGGCCGCCTACATTTCGTACCGCCCGGCATCTCTGCCGACGTTTTTTCTCGCCCAAAGCCGCCCCTTCCCTGTGCCTTTCTGTCCACAAATTCAGTAATTCCAAGATTGCCAACAACGACCAAATCGTGGTATCAACGCGAGACCCAGTTGATCAATGCAAGCGTGCCCCGCCCTGCCTTGATCTGTGGAACCAATCCAAACCTCGGAGGTGTTGTCCATGATTCCGCATAAATACGCTTCAGGAGGCATTCTCGCCCTTCTGGGGTTCCTGATGGTGAGCCCGTTTTCTCACGCGCAGGAACCGGAGTCCCAATCGGAGAAAGACGCGCAGAGGCCGATGTTGTACGAGGGCGCACCCGGTGGGTGGAGAATCCTCGAAGAGGGGCAACCGGCGGCAATGATTCATGCGACTGTCGAAGATATGAAGCGCTTTCACGAAGCCAACGGCCGTGCACGGCACGGCGGCCAAGGGGCCGGCCCGCAGAGTGAACTCAACTACCATGGCGGAATCGGTGGCATTGGCGTCGAGACCGCGCCCAAGGTCTTCTTGGTCCTCTGGGGCTCCCAGTGGAACAACAACGACCCGAGCGGAGAGGCGGCCATTTTGCAAAACTTCTATAGCGGCGCCGGTGGCAGTTCGTGGCTGAACAGCGTTACCCAGTATTGCCAGGGCGTGGCCAGCGGCACAGTGTTCTGCAACGGCGCAGGAACTCCCGCCGGCAATCCGGCCCGCATTTTCGCTGGAGTCTGGGCGGACAACGCAACGGGCGCTCCGCGAGCTCCTCGCCAGTCGCAGCTCGCGGCCGAGGCCGTGCGCGCAGCCCAGCACTTCGGCAATACCACCGCTGCGAGCAACGCCAGCGCACAATACGTAATCGCTACCGCGACCGGGAACAACTCGAGAGGATTTAAGACGCAATACTGCGCGTACCACAGCGCGACCAGTTCGTCGGTCGGCAACGTCGCCTACACGAACCTCCCGTATATGACCGACGCGGGCGCGAGTTGCGGCGCCAACTTCAACGGACTGGGCCATGATGCGGGTATCACCATCGTCGCGGGTCACGAAATGGCCGAAACGATTACCGACCAGTTTCCGAACGGCGGCTGGCTGGATACGAGCGGCGAGGAAAACGGCGACAAGTGCGCTTGGATCTCCTCAGGGCAAGGAGCCTCAGCAGACGTCAGCTTCTCAACGGGAACTTTTCCGGTGCAGTCGCTGTGGAGCAACGCCTTCAACAACGGTTCCGGCGGCTGCGTTCTCTCGTTTTGATGAAACGACGCGTAAGAGTCCCAATGCCGGAGATGCTGTGGCATCTCCGGCATTTTTGTCTTCGGCGCGCGAGAGACCAGGAATATGGTTTTGGGCTATAATCGCGCAACCGAGTCCCCTATTTTCGCCGAGGAGATACGAATGAACGCCAGCACTGCGCCCAGCACTGCTATGTCACCGAGTCCCGCGAACATCCAGCTCATGCAACTCACCACGGCAAGCTGGACGTCGCGCTGTTTACACGTGGTTGCCCAGTTAGGAGTTGCCGACGCGCTCGGCGAGCAGCCTCAATCCACCGAGGCGCTCGCGAGAGCTACCGGCACGCAGCCGCAGCCGCTCTATCGCGCGCTGCGCTTACTGGCTTCCGTTGGGATTTTCGCATCGAAGAATGGAGCCTGGCATCATACGGAAGCATCGCGATTGCTTCGGTCCGACCATCCTGGCTCCCTGCGTGATTACGTGCGCATGCTCGGCCTGCCGGCGTTTTGGGATGCGTTCAGTGATCTGGATCATTCGCTGCGCACAGGCGAATGTGCGTTCACAAAGCGGCATCCGGAGGGGGTTTTCGTGTATCTGGCCACGCATCCGGACGAAAGCCGCATTTTCGACGCGGCCATGACCTCGAAATCGCACCGCGACATCGCCGCGATACTGCCGGCGTATGACTTTTCGCAATTCCCTACCATCGCGGACATCGCCGGAGGACGTGGCCACCTGCTGCGCGCCATCCTAAAGAGTTCACCGAAGACGCAGGGAATCCTATTCGATCAGCGGCATGTGGTGGCTGGGATCGCGGCCGAAAATGGGGAAAAGCTCACGGTGGTCGCCGGCGATTTCTTCACGGACGTCATGCCTAAAGCCGACGCCTATTTGCTGATGAATATCATTCACGACTGGCCCGACGCGGAATCGATCAAGATCCTGTCGGCCATTCAGCGCGACATGCCGGCGCACGCACGAGTGCTGATTATCGAAACTGTCGTGCCCCCCACGCCGGAGCCGCATCTCTCGAAGGAAATGGACATCATCATGATGGCGATCCCCGGCGGAATGGAACGCACCCAGGAGGAATACGCGGCCTTGGCCGCAAAATGTGGCCTTCAACTCAAACTCCTGGTGGAGACCATGAGTCCGTATTCAATTCTGGAAATGGTCGCCGCCTAAAGGCATCGGCTCTGAACGAAGAGCTCGCGCAACACGCCAAAAAGCTAACGCAGAGACGCGCAGTGCGCAGAGAAGCCAGGCCAATCGAAGAATTCAAGTTGAACTCTTTAACTTGCCGCATAAACGCAAACGCGGATTAGCGATGCGGATGCCCGCCACCACCGCCGTGCGAACCACCTCCACCTCCGCTGCTATGCGAGCTTCCACCTCCACCGCTACTATGCCCGCCACCGCCGCTATAACCTCCGCTGGAGTGAGAGCCACCGCCTCCACCATAGCTGGGCGAACCGCCTCCGCCTCCATAACTACGTGGAGAAGCCCCGCCTCCAGCGTAGCCGCGAGGGGCTCCATAGCTGCCGCCGCCTCCACCGTAATTGCGCGGGGCGCTATAGCCTCCGCCGCCGTAACTACGGCTTGGCGGAGGTGAGTAGGAGCGCGATGGCGCGGGGTAGCTTCGGCTCGGCGCGGAATACGTCCGCGGCGAGTAGGACGGCTGCTGCGCGTAGCCGCGATTGTCGTAGGAGCGCCCGCCGTTGGAGTAGTTCGGGCGAACGCCGTTGGAGTTCGGCGCCGAAGAGCCGACACTGGCACGCGGGCCGCCGTTGCCCGCCCACGGTGGACGATCACTCATCGCGCGGGCGTGGGGCGAAGTCGAACTCGGGCCGCTTTGCGCTGGGCGATCGCCCATGCTGCGCGGGGAGTTCTGCCCCGGCGCGTCCGAAGGACGATTCGAACCGCCAAAGCCTTGCGGGGCGCGGCCGCGCTCAGTGGCGTTGCCCTGCGCTTCCCAGGTGCGACCATTGCCGGGCCGCTGGGAAGAATTGTTATTCGCCGCGGGGCTGTTCGCGGAGCGGTTGCCGTTCGGCATAGCCGAGGGCGGCCGGTTTTGAGAAAGCTCGCGCTGGCGTGTGGTCACTCCGGAATTGCCGGAATTTGCGGGCGCATTGCCCGGCCGGTTTTCGAACTGACCGCTGGTTCGAACGTTGTTGTGCGCGCCAGAGTTGCCAACCTGGCCGTTCGCTCTTGCGGCGCCATCGACACCGCCGTTTGCTCTAGCGGAGCCACTGACTTGCGCTCCGGCGAAACGTCCGGCGCTCGTCGCGCCGCTCATCGTGCGAACTGATTCACGAGAGGCAGCTTGTGCAGGAGCCGTGCGCGCCATGACCGAGCGGTTCTGAATTGCGTTCGAAGGCCGCGCCACATGTCCATTGAAGTTCGAAGCGCCCAGCGAACTGTGCTGCGTCGGGTGGATGCCGACGGAGTTCGTGACGCGCGCGCCGTTCAAGCTGGCCTGCGTGATGCGCTGCCCGCCGCGATTGATGCGCCCGCCATTGGTGAAATTGTTGCGCGAAGTCGTGGTCACCGCGCGCAGATTGTGCGAGTTCGCGAAATTGAAGTTCCTGTTGTTAAACACATTCACGTTCCTGATGAACGTGTTATGCACGTTGATGACGGTGACGAAACTGCGGCTGCAGCCAAACCAGGGGAAGAACGGTTCGCCCCACCCCAGCGGGAACCAGCCCACGCCGAAGCCTAATCCAAAGCCCCAGCCTCCGCCGAGCCAGCCTACGAACGCAGGGCCGTAAACCGGGTAACCATAGTACGGTCCGGGACACCAACCCCACCTGCTGCCGATGTACGCCCACCGGCCATAGTGATAGGGAGCAAAACCCCAAGGCTCATAGCCTACCCAAGTCCAGCCCCAGGGACCGACATAGTTCCAATAACCGTCGCTGTAAGGAGCCCAGTCGGGCCCAACATTATTGGGATACCAAACGTGGCCGTATTCCGGCTCTTCGCTCCAAGTGCCATGGTCATCGAGGTCGTCATAGCCGGGAATGTCGCGCGAAACATAATTGCCGGAAGCTGAGCGATCTTCTTTCACGTCGCGCTCTTCGGCCCACTTGTCCAATCCGTCGGGACCGGGCGCGCGAAGAATGCTGTAGTTGGGATCATTCTCCGGGCCGTTGAATTCGGCTTGTTCGCCGGCGTGAACTTCGTACGTTTTTCCAGCGGCGCTGATTTCGCCTTCGCCGCGAATCACGGTAATGCGAGAAGAGTCGCCAACTTCATTGACGTCAATGCGGAAGTCGCCGGCTTGTTTTACATTGAACACGGCGTTCGGCGTATCAATTTCGTAGAGGTCGCCCTGGCGCAGTTCGCGGACGCGAAAATTGACGGCGCCTTCGGGAATGCGCACCTGAGTGATGCCTTCGTCGAGGTTGAGAAATGAAAGCGCGGTCATGCTTCCGACATGGAAAGAGGCTTCTCCCGCCTGCAACTCGGCGCGGGAATCCTTGTCGACCCAAATCTTGTCGCCGATGGTTACGGGACGGTTCTTTGCGGCGCTGCCCCAGTCGCCTTCTCCGCCGGGCTGCAAAGAAACGGAACCCTCGACGATGCTAATGCGCGCGACGCGTTTGGGAGGATCTTTGGTCGTGTCGTCATCATCCGCGCGCACTTGCGGCGCCGCGAAAAGCAAAATACCTGCGAGGCAGGCCAAAACGCCTACCTTGTTTAGGCCGGCAGACTTTGAAAACTTGGTCGTCTTCATGACGAAACCCCTATTCTCGGAAGGGAAGTTCGACTTGCACCGGGACCTTGCTGGGAAGAGGTCCTTCCGACGGAAGCCTAACACCATTGGCTTCCGGTAAGTTAAACCCCAGACCGGGAAAGAAGTTGCCCTTCCGCACAGGGTCGATCTTCTTGACTCGGCGGGGCTATTACATAGGACGCGGGCGAGCGGCCAATGGGTACAAGGCCAGTGGTCAAATATCTTCATATCTTGTTGATTATACAAGGCTTACAGGAATACGCCTCGGGCGCGGACAGCTCTTCTTCCGGATGGCTCTTAATCGTGAGTTGACCCCGGCAGAGGTTCGTCACATTGTAAGAGCCCTCAAGATTTCTAGAGCTTTCGTGTGCTGGGTGATTTGTTATGTTCTGCCCCAAATGCAGAGCCGAATACCGCCCTGGATTTACCCGCTGCTCGGACTGCGATGTGGACCTGCTGCACGAGCTCTCTGAGTGTGAATCCCCTGCCTCGAGGCCGAAACTTGACTGGATGGCAATGCTTCCCACGGTGAAAACTATGTATAGCGAAGGTCGCAGCACCTTTCACTGGTGGGCGTCATATGAGCGCCAAACTGGCGCTTGGCCCTGGTCTTCCATCGCCATCCATACGATGAATTTGCTCGTGGCTGTCGTTGGAGGAAGCTTTCTCATTTGGTGGACAACTGTGCATCATTTGTCGCGCTGGCAATTCTTAGGCCTTCTCGTGGTTGTATCGTTGCCGTACACCATCCTCAAGAGCTGGGCAAAGAGAGCGGTGAAACTAAGCTACCTTCGAAACGCAAAGCGTCTGGCAAAAGCGCGCAAATGAACATTCAGGCGCCGGCGTACCAGGCGTAGCCGCCTTCGGGGGAGGCGGAGCCCAGGCCTCTGCCGAATTGTTTGAGGTTGTCGGTCAACGTGAGCTGGGTGATGTACTTCACGCTCTTGTAGCCGAGTTGGCGGGTAACGCGCAGGCGAAGCGGTCCGCCAAATCCGACAGGCAGACCACCGCCGTTCATGCCGTGGGTTAGCAGAGTTTGGGGATGGAGGGCATCGGCCATGTCGATACTCTCCCACCAATCTGGCTGGAACGAACGGTAGACGACGTATCGCACTTGCGGGAGCGCCCCTACCCGCTCCAGGACGTGAGAAAGGGGAATGCCTGTCCACTCGGCGATATAAGACCAGCCTTCTTCGCACTGAATCATGGTGATGTGGCTGCGGCGTGGAAGGCTCTTGAGCTCGGCGACGGAGAATGACTGCGGGCGGGCGACCATTCCATCGACGACGAGGCGCCAGTCGGCAAATGCACTCTGCTTGTGTCGCTCGAACTCATCGCCCAGCGGTGCAACTTCGTTGGCGAAGGGTTTTGAAGAAATCTGGCTTCGGGAAAATTCGCGGGCGAGGGAGTGGCGCGTCAATAAGCGCTGTGCCGCATAGGTCAGCGTTTCGCCGGGGCCGTAGATGCCGCCGGAGTCGGGCGGAATCAGTCCATAGCGCTTGGCGAGTTTCGCGGCAATGACGAGGCCGGATGCACCTGTAGCCGTTGCAATGCCGGTGGTAATCAGTCTTCGGCGAGAGAGTTTGTTCATGCCTTCTCCATTGGCTCCGCGGCGCGATCCAGAGGTTCCGCGGGGCGCCCGGTGATCATGGCGCGCATGCGGCTTCGGAATCCCGCCAGGAAAACCATAAAGACGTGAACCAGAAGGAAAAGCACCAGCGCCCAGGTCAGGAAGAAATGCAGGGTGCGCGCCGACTGCTGCCCACCTAAAACATTCACCGCGGCTGGAACCGCCGATACAAAGGATGGAGACATGGCCAGGCCGGTCCAGGTGATCATCGGAAAGAGAATGAAAATCACGAGGAGATACGCGAGGCGCTGCAGCACGTTATAAGACCAGGCTTCGTCCGCGCTCGGCCGCTTGAAGCGCAGATGCCCGACAAAGGAGACCGCGAGGCGCTTTGGCAAGACGTCAGCGAGAGCGGGAAGCAAATTCCGCCGGAAATGCCCGTTGAAGAGGCTTGCGACACCGTACAGCAATGCGACGAGCACCAACACCCAGGCCGATTGGAAATGGAGGTAGCGGCTCCAGCCGTTCTGGTCGGGGAGGACGTAACCGTAGCCTGTGTGGACCATGTTCCGCGAGGATGGGATGGGTATTTGGAAAAGAGGAGTCGTGTTGACGTTGCCGACTTCGCCCCAATAGAAGCGCGGATGCGACACAACAATTTCCAATCCGGTGACAAGCAGGGCCAGGAAGGCAAACGTCGTGAGCCAGTGCGTAATTCGCACGAGAAGAGAGTGCCGCGGGCGGGGAGTTTCGGCCATTTGGGCAGTTCTACCAATAGTGCGCAGGTTGCGCAAGGAGTATCTGCGCGGTTATCAGGGCTTACGCTGGTCCTTCAAGCCAAGGACTTTCTTGCACTCGTTATCAAGCGACGGTGAATCACCAAGTACGTCCGCCCTTAGTTTCTCAACATTGCATCCCAGTTTCACCAACGCATCGGGATACGGATGCTTCATCAGCTTGGTTAAACCCGGAGAAAAATTCAGAACTTGGATGACTTGTGCTTGGCCCGCTCGCTGGATCTCGATTTCCCACTCTGTCGAGGTATCGACTACGGCGTACCACGTCTCGTACCTCCGCCCCACCTTCGCCAATTTGGGATCAATTATAATGGATTTAATCCTAGCGTACTCATCTTTCGTCAAAAGCTTTTTGCTGGCGAGGTGCTCTGGGTCGCTCGGCTTTGAGGATTCACACTCCGCCAAACCATCTGTAAGCACGCGCAAGAATAAGTAACGGCGGTCGCCTTCAAAACTCGTGTGGTTAGCGAACACTTCCAGACTGTGTTCCCACTGGAGCCGCGGTTGGGCAACTGTCCGAAACTTGGCGCAGAGGCAGCGAGTCCCCCAACGACGAATCGTAGCAGCATCGAGGTAGGAAAGTGTGGACGCATTACACAGAATCTTACACCTCATTTGTGCCCCGGAGATTGACTCGCTGCCCTAATCCCTAGGCCCTATCGCTGGGCGCCCCTCGGCCGGTTACAGCCAAGTCTGTCAGCGCAAGGCGGCGAACAAGGCTTGCTTCCAGCGGGCGATGTCTATTGTCCAGACGACCTTGGCCTTGACGCCGCGCTTTAAAACATCCGCCCAGACTGCCTTGTTGCGATCGTTCCCTGCTACGTTCAGGCGGTCCACTACGGTCATGCCGCGGGCGAGTTCGCTAGTCGTTTCCACGTCCACATAGTGTTCGCTCTGGTTCGTGACGATGGACAGGTCCAGAGCGGTGGACATGCACACAGGGTCAGGCAAGGAGATGCCGTGCTCACGTGTCTGCTCGAAGTAGGCTTCCTGGGCGCGGCTGTTGCATTCGATGGCGAAGCGAGCAAGCGGCGTGTCCCGGCTGAGGACGCGCTCGATATCGTTTAAGTTGAGGGCGGCTTCGCCACGGCAAAGGTGCCAGCCGACGAGTTCGATGGGCAGGCCGCTGCGCATTACGATGCGCGCGGCTTCCGGGTCGCACCAGATGTTGTACTCGGCGGCGGGCGTGACATTTCCTTCGCAGCAAGGCGCGCCGCCCATGATGACGCAGCGGCTGACTTTTGCGGCGATGCCCGGATTGCGTTGTAGTGCCAAAGCAACGTTAGTCAGCGGGCCCAGCGTCACCAGAATTAATCCGGGATTTGCTTGGATTGTCTCAACAATGGCATCAACAGCAGGCTTCTTTTCCAACGCGCGCTTCGGAGGCGGATAACCGTGGTCGCCTAAGCCATCCTTGCCGTGGAACCAGTCGGCGCTTTGATGTTCGCGGCGCAGCGGCTTTTCTGCGCCAACGAAAACCGGAACGTTCGACCCGCAGAGCTCCGCCGTGTAGAGCGCATTTCGTGAGGCTTGCTGGACATTTACGTTTCCTGCCACGGAGGTAATCGCCAGGACGCGAATGTCGGGCGAGCGCAGCGCCATGATCAGCGCAACAGCATCATCAGAGGCGGTGTCGGTATCAATGAGGAAGCTGGGTTTCACGGGCGCTAGGATAACTAGGATAACAAAGTACAGCTACAAAATCCGGCTGAGGACTCGCAGCTGGTCACTGCGGGAGATTGGCGGTTCTGTTCCGCAACTTAATCGCGTGCCACGCAACAATGAGGACCCACAAACAATTTGAGACCACAATGAGGCGGTTGGCCCGGCCGTCCAATGCAATCACACCGGGCGGCAAGGATTTCGGGGCATCCTTAGCCAATTGGCCACCATTGGCTTTGGCGACTTGCATAAGCATCAGAGCCAAAGTAGCTACGAGGAGGACGACACTTATCCAGCTGAGGTTCGCGAGCCAGAAGAGCGTCTTTTTCGCGCCATTCCACGCTGCGGTGCGCCCGAGGCTTACGCTCAGCAGCAATGCCGCCATGGGAAAGCCAGCAACTCCGAGTAAGCCCGCGATGCCGTGGCCTGTTTCGCGAGTGACATCAAAAACCGAAGCCATGGCCTCGCCAACGCCTGCAACGACGAGAAGCCACAAACCGACTTTGCAGGCCTTTGTTTGAACTTGTGACCAAATCGCCACAGCCAATGCCCATGTGCTAATGCCCCAGGATAGAAACATGAGCGACGACACCCAAGCATAATGGCCCCGAACGCGTACTCGCTCACCATGCGCCAGGATGGATCAAATTCCGGGCTGAGAACATGCAGGCTCGCCAACAGCAAGATGGTTGCGGCGTTCATTAGTATTGCCAGCCAGGCTGCTGGCGCGACAATCTTTTTTGGATCGCTCGTTTGAAGTGGCTTTGTCATGATCTACCAGGCCTAGCCCCATTGAGGTTCACATATTTTACAGGCCCCTTGCCCCCCGCAAAAAAAGCGTATGATGAGTGCGCTTAGCGCAAAATTTTGGTATCTTCTGCAACGCTGAAATCGTCCCCGCCGGAGAACGCCATGAAAATCAATCTTACGATCAACGGGAAAAGTTATTCCCAGGACGTCGAACCGCGCCTGCTGCTAATTCATTTTTTGCGCGACGTTGCTGGCCTGACGGGCACGCACATGGGCTGCGAAACTTCGCTCTGCGGCGCGTGCACCGTGGAGCTGAATCGAAAAGCGATTAAAAGCTGCACGATGTTTGCGGTGCAAGCGAACGGCGCGGAGATCGTGACCGTCGAGGGCCTGGCAGCGAACGGGACGCTCGATCCTGTACAGGAAGCGTTCTGGAATGAGCACGGGTTGCAATGCGGATTCTGCACGCCCGGAATGATTATGGCATCGAAGCAAATTCTCGACCGTAACTCTTCGCCGAGCGAAGACGAGATTCGCCACGGGCTGGAAGGCAATATCTGCCGCTGCACGGGATACCAGCACATCGTCAACGCAGTGAAAGCCGCCGCGGCCGGCGCGGGAAAGTAGGAGGCGACCATGGCTACAGCTACCAAAACTGAAACTTTTGTCGGCAAGCGCGTTCGGCGGCGCGAAGATCCGCGGCTCATCACCGGCACCGCGACTTATGTGGAAGACATTCAGATGCCGGGGATGCACTACGCCCTGATTTTGCGCAGCCCGCACGCGGCGGCGCGGATCCGCTCGATCAACACCAAGCCAGCTGAGGCGGCTCCCGGCGTTGTGTGCGTGTTCACCGGCAAGGACACGAAAGGCGTGGGCGCAGTTCCCTGCGGGATCGTGATGCCTGACTTGCGCGTGCCGCCGCATACGATTCTTGCAACGGACCGCGTTTATTTTGTCGGCCATCCGGTTGCGGTAGTTGTAGCGCGGGACCGATACCTTGCGAGCGATGCGGCCGATTTGATTGAAGTGGATTACGAAGCTTTGCCTGCGGTGGCCGATCCCGAGAAAGCGCTGGCGAAAGGCGCGCCGGCGGTGCATCCGCAGTGGCCGGACAACGTTGCGTTTACGTATCACCAGGACGGCGGCAACGTGGACAACGCGTTTGCCGAGGCCGACGTTTTGGTGAAGCAGCGCATCACCAGCCAGCGGCTAGTGCCAATGGCCATGGAGACGCGCGGCGTGGTAGCGGAGTGGCGCGGCGCGGACCGCCAGCTCAATTTGTATACGTCGACGCAAATTCCGCACCTGGTGCGCACGCTGGTGGCTGGAATGCTAGGCCTGGAAGAAAACCGCATGCGCGTGATTGCGCCGGAAGTGGGCGGCGGATTTGGCAGCAAGCTCAATGTTTACGCGGAAGAAGCGCTGATGGGCTACGTTTCGATGAAGATTCAAAAGCCCGTCAAGTGGATTGAGTCGCGGCGCGAGAATTTCACCTGCACGATTCACGGCCGCGGCCATGTGGACTATTACGAAGTGGCTGCGAAGCGGGACGGCACGATTCTAGGCATTAAGCTCAAGCTGATTCAAGACGTTGGCGCGTATCACCAGCTGCTGACGCCGCTGATTCCCCAGTTGAGCGTGTTGATGATGCCGGGGATCTACAACACACAAAATATTCGCGCCGACATCGTGGGCGTGTTCACGAATTGCGTGCCAACTGATGCATACCGAGGCGCGGGAAGGCCCGAAGCTACGCACGGCATCGAGCGCATGGTGGATTTGCTCGCCGCCGAGCTAAACATGGATCCGGCGGAGATTCGCTTCAAGAATTTTGTCACGAAGGAGAATTTTCCTTACGCGACCGCTACGGGGCTCGTGTATGACTCCGGTGATTACGCGGCGCCACTGAAAAAAGCACTCGACCTGGTTGGTTACGTCAAGCTGCGACAGGAGCAAGCCGATTTGCGCAAGCAGGGCAAGTACATGGGCATTGGCATTTCGACTTACGGCGAGATCTGCGCGATTGGCCCGTCGCCCGCGACTCCTGCGGGCGGTTGGGAAAGCGCTACCGTGAAAATCGAGCCGAGCGGAAAAGTCACCATCATGACCGGCGCTTGCCCGCATGGCCAGGGCGAAGAGACTACGTTCGCGCAGATTGCCGCGGACGAACTCGGTGTCGGCCTCGATGACATTGTCGTGATTCGCGGGGACACGGCGGTTGTGCAATATGGAATCGGAACGTTTGGCAGCCGCGCAACAGCGGTTGGCGGAACGGCGCTTTATTACGCGCTGCAGGACTTGAAAGCCAAAGTCAAAAAATTTGGCGCCATGCTGCTCGAATCCGAAGACGTTTCGCTGGTGGGCGGACAGGTTGTAGATAACAAGAGCGGCAATTCGAAATCGTTCCAGGAAGTTGCTGGAGCGACATATCGCGCGCTGAAACTGCCGCCGAATACGGAGCCGGGGCTCATGGCCACGCGCTTCTGGGAGCCGCCGAACTTCACGTTCCCGTTTGGCGCGCACATTGTGGTCACGGACATTGACAACGAAACCGGGCAAATCAGAATCCGCCGCTACGTGGCGGTGGACGATTGCGGCAACATCCTGAATCCGCTCATCGTGGACGGCCAGGTGCATGGCGGCGTGGCGCAAGGCCTTGGCCAGGCGCTGTGGGAGCAGGCCGTTTATGACGACACCGGACAGCTCGTTACAGGCGAGCTGACCGATTACGCGTTGCCGCGCGCGCACTTGATGCCGTGGATTGAGAGCCATCACACTTGCACGCCGTCGCCGGTGAATCCTCTGGGAGTGAAAGGCGTTGGAGAGGCCGGGACGATTGGTTGTTCGCCGGCGGTCGTCAACTCGGTCGTTGACGCGCTGTCCCCGCTCGGCGTGAAGCACATTGACATGCCGCTGACGCCGGAAAAAATCTGGAAAATTCTGGCGACGAAGAATTAAGAGGAGCCGAACATGATCGCGCAAAAATTTGAATACACCGCTCCGAAATCGCTCGACGAAGCGCTGCATCTACTCGCCAACGGCGCGAAACCGCTCGCGGGCGGGATGAGCCTCATCCCGATGATGAAGTTGCGGCTGGCCGCGCCCGACCATCTTGTGGACTTGCGCGCGCTGAAAGAGCTGAACTACATCCGCGAAGAGGGCGGGCAACTACATATCGGAGCGATGGCTTCGCATTACGACATTGAAAGCTCCGCGCTCTTGCGCCAGAAGTGCCCATTGCTCACTGAGACGGCGGCCGCGATCGGCGACGTCCAGGTGCGCAACATGGGAACCATTGGTGGCAGCGTGGCGCACGCCGATCCCGCGGCGGATTATCCCGCGGCGCTTCACGCGCTCGAGGCCAGGTTCGTGCTCAAAGGCGCGAAAGCGGAGCGCACCGTCAGCGCAGCTGATTTCTTCGTGGATGCTTTCACCACGGCGCTTGAGCCAGGAGAAATCCTTCGCGAAGTCGTTGTGCCCATTGACGACGCGCGCACTGGGACGAGTTACCAGAAGATGCTGCAGCCCGCTAGCGGCTTCGCTATCGTGGGAGTGGCCGCGCGGGTGCGGGTCAATGCAGGGAAGGTTTCCTTTGTGCGGATTGGCGTTACTGGACTTTCCAATCGCCCCTATCGGGCGACTGCAACGGAGAAAGCGTTTGAGGGCAAGACTTCTTCGCCCGCTGACATTCAAGCCGCCGCAGCGCTCGCTGCACAGGGCGTTGACGCCAACTCGGACCTGCACGCTTCCGCCAACTACCGGCGGCATCTGGCCGTAGTTCACGCGTCTCGCGCGCTCAGGACTGCGCTATCGCGCATCACGTGAGCTTCAGAGACCGGCCTCTGGCGTTTTGGTCGCCAGCAAAGAACGGGCCTGAAGACCCGCCACTACAAAGGGCCTTCGCACGAACATGAAGATTTCTGGCTCCTATAACTTGCCTCTTGCGCCCGAGCGCGCTTATCAAATCCTTCAAGACCCCGCTATTCTTGCGCTGGCCATTCCCGGATGCGAGGGCCTCGACAAAATCGGCCCGGACGAATACCGCATGAAGATGAAGGTGCTTCTTGCCGCGCTCTCGGGGCAATTTGAGGGCAAAGTGAGAATCACCGATCAGTCGCCGCCTACGAGCTTTCGCCTCATTGTTGAAGGCACTGGCCGCATCGGCTTCCTGAAGGGCGAGGGAGTCTTGATACTGTCTCCGGCGGCAACAGTCCGCGCTCCTTCCGCGGATCCCGCAGAGCCTCCGTCCACCATTGTTTCTTACGAAGGCGACGCACAGGTCGGCGGCACGATGGCCGCCATCGGGCAGCGGCTCATTGATGGCACGGCCAAAATGATGATCAAAAAGTTCTTCGATAAGCTGGCGTCTCTTGCCGCTTGATCTCGTAACTCCTAGGAAAAGCTTGCGCAGGGGAAATCGACGCTTCGATCAATCAATTGTGTTTCTTAGCGCAGAGGAAGCGGAGAAGATGCCGGGCTAAACCCCGGCCCTACATGAAAACCTAGGGAGAACCCTCAGTCCAGGGCTGGGACGGCACGGCGTTCGGCGCGGCGGCGGTGGAGATAGCGCATGGCGATGTTCAGGAAAATGTCGCCGCAGGGCGTCTCGATGCAAATGACGAGCGCTTCGGTGTCGGCGCTGCCCTCGAGGCCCGATTCGTTCATGTGCACTTCCGGCGGAAACACTTTGAAGTGAAAGCCCTGGTCGTTCAGGAGAGTGACGGAATTGCCGATGACCATGTTCGCGAGTTCACAAACGGTCTCGCGCACGACCTGCTCGCTGGCTTCCATTTCCGAGCCCGCCAGCACGCTCGCGACTCTCACGGCGACTTCCGGCGCAATGTCCAGAATCACGCGGCCTTCAATGTCGCCCTTAATGACGATCAACGCAGCCACGCCCTTGCGGCGGTAGGCGTTTTCGTCCATCTCGACGTCCACGATCTTCGTCGGCCCTTGCAATGATTCGGCAAAAACAGCGTCTGCGGCGTTGATAAACGGTTGAATCAGTTCCATTCTCATGAGCGGCTCTCCCCTACCAACGCCGTGGGCGCGCCGGTAGCGTTCGGGTCATCGCTGAGAACGTAACGGAGAATTTCGTACAACACTTCGGGCTTCACCGGCTTCTGCACGAAATGCTTCGCGCCTTTCTGCAAAGCGGCCAGAATGTTTTCCTGGTATCCCACGGAGGACACCATCACGATGCGGGCATCGCCGTGTTGGCGCACGATGCGCTCGACCGCTTCGATGCCTTCCATCTGCGGCATGGTGATGTCCATGAGCACGATGTCCGGCTTGATGCGGTTGAATTCCGCGATGGCGGTCAACCCGTCTCCGGCTTCTCCAGCCAATTCGCCGCCGAACATCTCGATCATCTTGATGAGGTTCTTGCGGGCGAACACGGAATCGTCCACCACGAGGTAGCGGACAGATTGATTGTCTTTTCTCAACAGGGCGGCGAATTGTTTCATGGCCTTCTCCTTATCCTGGCGCTCGTTTTCACGTGCGATGGGAGGGTACGGGTGTCCTTTCGGGTTTTTGTTCTTCCACTTTTTCGTTCTTTCTGGTCTTTTCGTCTTTCTCCACTTTCTCCCCAAGATCTTTGTCGGCGCCGTAGTGATTCACCAGGAACGTTCCCAAGCCTTCGAGCGGAATCACTTTGTTGGCGTAGCCCTTCAGAATGGCGGCGCGCGGCATTCCGCTGACTACGCAACTCTCTTCACTTTGCGCGATGGTCATGCCGCCGGCGGCCTTGACTGCGCCAAGCCCCTCCGCACCGTCTTCACCCATGCCCGTCATCAAAACGCCGACCGACAGCGGCCCAAATTCCTGCGCGACGGAGTGAAAGAGGACGTCCGCAGAAGGACGGTGGCCGTTAACGGGAGGTCCGTCCGAGAGAGCAACCATGTCTCCGCGAGGCATGCGGCGCACCATCATGTGGCGATTGCCCGGACAAATCAGGACACGGCCGGCGATGAGCAGATCGCCGGAGCGCGCTTCGTGGACCTCGACGGAGCAGCATTCGTCGAGGCGTTTGGCGAACATTTCTGTAAACCCTTCGGGCATGTGCTGCACGACAAGGATAGTCGAAAGAAAATCGCTCGGAATCTGCGACAGCATGTATTGGAGCGCGTTCGGGCCGCCGGTGGAAATTCCGACGGCGATGACGCGGCGCGGCGGAAGCGTGGGCCGCGTGCCTTTTGTGACTCGCGACAATTCTTCAACGACGGTGACGGGAGGGAGTTTGCGCTTTGCGGCGCGCTTAGCCACCTTGATTTTGTCGATAAGCTGGTCTGCAATCTCTTCGAGATGCCCGGCCGCCGCTTCTTTTGGCTTTTGGAGAAAATCCACGGCGCCTAAAGCCAGAGCTTTTAGCGTGGCGTAGCCGCCTTTTTTCGAATGCGTGCTGAAAAGAATGATCGGCAGCGGCGCTCGCTTCATGATGAGGCGCAGCATTTCCAGGCCATCCATGCGAGGCATTTCCAGATCGAGCGTAACGACGTCAGGCTGAAGCTCTTCGATTTTTTTCAGCGCGAAAGCTCCATCCATCGCCGTGCCAACAACTTCGATGGATGAATCGCGGGCAAGGATCGCCGGAATCAGCTTCCGCATGAGCGCGGAATCATCAACGACGAGGACGCGGATGCGTTCGCTCATGCGATGGCTCCGAGGGGCGTGGCGCGCGAGAGGCGCGAGAGAATCGCGGGAACGTTGAGAATCAAGACAACCGTGCCATCGCCGAGGATGGACGCGCCGCTGACGAGATCGCTTGAAACAATTTCCCCCGGCATCGCCTTAATGACCAACTCTTCCTCGCCGACCAGAGTGTCCACAACCAGGCCGAAGCGCTTTTCAGCCGCACCGATGATAATGACAAAGTTCTTTTTCTTCTCTGGCTGTGAATCGATACTGCGCAAGCGGCTGAGATGATTCAGGCGCACGAGGGTGAGAATTTGTTCGCGGAGGCGGAGGACTTCGCGCTGATCCACTCTATGAATTTCATGGTCGGTGATGCGCGTGATTTCGACGACGGAGGAAAGCGGAACGGCAAAAAGGCGGCCTCCAACGCGGAAAAGTAGCGTTTGAATGCTGGCAAGAGTTAGCGGAACACGAAGCTGGAACGTCGTGCCGCGCCCTTTTTGCGAGCTGACGTGAGTCGTTCCTTTGAGACGGTCCATCACAGTGCGAACGACGTCCATGCCGATGCCGCGGCCGGAAACTTCAGTGATTTCCGCGGCGGTGCTGAAGCCGGATTCGAATATCAGATTCAGGGCGTCCTGTTCGCTCAGGCGCAGCGCCTCTTCCGCCTTGATAATTGCCTTTTTGACGGCTTGCGCGCGAACCAGAGCAAGGTCAATGCCGCGGCCATCGTCTCGGACTTCGATGACGACTTGCGTACCTTGATGATAGGCGTTGAGAAAAACGGTACCGCGCGCGGGCTTTCCGGCGGCGAGTCGTTCCTCGGCAGAGCCCACGCCGTGATCCACGGCGTTGCGAACGAGGTGCATGAGCGGCTCGGCGAGCGCGTCGAGAATGCCCTTGTCGAGGTCGGTGTTCTGCCCTGAGATTTCCAGGGCTACGTCTTTGCCGCATTGTTTGGCAACATCGCGAACGATGCGCGGAAAGCGACGGAAGAGCTGCTCGACGGGTACCATGCGGATTTTCAAGACGCACTTGTGAAGCTCATCGAGGATGCGAGCCTGAAACGCCATGGCATCGGCTAGCCTGGCGCGCACAGGATCGCGGGCGTGCTGCTTGTCAAATTCGGTGAGCGTGCGGTGGAGCATGGACTTCCCGATGATCAACTCACCGACGAGATTCATGACCGCATCAATGCGAGCGGCGTCCACGCGAAGAGTGCTTTCCGAAACAGCCACGGCAGCCGAGCCCGGGGCCGGCGCTTTCGGAGCGCGGTCGCCTTCTATGCCTTCCGCTGCGCTGGCAACGACCTTTGCCGCTTGCTCCTCGAGGAGGTCACCGAGCAGTTCGTGTTCGGGCATTTGCGAAGCTGCGACTTTTTCAATGTGAACTTCGGATACGATCGAGGGAATTCGGCAGCGGTGAAACAGTTTTTCCTCGGATTGCGTGCTGGCCAGGGCAGCTTCAACCATTTCTACATTCGCGGCGGCCACATTGTCTTCGGGACGCAGAGCGATGACCGTGCCGCTTCCGTGAAGAACATTTCGAATAAGTTGGAAGGCCGCGGCGCGCATCAGGCTGTTTGGGTCGATGCGAAGCGCGATGTTGTAAACGGGATCGCCGCGGTGGACAGCTTCAGAAATCATGAGCTGTTCGTATTCTGTCCAAGCAAATTGCTCGGGTGCTTGCGGTTCCTCGGAAGCGGTTTTCGCCGCGTTCTCGGGGGCTTGTAGCAAGCGCCGAATCGTCTTATGAAGGGCTTCCATGGACGGAAGCTTGGAGTTTTTTTGATACGCAGCCAGCATCGCGTCAAAACTGTCAGCGGCGGTCAGCACGACCTCGGGAAGGTCCGCGCCATGTGCGCCGGCAACCTGAGGTGTGAGGACATCTTCGAGTTCGTGCGCAAGTTCGCTGAGTTTGTGAAGTCCGCAAGCTGCCGAATCGCCCTTCAGCGTGTGCACAATGCGGCGAACGCGGCGAATGACTCCCTCGTCGGAAGGACGCACCTCAAGCTCCAGCCCGGCTTCGTTGAGCGCCTGCAACAATTCCGAGGCGCTCTCAAAGAAGAGGGCGCGCAGTTCGTTGTTGCGGTCTTCGGACTGACGGCTCAAGTGGTTGCCTCAATGCGCTGATAAGCGGTGCCGTTGTTTTCGTGAACCATGCGGAATTTCTGCGTCAGGCCAAACAAGCTCTCAGCATGTCCGACAAACAGATAGCCGCCGGGATTCATGCAATGCCAGAACTTTTCAATCAGGCGCTTTTGCTCGGCTTCGTCGAAATAAATCATGACGTTGCGGCACAGAATGATGTCATTCCGACGAGGCAAGAATTCTGTCTTAAGATTGTGAAAGTCGAACTGGATCAGCTCTTTCAATTGGGACTTGACGGCATATTTTTCGCCCGACTTTTCGAAATAGCGCAGCCGGCACGTGTAGTCCACAGGCTCCATCTGCTGTTCGGTGTACAGCCCTTCCTGCCCGATGCGAAGGCTGGCGTAGCTGATGTCCGAAGCGACGATTTCCACTTTCCAGGGCGGAGGAATGAGAGGCTTCGGCGACGGCATGTCAAACGGGAGCGGATTGCGCAGGTAGTAGTAAGCGAGTGCGTCGCAGATCAGAATCGCTACAGTGTAAGGCTCCTGGCCGGAGGAGCAGCCAGCGCTCCAGACGCGAAGCGTATAATCACGGCGCTCCTGCTTGCGGCGAAGGAGATCCTCAAGGACAGATTTCTGCAGAAGTTCCAGTTGCGGCTTGTTGCGAAAGAAACTCGTTTCGTTAACCGTGAGGTTTTCGAGCAAAAGCGAAAGCTCGGCGCGTCCTTCCCTGCTGGTCAGCAGGCGGTAATACGAATAAAAAGAGTCAAGATTGCAGGCTTTAAGGCGGCGTTGGAGGCGGTCCTTCAAGAAATGCGAGCGGCGTTCGTCAAAGAACATGCCGCATTCCTGGTAGACCAAAGTCTGCAAGAGCTTCAATTCCGCTTCAGTGAGCTGAATCTGGGCGGTGGTGAGAGTTCCCATGGCGTGCGTGAACGACGGACCGTCAGCAAAAGACGCAGGAGACTACCTGACGGAAGCGACGGGTTCCGCGACCTCCTCGAGGCGTTTGTATTCGGGGCGCTGCAGGAGCTTCGAAATGTCCAAAAGAATGATGAGGCGGCCCTTAAGTTTGCCGACCCCGGTCACGTAGCCGGATTCGCCTTCCGCAAAAACGGTTCCGGGGGCTTCGATGTCCGCCGGAGGAATCTTAAGCACTTCGGAAGCGGCGTTAACAATCAAGCCGACGAGCTTGTTCTCCAGCTCGACGACGAGAATGCGGTTCTTCTTGTCAGGCTGAATCTCCGTTTGACCGAAACGCTTTCTCAGGTCCATCACGGGGATGATTTTGCCGCGAAGATTTATAACGCCCTCGACGAGGTCCGGAGCGCTGGGGACAGAAGTAATTTCCGGAACGCGCACTATCTCACGCACGGAGCCGATACGCACGCCGTACGTTTCGTTGCCGATCCGGAAACCGACGACTTGAATGTCCTTTTCCATCAAAAAGTCTCCGGGCCCTTAGGAACGCGCCAGTTCGGCGTATTCGAGTTCTTGCGCGCGATCTTCTTCTTGGCCCCGGCGCTTGCCACCTTGTTCTCCGCGGCGAAGGCGCTGCTGGCTGGCGCGGTCGAGAACAAAGCGGTCCATGGCGTCGAGCAGATTTCTAGAGAGCTTGAGCATTTGTTCGGCGGCAGCCGAAAGCTCGGTCGAACTGGAGGCTGACTGCTGAACCAGCTCGCGCATCTTGTCCATGGCGCGAACGACGGCTTGCGCGCCGGAAGCCTGCTCTTCAACAGCGGAATTGATTTCTTGCGTGATTTCGGTGAGTCGGCCGGTCGCCTTGGCGATTTGCGCGGAGCCAACGGATTGCTCGTTCGTGGCGGCGCCAATTTCCTGGGAGAACTTGTAGACTTCGGTAACGACATTCGAAATCTTGTGCAGAGCGGAGCCGAGTTCATTTCCGAGGCTCAAGCCCTCCTCGACGATGCGCGTGCTGCGATCCATATTCTCAACGGCCTGGCGCGCTTCGCGCTGAATGCTCTGGATGAGGTCGGCGATTTCTTTGGTGGATTGCGTGGACTTTTCCGCGAGCTTGCGAACTTCGTCGGCAACTACGGCGAAACCCAGGCCATGTTCGCCGGCGCGAGCCGCCTCGATGGCCGCGTTGAGAGCCAGGAGGTTGGTTTGTTCCGCGAGGTCATCAATAACTTCAATGATTTTGCCGATGTCGTCGGCGCGGTGACCGAGAATGTTGATGATTTCTGCGGAAGACTGAATGGCCTGGTTGGTGCGGTTGAGGCCGTCGGTGGCCTTTTCCATGGTTTGGATGCCGGTGACCACTTCCTCGCGCGACCGGTTGGCGATGTCGAGCAAAACCTTCGCCGTGTCCGCGACACGCTGAATCGAAGTAACCATTTGATCGATGGAGGCGGAGGTTTCCGCGACGCTGGAAGCCTGAAGCTGGGTATTCTTCACCACGTTCTGCACGTTGATGCTCATCTCGTGCATGGTACTGGTGACTTCCTCAATGGCTGAAGAAGCCTGGACGCTGACTTTGGCGGATTCGTCGGCGGCTCCCGCCACTTGATTCGAACCAGCCGAAACCTGCCCGGCGGAATCGCGCGTGGTGCGCACAAGCTGCTGCAAACCGTGGGACATGCGCACGAAAGCGTTGCCGAGCGTGTCGCGTTTGGAGCGCGGAACTACTTCGACTGTGAGATCACCTTCAGCAACAGACATGGAAACGCTGGCCATCTCCTTGAGGTAGGCCACCATGTTGTTGAAGGTGGTGGCCAAAGCACCGATTTCGTCATTACGGTGGATATCAATGTTTTGATCTAGATCGCCGGAGTCGCCGATTTCGCGCGTGACGGTCATGAGGTGCTTCAAAGGTTCACTAATGGAGCGCGCCGTATAGAAGGCGATCAACACACCCGCCACAAGGGCGAAGGCAGTCCCAGCGATGGTTAGGAAGAGACTCCAGTTGCTGGCCCTCTCAGCGGAGTTCGTGGTTTGCTCCTTGAACTTTCTGATATCCGCGTTGCTCTGATCGAGAACCGCCGAAGACTTGGCTAGCCAGGAAGAGGGATCCTTCTGTAGGTAAAAAATCTGAAGGTCGGAAACGGTGGCGTCGCCCGAATCCACCTGATGACGCTTGGCAATTAATGGCTTGGCAAAATTGTCGGCCCAACTGGCCTCCGTGCTTTCCACCTGAATCAGCGCGGTGTGGATGGCGTCATTGCTGGCCTGCGCTTCGCCGCGCTTGATGAGGTCGGCCATGTCGGTGAGGCCCTTGTTGACCTTCTCTTCGTCGCGCGGATCGCCGCTAAGGAGAAAGTTGTTCATGTTGAGGCGATTCAGCATGATCTGGTAGCGCACTGACTCGACAATGCTGAGGCTGTCGATAGCCATGCTGGCGTTATTGCGCGCCGACCTCTCCACGAATCCGGTGACAATATTCACCAGAAGCAGAATGGCAAGAACCCCTAGAATCAGGCCGAAACCCGCGTATAACTTCTTCCCAATCGTCATTGCGAAACGCCTCCGCTCCCCTCAACAGCGCAGCCTGGACCGCGTCTGCTCAAAAAAGTCTTGCGCGCCTAGTCTGCGGCGCGAAATTCAAATTCCACGATCTGCGTGGTCTCTTCCGTCGCCGGAGCGAACTTCCACTCCTTCACGGCGTCCTGGCACGCCTGAACGAGCAACGGATGCCCGCCCACGACGCGCGTAGTTTTCACGTGGCCATCCGGACTGATGACCACTTCGATCTTCACTTTGCCCGCGACGTTCATGCGGCGAGCGAGTTCCGGATAAACCGGCGAAACTTTGGTCTTGACCTTGCGCTTGGATTCATCCGTTAAACCGGACTGGGCAAATGAAACGCCAGAAAGTATGACCAGCGCCCCCGTGGCCGCGGCAAACTTCTTCCACCTGCTGAATCTCATCGACACTTCCCCTTTTGAGGAATAGAAATACCCCAGAGAGAGAAAGGCACGTCGGATGCCATGCCTTCGTCGATCAAATGGGGTCTTGTCTATGGCCCGAAAGAAGCCATAAGCGACAGAAAAATGGAGAGTTAGCTTGTAGCTGGCCGGGAACAGTAACAGGCATGAGGCCCGCTGTTTGTCTCAGGGACCGAGCCGACACAGGGGCAAGGTCTCAGGCTGAGACTAGGCAAAGGTCAGTTTGAATTGGAACCGTAGGCAGTTTCGCAACATGGGACGAGGCGCTCATTGACTCAGAATGAGACTAGCAGGTAGGGTTAAAACCACGGGGTTTTAAGATTGCTCGCAAATTGAGACGCAAGGTACTGGCCTCTTGTCACCATACGGCGAGAAAGCTTCACGATCGCGAGAACGCACTGCTTCTCCTCTTACCAGAAAGGTGAACCCGCGTTCGGCGGTTGTCCGCCACGCCGATGAGTTGATGGATCTCGCCGTAGAGGCGGCGCAGTCCCGCCAACTCTCGAGCTTCTTAGAACAGTTTGCTTTGCGCGCAACCCGCATGCTGGAGGCGAGTTGGGGTGCGGTCGCGGTGTACAGGGGCCGCGACACCGAATTCCATGAGATGGCGGGGAAACGAGGCCCGATTTCTCCATCTGCGGCGGAGTGGCTGCTTTCAAACGCGCGGGAAACCCGGAGCGAGATGGAAACGCGCGCGTTACCAAAAGAAATCGCGGCAAGTTTGGCGAGCCCGGAAGAGTCTGAAACCGCCGTTTTCGTTCGAATTGCCTCCAGCAATAAAGAAAAGCTCGGAACGCTGTGTTTGTTCCGGAAACGGAAAGCTCTGGCGGCGGAGGAAAAGCGCCTGCTGCGCGCGTTGGCAAGCCATGCAGCGCTCTCGCTCGAGAACTTTCAAAGGTTCTCACAACTCGAGCGGTCCAAGCAGCAATGGGTCGAAGACATTGACGCGATCAGCGATTACATCGTGGTGCACAATCGCTCGTGGAGAATTGTGAGGACCAACCGGTCGCTGGCGTCGTATTTAGGAGTTCCTCCGGTTGCCCTCGTCGGTGAAGCGATGACTAGCCTGCGGCAGATTGCCGAAGCAGGAAGCGACCTCCCCTGCCCCTTCTGCCGCGATACGCAACGCACGCACGAAGAATACGTCGCGGCTTCGGCGGAACGGGTTTTCCTCATTTCTACCTCGCGTACACCGGGTGCGACGGACGACGATTCGCGAACGATTCACGTCTTAAAAGATATTACTGACCGGCGGGAAGCGGAGCGGCGGTACCGCGAACTGTTTGACAGTATTCAGGAAGGTTTGTTTTTTGCGACGCCGGAAGGTTGCTTTTTGGACGTAAACGATGCGATGGTGCGGATGCTGGGCTACGCATCACGGGAGGAGTTGCTTCGTTCGGATGTGAGTCCGCATTTGTACCCAGCCCCGGAAGTGCGCGAAAAATTCCTGACGGCGCTGGCGGAAAAAGGCGTTTTGCGCAATTACGAGGAAACGCTGCGGCGGAAAGATGGAACGCTACTGCATACGCTGCAAAACATCACCGCGGTGCACGACTCACGCGGACGAATCGTGCAAATTCGCGGTCTGATGCTGGACGTAACGGAGCAAAAGTCCTTTCAGGCGCAATTGCAGCGCGAACGCGACTTCAACCAGAAAATCCTGAACACCACACAAAGCATGATACTGGTGCTCGATACGGCGGGATTGATTAGTTACGCGAACCGGCGCTGCTATGAAGCGGGCTATCAGGAAAGCGAATTAATCGGGCATCGGCTGGTGGATTGGGTGGAAACATCGCACCGCGCGGACTTCGAGGCGGCGCTGGATACGACCGCGCACGGGCACCAGGTAGAGAACTTGGAATTGCGCGCGAAACGAAGTGACGGCTCGATGGGGCATTTTTCGATTAGCTTGAGCCCGATGCGTGACGAACAGAACACCGTCAACAGCGTCGTTGTCGTGATGACGGACATCACGGACGCCGTGTTGTTACAAGCGAAACTGGCTCACAGCGAAAAAATGGCCACCATCGGGCGGCTTGTTTCCGGAGTCGCCCATGAAGTGAACAACCCCCTGGCCGCGATTCTTGGTTTTACTGATTTGCTGCTTGAGAATCCGGATGTGCCGGCGTCCGCCCAGGAAGATTTGAAGATCATTTTGCACGAAACGCAGCGGACAAAAGACATCGTGCAGGATTTGCTGAGCTTTGCCCGGCAGCGGCCGGTGCAGCGCGAATTGGTCCAAGTCCACAGCGTTTTACGGCAAACCATCAAACTGCGGAGCTACGACTTCGCAAGCCATGGCGTGGAAGTGACGGAAGAATTTGAGGCAGGGCTTCCACCTGCCTTGGGCGACGTGCAGCAAATGCAGCAGGTGTTCCTCAACATTTTGAACAATGCTTACGACGCAGTGCAGGAGTCTGGACGGCGCGGCAGCATCAAGATTCAGACGCGGCGGCAAGGCGAAATGATTGAAGTGACCATCGCAGACAACGGCACGGGGATTACCGACACGCAGCGGATTTTCGACCCGTTCTATACGACAAAGCAGGCCGGCAAAGGCACCGGGCTGGGGCTTAGCATTTGCTACGGGATTGTGCGCGCTCACGGTGGCGAGATTCAGTGCTGGAACAATGAACACGGCGTGGGTAGTACGTTTGTGGTGCGCATACCGGTGGCGACCGAGAGCGCGTTGGCCGCTGCTGCAGCGAGAGAGGCAGGGCGATGAGCGCCCAGCCCGCCGTCTCGCCCAAACGTCCGATTTTGTTGATTGAGGACGAGCCTTCGGTGATTGCGTTTTTGCGGGCCGCGCTGCAGCGGCGCGGGTACACCGTGGTGGACGCTTCTTCCGGTGAAGAGGGACTAAAGCAGCTTTCGAGCGGGAAATATGCAGGCGTCATCTCCGACATTCGAATGCCTGGCGCCATCAACGGAGCTGATGTACACGCTTGGATTCAGAAGAACCGGCCGGAACTGAAGTCGCGAATCATTCTAATAAGCGGGGACACGGCGAACCGCGAAACGCAGACATTCCTGGCACAAAGCGGGACCCCCTGCATTGAAAAACCTTTTCGCGTGCAGCAATTGATCGCAACGGTGGAGAAAACCTTCGGAAAACCATGAGCGAAGAGATGAAAACACGGTTATTGGTTGTGGATGACGAACAGAGCATCCGCCGTTTGTGCATGACCATCGGCAACACGCTTGGATACGTGTGCATGGAAGCAGAAAGCGCCGAAGCCGCGCTGGGGCGGCTGGAAACGGACGCGCCGGACCTCATTCTCACCGATTTGAAGTTGCCGGCGATGTCTGGCGTTGAGTTGCTGAAGCAAACAAAAAGGCTGCTGCCGCACACGGAAACTGCCATCATGACAGGGCACGGCTCGATTGAATCGGCTGTGGACGCCATGAAGCTCGGGGCCTACGACTACATCGAAAAGCCTTTTCGTGTGGAAAAAATGCGCCTGCTGCTACAGCGCATGGCCGAGAAGGTTCACTTGGTCACGGAAAACGAGTTTCTGCGTGAGCGCGTGACTACGGAGGACAAGCTCGACGGGATTATCGGCACCTCGGCACACATTCAGGACGTGATGCGCATGATTTCGCGGCTTAAAGACACGCGGACGCCGGTGCTGATCTCAGGAGAGAGCGGCACGGGGAAAGAGCTAGTGGCGCGCGCGATTCACTTCCGCGGCTCAATGGCCCAGACACCCTTCGTGGCGGTGGACTGCGGCTCATTGGTTCCCACGCTAATGGAGAGCGAGCTTTTCGGCTACGAAAAGGGCGCGTTCACAGGAGCAACCAAATCCAAGGCAGGCTTGTTCCAGGCGGCCAACGGCGGGACGATCTTCCTCGACGAAATCGGCGAACTTCCATTGGAAATGCAAGCCAAGCTGCTGCGCGTGCTCCAGGAAAAAGAGGTTCGTCCCGTAGGCAGCAACGAGCGCGAGACCGTGGATGTAAGAGTCATCGCGGCCACAAATCGAGACCTGGAAGCAGCCTACCGAGCCGGAACGTTTCGGAAGGATTTGTATTTCCGGTTGAACGTGGTGACGGTCCACGTCCCTCCCCTGCGGGACCGACGCTCGGACGTTCCTGTGCTCGTCCATCATTTCCTGGACCGCTACGCAAAGGGATCGCAGATTCATGTGACGCCAGCAGCGATGAAAAGCCTTCTACAATACGATTGGCCCGGGAACGTGCGCGAACTGGAAAACTGCATAGCGCGCGCTGTAACGCTGGGCGACGGTCTGACCATTGACGTGGCCGATCTTCCGCCAGCAATCCGCAGCGAGCATGTGGAGGCGGGCTCTCCGCGGGCGGCCGAATCAGGTTCCCTTTCCACGACGGCCCTTGCCGAGATGGAGCGTGTGACCATTCTTCGCGTTTTTGAGCAGGCGCACGGAGATAAGGCCCTCGCGGGAAAAATGCTGGGGATTAGCCGAGCCACCCTCTATCGCAAGCTGAAACGCTACAACATTCCGCTAAAAGGCGGCGATGACGGCGGTGACGGTGAACCTTCGCAGCCGTCTTAGCCGCGAGCCGTCTCACAAAGGCGGTTTGTTGCAGCGCGTTCCACGTGAAGTGCTGAGACGGACGTCGTTTCAGGGTGAGACACCTGAGCCGCCCCCAACCCTGCTGCGAAATCCTAAGTCCTTCTGTTTCTGTGCCTTCACAAGCGCTGATCTTTGGAATTCTTTGGCCGGCGGCGTGCACATTTGTCAGCGGGTGTGTACGCCTGTCGGAGAGAGGAGTGTCTCTCGACTTGTTGCGACAGGTTGATTCAAGCGAAAAGCGGTGAATGAAGTGGGAAGAACCGGCGGTTCGGCATTTGTGGTCAATGAAAGAAGCTGCGCGGAGCAGCTGGCGCGATTCTTCCCGCAGGCCAGCGCCGTGCGCATCCCAGTACAAGTCACATCACCCCGGGGAGGCAGCACGAATTTGCGGGAAGCGACCATTGTCGAGTTCAGCAGCGGGCGCCACGCTATCTTTCTCTCGACGCTGCCGTTGGAATTTGGCGACCGCGTGCGGCTCGAAGCCAGGCCGCAAGGCTTTCAGTCAGAGGCGACTGTCGATGCCGTGCAGTATCACGAAGGACGCAAAGCAGTGGCCGTACGCTTTTTGCAAGGCCCCTGCCACTGGGTGATGAAACAACCGTGAATAAGACGACGACTTTGAACATACCCGCGCCCGCGCGGCCTGAGAATCCCCGCCTCGCGCAATGGAAAGAGGCGCGCGAGGTATTTCCGATATACGTGGCCCTTGCCAAGCAGTCGGAAATCGACATTCCCTTTCCGCAAGGCAAGCGGAACCTCCCTGAGAAACCTGACATTGAGCTGTTTGACCAGGTACACGAGTGGCTGGATGCCATGGATCAGGAAGTGATGGCCCACCAGCTCCGTCATCTCTTGCAGATGACGACGTTGAACGCCAGCGAAACGAGCTTGCGTGCGATCATCCGCCGTCATCTACGCAAACCCAAAAAGAGCAATCCAGACCGGGACAAAATTGACTTTCTTCTCGTCCAGTACTTCGCCCTCTGCGCCTCGGCCAAGATTTATCACAAGCAGATCGAGCTTGGAGATGTGGCCCAGGTGATGGAGCCGGTGCTCGGCGACGTAGATCCGACGCCGCTAGATTGGTGCGCGCCGCTGGAAAAAATGATCTCGTCTTTGCGCGGGTTCCGCAGCTTGAAAGAAATGCTAAAGACCAGCTTCATTGCAGAAGGCCGAAAGGTGAAAGAATCGGCCGGCGGAATGTTTTATGATCCTGCGGCCCTGCTTGCGTTTATCCGGTTCAATTTTCTTTTACGCAGAACGCTGATCGAATTAATGCATGCGGATTTGATTGCAATCCGCGCGGAGGTAGACCAGTTGCAAGCGGCCGGAGTGCGAACAGTCGACTGCCACCATGCTGGATTGGTGGGCGCGGAGCCGCCAAGCAAGATTCGGAAGATTGCCGACGAGTGGAAGCAGCCTTTCCAGCAAGAGTACACGGAAAGAACCGTCAACCAGGCCTTCGAAAACCTGCTCGGACTGCGCAGCGACGTGGAGCAAGCTCTTGCAAAAGTGGCGGCAGGCCCCGCTCAAAGCGGATCCAAAAAAGCGCCGGTTGAAGCCTTGAAACCGGGTACGCCGTCAAAGAAAGGCGCTCCGGCCGGTAAGGACTCGGGCCCCAAAGCTAAATCGAAGGATACGCCGAAGACCATGGGCACGGCCGAGGTTGAGCCTGGAGCGGCGCTGGATTTTGAAACGTGCATGGAGCAGATATGGGAGCAGTTGATCGCCACACCACCTTCCCGCGGCCGTTCCATGACCACGGTAAAAGTCGGTGGAGCGCGCATTCTGATGTCGTCGTGGGAAGTCGCAGCTTTCGTAAGTGAAGACGGGCCATCGGCGGAAGACGTGCGGCGCGCCGTGGTTGCTCGAGTGCTCGTAGCTGCGGCGATGGAATCCGCCAAAGAAACGGGGAACGCTACTGGGCTCGACCGAGCCATGAACATGGCGCACGTGGAAGTCACCCGATTGCAAGAGCGCGTGGACGTGGCCAAGCAAGCAAAAGATACGGAAGCAGCGGTAAATCTCGGCATCAGCACGAAGAGGTTGCTTTCGACGCTGGACGAAGCCGAGAAGCTGTAACTGGCGATAGCAGTCTGATTTTGCATTAACGGAAAAATACTTCTGGAGCGGGCTCTCTTTGCGACACGCCAACGTAGTGATACTCACCGACGAAACCGAATTTGCGCGGTTGTTGACGGCTTGCTGGCAAGCGGAACGCCAAGCTCCGGTTGTCACTGTTCTAACCAGCGATTTGTGGCGGGAGCAACAAGCGCCGGGACGCGACTTAGTGGTGGTGGGTCCAGTGCATGACGGGAAGTTGTCAAGCGTGCTTCGGTCGCTCGACCCCGCGACGGCAGTCATCCTGTGCGCCCCCGCGGATTCCAAGGAATTTGGGCAGTTGCGGGCCAAGTATCCGCGATTAGTTCACGTGCCGCTGCGCGAAGATTGGGCGCAAACGCTTCTGCTTGTGGCCGGCGAGTCCCTTCGCCGGGTGGAAGCGGGGCGGCTGGCGAGGCAAGCTGAGCGCGCGGCTGCCAAAAACGAGAATCACGCCACCCTAGGCCGCTACATGCTGGAGATGAAGCACAGCGTCAACAATGCGCTTACATCTATGCTAGGGAATGCGGAACTGCTTTTACTGGAACCTGGACAGCTTTCCTCGCAGTCGCTGGCCCAGATTAAAACCATTCACAGCATGGCCTTGAGGATCAACGAAGTCATGCAGCGTTTCTCATCCCTGGCTTCGGAGATGCAAGAGGCTGAGAATGCTTCTCAAGCTGAGACGGAAGAGACAGACTCGCCCATCTCACAGCGGCGCTAGTCCGGCTGTTTTAGGCTGAAACCTGTTCGGAAATAAAGACTTAGCATCACACGACACAATCCCGCAGAGAGTCCGGAAGCTGGCTGCTGACGTGCACCTCTGCTCCGTGGAGAAGTATGGGGAGACTACGGCTGTGCAAAAAAAGGTCCTAATCGTTGACGACTCGCCAGCCGAAATCAAGCTGTTGCAAAGCCTTTTGGAGAAAGAGGGCTATTGGCCCGTCGGGTTGAACGACCCCACGCGCGTGGAGGAAGCCATCACACACGAACGGCCCAGCCTGATCTTGTTGGATATCGTGATGCCGGACCGCAATGGATATCAAGTCTGCCGGGACCTCAAAGGAAGCGCGGATTTCAACTCGATTCCAGTGATTATGGTGACTTCCAAGTCTTCCGCAAGCGACAAGTTCTGGGGCGAGCAGCAGGGCGCGGACGGTTACGTGACGAAGCCGTTTACACGCGACGAGCTGCTACGCGCGGTTCGACGGTTCGTTTAATGGTTTTCCGAGACTGAGCAGGCGATGAGCGACGATTTTCATCTTGAGCCTCTTCCGGCAGACGCCGATACCGGCGAACTGCTGGAAGCGCTTGGTCCGATCGAAGACCGGTCTCCGGAATCGCAGTATTGCGTGTTTCGCAGCGGGCGCGAAAGGTTTTGCCTGCCCGTGCTGGACGTCGAAGAAGTCCTGGATTGGCCGCTGGTGACGAAGCTGCCGCTGAGTCCGGCGTACCTAGTCGGAATTTTTAATTTGCGCGGAGTGATTGTGCCTTTGATCGACATTGCCATTACGGAAGGCCGGCGCCCTGGCTTGCTTCCGAAGCATGTGGTGGTCGCTTCCCTGCGCAGCGAGAACCATCAGGAAGATGTGCGTATCGGAATTGCGGCGGACGAAGTGATTGGAACGTATTCGGTGAAGAACGAAGATTTTCTCGAGCGGGCGCCCGAAAACGTGCCGCATTGCATCGGAATGCTGCGGCACGACGACCGGCTCGCGCTGGTTATCGACCTCCGCCGGCTGCTTGAGGTGTTTCCGGGGCCCAGCATTTGACGTTTTTGGAGACAGCGCCGATAGATGGCGCGGACTGCGGTGAAAGGATTGGGAGGGTGGCATGAAATCGCGACTGAGTTCAACAGTCTGGACGCTGGTCCTGTTCAACGGGATCGCTTTCCTCGCTGTTCTATGGCTGGCGTTTAGCGCCGGGAAGAAGGCGGGTGAAGCCGCTGGCTTCGACTTTAGCTCTCCGGGCGTTGTTGGAGGGCTGATGGTGGCGCTCATCATGTCCGTGATCCTGGTGTGGCGTTTTGGGGCGCTGCTCGGCCCGGTGCAGGCACTCGCCGAATTCTCAGAGCGGCTTGCGGCGGGGGACCCACGGGCGCGCGCCGAGGTCAATGCCACGAACGAACTGGGCTACATCGCGGACAATCTGAATCGCGCGGTGGCCAAGGTTTCGAAGGCGACGAGCAATCAGGATGCGAGCGACTCGCTACAGAAAAACATCACAGACTTGCTGACGGTCATCAATCAGGTCGCACGCGGTGACTTGACCCTTCGCGGCAAAGTCACCAACGACCAGCTCGGGAACGTCACGGATTCCATCAACTACATGCTCGACAACTTCACCAAAGTTCTGGAGCGCGTGCGCAAGGCGGCCATGGAAGTGACCGCCTGCTCGAACAACATTCTTGTGGCCGCAGACGAAATGCAGGCCGGCGCCACCCAGCAAGATCAGGAAATCACCAACACTTCGAGCGCCGTCGAAGAGCTGACGGTCTCGATGAAGCAGGTGTCCAACAACGCAGAAGCCAGCGCCGAAGCGGCGCGCCGCGCTCTGGACGCCGCCGAACAAGGCAACCGCGCCGTGCGCGATACTCTGGAAGGCATGCAGCGCATTCGGGCTTCGGTGCAGGCCACAGCAAAGAAAATCAAGTCGCTTGGTGATCGCTCGCTGGAGATTTCGGAAATCATCAACGTGATTAACGACATTACCGAGCAGACCAACCTGCTGGCGTTGAACGCCGCCATCGAAGCCGCCCGCGCCGGTGACGCGGGCCGCGGATTCGCTGTCGTCGCCGACGAAGTCCGCAAACTGGCGGAACACAGCCGCAGCGCCACGAAAGACATCGCCGCCCTCATCAAAGCGATTCAGGCCGAAACGAACGAGGCCGTCGTGGTCATGGAAGAAGGCACCAAGGAAGTCGAAGGCGGCGCGTCACTAGCAGATCAGGCCGGCCGCGCGCTGGACGCCATTTCGAATGTCGTCCGCCAGTCGGCAGAGCTGGTCCAGGAAATTTCCCTGGCTTCCAAACAGCAGGTGCGCGGAACGGAAGGCGTGGCGCACGCAATGCAAATCATTTCCAACATTACGCGGCAGACATCGCAAGGAACCCGTGGCACGGTGGCTACCGTGAGCCAGCTCGTCAAATTGTCAGATCAACTGAACGAAGCGCTGGCGCAGTTCCGTGCAGGGTCTAAAGTTTCGCCAGTGGCCCCGGAAACACTATCAATAGATCGGCCCATCCCAGCAGGGGCAGTTCGTTAATCGTCTTCGCCCTTACCGGCTGACAGGAGCGAGTAAGGACGTAGCCTTAAAAAGCAGACGGGAAAACGATGAGCGAGCGCCAGGGACCAGGCCACGGGCTGACCGAACACGAATTGAGTGAGATCCGCATGCTAATCGAAGAGCGGACGGGGATTTGCTTCGATGAATCGCGTGAGCGGTTCTTCTCCACGCGTGTGCGCGAACACCTGCGCGCCAAGGGACTTCAGCGCGGCACCGAGTTGCTGCGCAACATGCGGAAGTCCAATGTGGAGTACGAAGCGCTTCTCGAAAGACTGCTGACGCAGGAAACCAGCTTCTTTCGCTACCCGGGCGTGTATGAAGCTTTTGAAAAGCGCGTTCTGCCAGAACTCCATGTAAAGAAGTTCTGGAAGAACCCGCGCACGCTGCGCATCTGGAGCGCGGGCTGCTCGACGGGCGAGGAGCCTTATTCTATCGCTATCACCATAGCAGATTCCTTTTCGTTTGCGGACTCCTGGAACGTGGAAATTCTGTCTACCGACATCGGTCGCCAAGCATTGAAGCACGCCGAGCGCGGCCTCTACGCCGGCCGGAGCATCGCCAGTGTGAGCGAAAAGCAGCTCGCAAATCATTTTTCCATCGCAGAACGCGGACAGCAGGTTAAACCGAGACTGCGCAACATGGTTTCGTTCGCGCAGATGAATCTGGCATCTCCCGTCTACCTCGGGCGCATGGACGTGATTTTCTGCATGAACGTGCTGATTTACTTTTCCGAAGAGCGCCGCCGCGCCGTAGTGCAGCGTTTTTACGAAACGCTCGAGCCCGGCGGGTACCTTTTTCTCGGCCATTCGGAATCGATTTCGAAGATGCCGGTGAAGTTCCAAGCTATCGTGCTGAACGATTGCATCCTGTACCGCAAGCCGACCGCCGACGAACTGCTGAAGCCCGAACTGGTCACGGAGGGACGCGCGTGAGCACGCCGAGTATTCCGGAGCGCGAAGCCGTCGAGGTCTTCCTCCAGGAAGCGGCCGAGCACCTGCAATATTTGCGCGAATATGTAGGTGTGTTACAGGATGTCGAACCACAACACGAAGATCTCGAACGCCTCTACATTGCGGCGCACACGCTGGGCGGAACTTCCGCAAGCTACGGTTTCCCTCGATTCTCCGAAATCGCCGGAAAGCTAGCGCACGTGTTTCAGTATGCGTTGAATGCCCCTCTGGGCGAAGACCTGCACGGGCCACTGACCGAATTTCTTTCCGACGGCATTTCATTGCTCGAAACCGACCTTTTGGAAATCAGCGACACCGGAAATGAAAGCCTCGAAGATATTGCTGCATTCAAGGAGCGGTATCGCTTCGCGTTTCCGACCGAGCCGCCTCCGCTCAATCTTGTGCAGACACCAGCACCTTCGCAGATTGTTCAAGAGGAAGTCGAGGAGCACGCACCGGCAGCGCTAACTGGCTCTTACTTCGATGCGCTTCCAGCAGACGATGAGGTACCCCACGAGATTTTGGAGTTTTTCCAGCCCGAAGCGGAAGAACATCTGCAAGTGGTTAGCGATTGCTTGATTTCGCTGGAAGGCAACAACAATCAGGAAGAAATCAACAAACTGTTCCGCGCAATTCACACGATTAAGGGTTCTGCGTCACAGGTTGGATTGAAGCGCCTCGGCGGCATCGCTCACCGAGTCGAAGATTTGATCGGCCGATTGCGTGACGGCGAAATCGAACCTTCGCCCGCCGTTGTGGATTTGTGCCTCGAGTCGGTGGACGTCTTAAAGAAAACGCTTCATCGCCAGTGGGCCGACGAAACGGAGATGCGCACCGGAGTTGATTCTCTGCTTGGGCGCATTGCCGAGTTTGCTCCGGTCGAACCGGAAGAGTCGGAAGAACAGCCTGTTGCGGATGATGCGCAGGAAACCCACGCCCAACCTGCAGACAAATCGGCCGCGGCGGAGACCGTCGCGCAGGTGAAAAAGTCTGCGAAGCAAGTACCCGTTGGTGCTGCCTCCTCCACGAAATCCGTCCGCATTGCGCTCGGACGCCTCGACCGCATGATGAACACCGTCGGCGAACTGGTCATCAACCGCACGCGCATGGTGGGCCGCGTCGGAGAACTGGAAAAGCTTGTCGAAACGCTGAGCTTTTCAAAAGAACGGTTGCAAGGCAAAGTTGGCGAGTTCCAGGAAAAGTACGAATTCAATCGCATCAGCGCGAACCGAAATGTAATGCCGTGGAAGGCGGAACCCGCACCGAAACTACTTTCGAGCGCCGCCTCAGGCGAAAACTCGTTTTGGTCCGAATTCAGCGAACTCGAAATGGACCGCTATGACGACGTGAACATTCTGTCACGCTCCATGGCGGAAATTTCCGCTGACGTCAACGAAGTGCTTTCGCAGCTCGAAGGATTCATTGGACGCGTCGAAGGCGACATTGACGAATTCACAAAGCTGGCGCATCACCTTCAGGATGAAATCACGGCAGCGCGCATGGTGCCTATCGGAACATTGTATTCGCGCCTGTCGCGAGCCGTTCGAGATGCGGCAAAATCCACTAACAAAGAAGTGGAGCTCGAACTCACGGGAAGCGAGACCGAACTCGATAACAACATTATTCAGCAGATTTCCGACCCGCTCGTGCATCTCGTGCGCAACTCGGTGGCTCACGGAATCGAGCACAGCAGCGATCGTGCTCTAACGGGCAAGCCCGCGGCCGGAAAAATCACGCTCCGCGCCTACCACCGCGGCAACCACATTTACATTGAAGTCGAAGATGACGGACGCGGCATTGACTATCAGCGCGTGAAACAGAGCGCCATCGAACGCGGCCTGGTTTCGGTGGAAACGTCCGACCGGCTTACGGAACGCGACATGCGCGAGATGCTTTTCCACCCCGGCTTCTCAACTGCTCCCGTCAAGACCGAACTGGCTGGCCGCGGCGTCGGCCTGGACGTGGTACGGGCGAACTTGAACGCGCTGAACGGCGAAATCGAAATCCAGAGCACCGCCGGCCAAGGTACGAAGTTCACTCTCAAGGTTCCTCTGACACTGATTATCTCGCCTGCGCTTTTTGTGCGTTGCGGCTCGACTAATTTCGCGCTGCCCCTCGCCGTTGTGGAAGAAATTCGCCGCCTGCGTGCCGACGAAATCGAAGACGTCGGCGGGAAACTGCTGACCAAAGTGCGCGATGTCGTCACAGAAGTCATCCGCTTGGATACGTACCTTGGTTTGCCTCCGCTCGAGCCCGTCAATGGATTCTTCCGCATGGTCGTGGCTAACGCAGGCAACCATCAAATCGGCCTTGTCGTCGAAGAAGTTCTTGGCAAAGACGAAATTGTCATTAAGAATCTCGGCGAGTATCTCCGCCGCGTGAAGCTTTTCCCTGGCACAACGATTGCGCCTGACGGCAGCCTGATTTTGCTAATCGACCTGAATCGCATGGTCACTGCCGAACCGACCGAGCACCGGCCGCTGCAAGCGAACGCCAGCGCCGCGCGTATTTTTGCTCCGGGCTCCGCCGCTGTAGCGCGGGGCACCATTCCTTCCGAAGCCATCGATCGTGTCGAGCAAGAACGAGTCATCGTAGTCGCCGACGACTCCATCAGCGTGCGCAAATTCGTGGGACGCATGCTGGAGAAGAACGGCTACCGTGTGAAGTTGGCCGCGGACGGCCTCGAGGCCGCGGAACTCGTTTCACAGCATGGCTGTCACCTGGTCATTACCGACCTCGAAATGCCGCGCATGACAGGTTATGAGCTCATGGTGCAGTTGCGCCAGAGCCCGTCCACACGGCGCATTCCGGTGATGGTCGTCACTTCGCGGGCGGGGGCCAAACACCGCGACCGCGCGATGAAGGAAGGAGCTTCGGCCTTCTTAACGAAGCCCGTGCAGGAGGATCAGTTGATTGCGGCAGTAGAACAACTCATGGGAACGGAGGCGCCACGCCCGACCGCGCCTGTGGCGTAGAAAGAAATGGCAACCCCTTCCAAGAAGATCCGCGTGCTGGTTGTGGACGACTCCACCTTCATGCGCAAGGTGTTGGAGAACATTTACAACAGCGACGAGCAGTTGCAGGTGGTCGGCAGCGCCAAAGATGGGCGCGAAGCGGTCTCGATGGCGGAGTCGCTGAAGCCTGACGTCATCTCCATGGACATCAACATGCCGCACGTGGATGGCCTCCAAGCGACTGCGGAAATCATGACCACGAACCCGAAACCGATTGTCATCGTCAGCTCGGAGTCGAAAGAAGGTGCAGCCAGCACTCTTCGCGCCCTCGAACTGGGCGCCATTGAATTCGTCGCCAAGCCCTCGAGCGGGATCGACCTGGATATGCAGAGCGTAAAGGAAGAGCTCCTGCGCAAAGTACGCATGGCCGCCAAAGTTCGGGTCGTCCGCACCGCCACGCGTTTGGCCTCCACCATTCAAAGCGCCGGAGCCGCCGTGAAGCCGGCCTCAACTCCGAAGGCCAGCCCTCGCCCAGCGGCAGCCAGCACGAATGATCAACGTTTTCCTGTCGTCGTTTTGTCTGCCTCAACCGGCGGGCCGGCAACGGTCATGCGCATTGCTCCGGGCTTCACGCGCGACTTCCCGGCCGCCGTGATTCTGGTACAGCACATGCCCGCGACATTCACTTCGCAATATGCGGCGCAACTCGCCGAATTCACCGAGATCCGCGTTAAGGAAGCGGAGTCCAACGATTCGCTCGCCCCCGGTACTCTCTACATTTGCCCCGGAGGACAGCATCTCCGGGTTACGCCAACGGGGAGAATTCAGCTCGACGCCGCGTCAGGCCGCATCAACGGCTACCTGCCCAATATGGACGTGACGATGGAGTCCGTCGCAGCTTACGCAGGTCCCTTGAGCATCGCCGCTGTACTCACCGGAATGGGCAACGATGGAACCAGCGGCGCGAGAGCGATCAAGAATGCAGGCGGCCTTGTTCTCGCACAAGACGAGGCAACCTGCGTGATTTTTGGCATGCCATCGGAAGCCATCAAAGCCGGAGTCGTTGACCAAGTGTTGGGCATTGATGACATTTATCAGGCCATTGAGAAGCGCGTCGTGGGGATCTGCAAGCCCACCCCGGCGGGAGTCCGCTGATGCCTATGGCAGCGCCAACGAAAGCCGGCCCTCTGCGTTCGGAGCAGATCATTCTGTTTCGCATTGGCGAACAGCTCTTCGCGTTGTCTTCCTCCTCCATTCAGGAAGTGCGCAGTGCGGACAGTCTCTCCGGCGGCGCTCACGAAATCAGTGCGCCGGGCATCGATAAGGTTCGCCAATTCGTGAGGCGTGGCCCGAACACTCTTTTTCTTGTGAGCGGCGCCGCGCATTTTGGTCTTTCCGCGCCTGATGGAATCCTTGCGTTTGTGCTTCGCAATACGCGCACGGCCCTGCTGGTCGACAGCATCGAGAAAATGACCGCCATGACGAGGCTGCAGGCCCTGCCTCTTTCGTTTTGCCACGAAGAGAGGCAATGGTATCGCGGTCTCACCGCGCTAGACCAAACCGTTGTTCCCGTCGTGCGACCCGAAGGCTTTCTGTCTGACGAGGAATTGATGATGCTGGACGCGGCGCTGCCACTGCCTGAAGTTTCAAGTGAGGAGATTGAACCTGAGGCTGACACAGAGGCCGACTTTGGTGCGGAATTGAATTAGAGCGTGGGTTGAAACAACGAACAAAGGCCATGACCGTCTCCACTGATCTCGAACTGAAGTCCTTCGTCCTCCTGCGACTGGGAGAACGACGATTTGCCGTTGCTGCCGACGGGACCGCCGAGCTTGTGGCACCGAGCCGCGTTTTTCGCTTTCCACATAACACCGAGAAGATTGAAGGAGTGATTCTGCGTCGCGGGAGAATTGTGCCCGTCTGCGATATTGCGGAAAAGCTGATCGGAAAATATCTCAGTTCGCGCCGCTTTTACCTCATCGCCCTGCGCCATTACGAGCGAAGGACCGAGTGGGTCGCCCTTCCTGTTACCGGCGAGTGCGAATTGATCAACGCGGAAATTACTCCCGCGAGTGCGTCCGACGAACCGCACGTTGGCGGCTGGCTTTCGCACGGCGGCGACGTCATCGAGGTGCTGAACCTGGACGCACTGACTCCGGGCCCTGAGTTTCTCCGGTACCCCGCAGCGCAAGACCAAGTCGGAGTGCGTCCCCTCCGTGCCGGTGAAGCGGGGGGCAGGCCGTGATCCCCGCTGGGCGCTCCATCAAGGTTCTCCTGATTGACAGCAACGTTTATTTCGCCAAACGACTTGGGGATGCGTTGAAACGCGAAGGTTTTGAAGTGACCACGAGCTCGCAGGCAGCTTATGCGCTGACGGCGCTCGAATATGACGCCCCGGGTGCAATTCTCTGCGCTACCAATATGCGCGAGATGGGAGCGCTCGAAATTGCGCGCATTATTCGCGCCGACACCAAGAATTCCAACCTCCCTGTCGTCGCTTTGGGCGACGGAAGCCAGCGCGCGCTTATGGAGGCGTTTCAAGCCGGATGTGACGATTACATTGACCGCAGCCGCCAGCCCGGAGTCATCGCTGCTCACGTGAAGCAAATTGTCGTCAGCAAGATGGAGGGCTTTCAGCCGACGCAAATGCTTGCGCAATCGGATACAAGCCTGAGCGGCAATTTGACGCACCACGACCTCACCGGCGTTATGCAAATGCTCGGCCACGCACACCAGACCGGAGCATTGCACATCAACGCGGGAGAAACCGACGCGGTTCTCTTCTACGAAGGCGGAGAAATCTCGCATGCCGAATGCGGCCCGCTGTTTGGCGACGAAGCCGTGATTTACATCCTGAAGAATTGCGTCAACGGAAATAAAGGCGTTTACAAATTTGTGTACGGCACCACCTCGCCGCAGCGCACGGTGCTCCGCTCGGCCACCGATTTGATGCTAGATGCCATGCGCGAAGTCGATGAGAGTTCGCGCGACACGGCGGACAAGGAAGCCCAATGAGCGAAGCCATGCTGCTCCCTCCCCTGGATGAGACCCCGGAGAAGCGCGTGCCAACCGTTTATTTCATTGACGACAGCGCCACCATGCGCGAAGTCATCAAAATTGCTTTTCGCCGCGAAAATATTCATGTGATTACCTGCGCCGATGCGGCCTCCGCCCTCGCGCAGTTTGAACAGACCCGTCCGGACGTGGTGATCACCGATGTAATCATGCCGGACACAGACGGCTACTCTGTCTGCAGCCAGATCAAGGAGAATCCCGATCTTAGCGCGACACCTGTCCTGCTCATGTCGGGAGTTGTGAACAAAAGCGTTGCCGACAAAGCCGTCTCGGTCAAAGCGGATGAGCTGATTCGCAAGCCGTTTCAGCCGCAGGAATTAATTAATCGCGTGAAAGCATTGCTTGAGCCAAAGAGTGCTGCGCCCGCGGCGGCGGTAGACCGGGCCCCCGCGACAAACGTCTTGGGCAGCCTTTTTGCGCCAGCTCCAGCCGCCCCGCGCAGCGTTGCGCCACGGCCAGCACCGTCCGCCTCGCCGGAGCCGGCTTGGCCTCGCGCTCTTGCCGAAGCCTTTTCTCCGCGCCCACCTGTGCAATCGGAACCTCCGCCTCCTGCGGTCCCCGTGCGGCCGGGGCCTTCGGCCTCCGACCTGCACAAGCTTCGCGTGGAAATTTCGCGCCTGGAATTGCTCGTCAAGAAACTGCAAACTGAGCTCCAAATCGAGCGTCAATATAACCAGGCACTCGAAGCCCAGATCCAGACTCTCACTCAAATGGAATAGCCGACACCTCCAAGCACACTTCTTGGTAGCGGCGCAGCATGCTGCCCGTTCTTTTTTGCTAAGCACGACCATTTCTCCTAGGCATTTCAACTTCCACGGTGCGGTACCATCCCTCCTCTTCTCCTCTTGACAATCAAGAGGACAAGCGTATGCTCCTCTTGACCCTCAGGAGGACGCGTCTCATGGCAGACAAATCGAGCGATCTTGTCCAAGGCACTCTGGACATGCTCATTCTCAAAACGGTGGCTCTTGAACCAATGCACGGCTATGGCATCGCTGTGCGGCTCGAGCAGATGAGCCGCGGCGTTTTCCGGGTCAATGCCGGTTCGTTGTTTGTCGCCCTTCAGCGATTACAACGTTCTGGCCTCATTAAGAGCGAATGGAAAGCAACCGAAAACAGCAGGCGCGCAAAATACTACGGCCTAACAGAGCCCGGACGCAAAAGGCTCAATACGGAAAAGCAAGAATGGGGGAAGCAAGTGGCGGCCATCGCCAGAATCTTGGAGGCGTCCTAGTCATGTCCTTGCTGCGAAACATCACGAGCGGGCTCTGGTCGCTTTTCCGGAAGAAGGAAGGCGATCGTGAGCTGAACGAAGAACTAAGCACCTTTCTGGAAATGGCTGTTGAAGAAAAAATCAAGCAGGGCATAAGCCGAAGAGATGCGCTTCGTTCCGTGCGCGTGGAACAGGGCAATTTCGAGGTCACTCGCGAAGTCGTGCGTGCGGCCACGTGGGAATCATTCGTCGAAACCTCCTGGAAGGATTTGCGCTTTGCCATGCGCATGTTAGGCAAGTCTCCCGGATTCACCTCCGTCGCAACCCTCACTCTCGCCCTCGGCATTGGTGCCAATACCGCGATGTTCAGCCTGGTCAATGGAGTCCTGCTACGGCCGTTGCCGTATCGCAACCCGGACCGCCTTACGATGGTGTGGGAAAAGGGCCGCGACGGCTCCGCTGAAAACGTCGGCTATGCCACCTACCTCGATTGGAAAGCTCAAAATAAAAGCTTCGAGCAGCTTGCCATTTACAGTTCGTGGCAGCCCGTCCTCCAAATTGGCGAACCCGAACAGCTTAACGGACTACGTGTCACCAGCAATTATTTCCGCACGCTCGGCGTCCATCCTGAAATCGGACGCGATTTCCTGCCTGAAGAAGACGCCCCCAACAGCAATAAAGTTGTGATGCTAAGCCACTCGCTGTGGCAGCGCAAATTCAATTCCGACCCAAACATCGCCGGTAAGAACATCGATATGAACGCAACTCAATACATCGTGGCCGGTGTCCTCCCCGCGAGCTATCAATCCTTGATGAGCCAGGATCCGCGTGGAGGGACGGTGGAAATCTGGCGCGCGCTCGGCTACGAAATCTCGCAGCCTTGGGCTTGCCGCACTTGCCATCATCTGGTGGCGATTGGGCGGCTCCGCGACGGCGTCTCCATCAACCAGGCCACTGCCGAGATGGACACAATTTCCGCTGCCTTGAGCAAGGCATATCCCAAGGAATACGACGATGTCGGCGTGATAGTCACCCCGATGCGAGAGCAACTCCTCGGACCTGCTAGCACGCCGCTATACATCTTGCTCGGAGCGGTTTGTTTCGTGCTGCTGGTGGCCTGCGCAAATCTCGCCAATCTCCTTCTCGCGCGCGCTACGAATCGCGAACGAGAAGTCGCCGTGCGCACGTCGCTGGGTGCCACAAGCGGCAGAGTCACTCGCCAGCTGCTTATCGAAAACTGCCTTCTGGGCCTGCTGGGTGCATCAGCGGGACTCTTTCCCGCTCATTGGATGCCCAGGTTGCTTGCTATTATCGGCGCCGGCGACCTGCCTCGTCTCGATCAAGTACATCTTGATTGGCGAGTCTTGTTGTTTACGGCTGGGGTTGCGCTCCTCACCGGGGTCGTCACAGGTCTTGTGCCCGCTTACCGGCTGTCGAAAATGGAGTTGCGCGATTGTTTGCAGGAGGGCTCCCGCAGCAGCGGCAACGTCGCAAACAGCCGCCTGCGCGGGTTGCTGATTGTCTCTGAAGTTGCGCTTTCCCTGACGCTTCTAATTAGCGCGGGCCTTCTGCTGCGCAGCTTGAGCCGCTTGCTCGTGGTTTCACCAGGATTCGATCCCGCCAACGTACTATCTATGCAAACCAGCGTTCTTGGCCCGCGCTTCAATAACAATGAAGTGGTGCGGCAGTATTTTGCCCAAGCTGTCGAGCGCCTTCGAACGCTTCCCGGCGTGCAATCCGCCGCTGCCGCCAGTCAAATCCCTCTGGCCGGGAATATGGACCGGTACGGCTTTCACGCCGAAGGCAAAATACACACCAACCCCGAAGAAGACCCTAGCGCTGAACGCTACTGCATTACTCCGGGCTTCCTTGAAACCATGCGCATCCCCTTGCTTCGTGGCCGCGACATCTCTTCCGCCGACACGGCTACGGCACCGCAAGTCCTGCTGATTAGCAACACCACGGCACGCCGCATGTGGCTCGGCGAAGATCCGATCGGCAAGCGCGTAAAGCTCGGCGGCCTGGACAAGCCATGGTGGACCGTCGTGGGCGTCACGGGAGATGTGCGCCATGTTGGCCTCGATGCCGCCCCCGACATGCAGATGTACATCCCGCATCGCCAATGGCCCTATCCTGATGGTTTAATGGTTTTTGTAATTCGCACCGCCGGCCCGCCGACTGCGATTTCTTCTCCGGCCCAACGAGCGATTCACTACATCGATCCACTGCAGCCGATTTCCCGCATTGTGCCTCTCGAAGACTATGTCGCCCTTTCGGTCCAAGGCCGGAGGTTCGCCTTGATTCTTATCGGCGCCTTTGCCTCGATTGCGCTCGTGCTTTCTGTTGTCGGGATATACGGTGTTACGGCATATACCGTCTCGCAGCGCACCCGAGAAATCGGGATCCGCGCGGCCCTTGGAGCCCAGCGCGCTGAACTTTTTGGATTGTTGCTGCGGCAAGAAATGCTTTTGGTGCTATACGGTGTGATCGCGGGCGTGCTTGCGTCGGTTGCGTTCACGCGGTTTTTGGCCAGTTTGCTTTTTGACGTGCAGCCCACAGATCCACTCACATTTGCAACCGTAGTGCCTCTCCTCGTTGCGGCAGCCGCTGCCGCTTGTTTTTTTCCGGCTCGGCGAGCCATGCGTGTCGACCCAATAGTCGCTCTGCGTTACGAGTAGGAGTAATCGTAAAGAGTCGGAGGCGTCGTAAAAACCATGTCCTTGCTGCGAAACATCACGAGCGGGCTCCGGTCGCTTTTCCGGAAGAAGCAAGTCGACCGTGAGCTAAACGAGGAACTGAGCCGTTTTCTTGAAATGGCCGCAGAGGAAAAAATCAAGCAAGGCATGAACCGTCGGGGTGCACATCGTGCCGTGCGACTGGAACAAGGCAATGTCGAGGTTACCCGCGAAATCGTGCGTTCGGCCACCTGGGAATCGTTCGTCGAGACCTGCTGGCAAGACCTGCGATTTGCCATCCGCGTGCTGCGCAAGTCGCCAGGATTCACCGCCGTCGCCGTCCTCACCCTCGCCCTCGGGATCGGCGCCAACACTGCCATTTTCAGCGTTGTCAGCGCAGTCTTGCTGCGCCCGTTACCCTACGCGAACCCAGGCCAACTCGTCTTTGTGTCCGAGGCCAAGGCGGACGCGGGAATCTCTGGGCTTGGACTGTCATACCCAAGTTTCGCGGAACTAAAAGACAACAATCCCATGTTCGTTGGAATCGCCGGCTTCGGTGGCCACGCTCTAGTGCTTACAGGCCACGAAGAGCCTTCCGAGGTCAGCACTGTAGCCGTGACGCCCGAATTCCTTTCGGTCCTCGCATCGGAACCTCTGCTGGGCCGCGTGTTCGTCCCGGCAGACGGCGAGCGCGGCGCCGCTCCGGTTGTGGTGCTCAGCGAAAATCTATGGCGCACCCGCTTCGGAGCCGACCAGGAAATCCTTGGTCGCTCGATTACACTCGACATGCGCCCGTACACCGTGATCGGCGTGATGCCCGCGAGCCTTCACACGCCTTTCCTCAATCAGATGAATCAAGTTTGGATACCGCTTGCTCAAGACCCGCTGTTCAGCGTCTGGATGACCAAGCCGCCTCAAGACCATTGGATGGCGGTAATAGCGCGACTGCGCCCCGACATTTCCTCGGCCAAAGCAAAGGCAGAACTCGACACGATTAGCGCGCGCTTGGCCAAAGAATTTCCCGCGGAGAAGGGATGGGCGATTCGAATTGAGCCGTTGCTGCTGACACTCACCGGCGCCGTGAAGCTGCCGCTGCTCGTACTACTGGGAGCTGTAGGCCTGGTGCTCTTGATTGCCTGCGCTAACGTCGCGAATCTTCTCTTGAGCCGCTCGACGTCGCGGTCAAGAGAAATCTCTATTCGAATTGCCCTGGCGCTGGCAAGAGGCGGATTGCCCGCCAATTGCTAACGGAGTGCGCCATCCTGGGATTGCTTGGCGGCTTAATTGGAACACTCGTCGCTTACTGGGGCATAGCTACTCTCGAGCCGCTTCTGCCCTCCGGCTTGCCCGGGTTTCATTCGATCCGCTTGGATGGCTGGATCCTTGGCTTCGCCTTCGCACTTTCACTCGCCACTACTCTTGCGTTCGGGCTCGCGCCCGTGCTCTCGGCGGCCGGATCTGATCCGCACAAAGAACTCGGCGAGGGCGCTCGTGCAGGAGAGTCAGCAGGCCCGCGCCGTGCCCGCGCTGTTTTGGCAGTCGCGGAAATTGCCTTGGCGATGATTCTTCTTACAGGGGCTGGCTTGCTCATGCGCAGCTTTGCACAGCTCACTTCGGTGAACCCGGGCTTTGAACCGAATCACGTCGTGAAGGCCATGGTTTCCCTCCCACAATTTCAGTACTCAACGCCGAAACAATGGGCCACTTTTTCACAAGAACTCATTACGCGGCTTCAAGCCCAGCCCGGCATGCAGGACTCAGCTATCGCGGGGCCTCTTCCAATTGTGGATTGCTGCATCACGCTCGGCTTTCAGATCGTCGGCAATCCCCTTCCGCAAGCGGGAACGGCTGACACTGCGAATTACGTACCCGCGAGCCTACAGTATTTCTCCGTAATGGGAATTCCCCTCCGTCGCGGCCGATTGTTCAACGAATACGATTCCTCTTCCTCACCGCCTGTGACCCTGATCAGCGAGGCGCTGGCCAAACGGTACTTTCCTAACGTGGATCCGCTGGGTAGGCACCTCACCTTCGGCTTTCCCGTCAACGGCGTCGTTGCGCGCGAAATTGTCGGCATCGTTGGGGACATCCACGATGTTTCACTCGGCAAGGAGCCGGGGCCGATGTTGTATGTCCCCTTCGCGCAAGCGCCTCTCTATGGAGGCGAAGTGGTCGTCAAAAGCACGTTGAGCACTTCGGCTGTGGTCGGAGCAATCAGGGCAGCGACCCACGGCATCGACAAGAATTTGCCTATAACAGATATCGCTGCTCTTCCCGATGTCCTGATTGAATCTGTGGCGCAACCGCGCTTTCGCGCTTTGCTCCTCGGCTTGTTTGGCGCGCTGGCATTGATTCTTTCCGCAGTGGGGATTTTTGGAGTGATCTCTTATTCCGTTTCCCGCAGGACACACGAACTGGGTATTCGTATGGCGCTTGGCGCGCAGCCGGGCTCCGTTCTGAACATGATCTTGCGCGAGACGCTGTCGCTCACACTGATTGGCATCGCTGTTGGCGTACCGTGCGCTCTCGCTACGGCGCGGCTCATCCGGCGTCTGCTTTTTAACGTGACCCTATACGACCCGATCACGCTGGCGCTGGTTCCTCTAGTTCTCGTTGCGGTCGGGGTGCTGGCCAGCTACATCCCCGCGCGGCGTGCGATGAAGGTCGATCCCCTGGTCGCCCTTCGCCACGAGTAGTTGAGTTGCCGCCTACACGGGCTCACTGAAACATGCGTTCTTTGGTACCCCCACTCGCGTGAGGCCAAGTTTGTCCGAAGTCATATCGGAAATGTCGTTGTTGTTGGCGAACTGTCAAACTCACTGTGGTTGACGCTCGAACGCGGATTCTGTAGCCTCATTTTACGCCGTTCGAATGCACTTCGAATCCTGGAGGCTTCTCCATGAGCGCTAAGAATGGCTCCTCAATTTCCCGACGCGAGTTTGCCAGACGCGCCGCCTTTGCTTCCGCCGCCGCTTCCCTTTCGCCCGCCGGTCTTTTGATGCGAGAATCCGCGGCGCAAACGAAGCAACCATTGCAAGCACCTGCGCCTGCTGGCCCAAAACTCTCGCCAGAAAGCCAGGCGGAAATGGAGTCGCGCCTTCAGGCGGTGTTCGCGCAATACGGCTCGCGTCTCAACGACGCGCAAAAATCCGACCTTCGCAGAATCGCTGCCGACGGCCAAGCTGCACTCGACCGCCTTCGCGCCTATCCCGCGGATAACGGCGACGGACCTGCCCTCTATCTCAAGCCCTTGATGGAGCGCGAGAAAAAGCACGTGATGCCCGCAGCGGGCAAAGCGGACCCGCCGAAGAAGTCCTAAGGAGCCCCGATGCCCGGCGAAGAAATCTTCTATCTTTCGGTCAGCGAACTCGCGAAACGCATCGAATCAAAAAAGCTTTCTCCCGTTGAAGTCACGCAGATTTATTTGGACCGCAGCCAGAAATTCGGCCCGCGCTTCAACGCATATGCCAAACTCACGCCGGAAATTGCGCTCGAACAAGCCAAAGCCGCCGAAAAAGAAATTCATCGCGGGCATTACCGAGGACCTCTTCACGGTATCCCCTATGCAGCAAAAGATCTTCTCGCTGTGAAAGGCATTCCCACCACGTGGGGAGCAAAACCCTACACGAATCAAGTGTTCGAATACAACGCCACAGTGATCGATCACCTAAAAAACGTCGGCGCGGTGATGCTTGGGAAAGCCTCGATGATTGAACTAGCCGGCGGATCAGGCTATCGCTTTGCTTCCGCGTCCTTGCAAGGCGAGGCGAAGAATCCTTGGGATCCAACGTGCTGGACTTGCGGCTCTTCTTCAGGCTCTGGTGCGATTGTTGCGGCCGGTCTCGCCGCTTTCGCTATCGGCACGGAAACCTGGGGCTCTATCATTTGTCCTTCGGCATTCTGCGGCATCAGCGGCTTGCGTCCGACTTACGGCCGCGTCAGCCGCTACGGAGCCATGGCCCTTGCTCCTTCGATGGACAAAATCGGCCCCATGGCTCGCAGCGCAGAAGACTGCGCGCGAATTTTTGCGGCGATCGCGGGCCATGACCAAAGAGATCGCGGCACGATTGCGATCGACAAAGCAGCGTTTACCTACTCACCTTCGGTGGAACAGCGCAAGTTGCGCGTCGCTTGGCTTTCGAATGCCTGGAAATCGTATGAAGGCGGCGCGGGCAAACCAGTCGCGGCGGCAAAAGCGTCTCTGAAAAAGATCTTCAGTGGCATGAAAGAGGCCGCCTTGCCCGTCGGTCCGTGGGAAGACGCCGCCTCGCTCATCGTGCAGGTGGAGGCAGCGGCCTCTTTCCGCTCGTTGATTCGCTCGGGAAAGTTGAGTGAACTAACAGACCCGTTGGCGCAGATTCTCGGCTATTTGAACGAGCAGTATTCGGCCGCAGACTACCAGCAAGCTCTCAAGGTGCGCGAAATCCTGCAGAGGAAAATGGACGCCATCTTTGAAAGCTTCGACGTTCTTGTAGCTCCTTCGCAACCGGTTCCCGCGACGCCGCTCAATCTCAATTTGGAAACGGGCCTCGCGTTCCCCGATCCTCAGGGCGCCATCGGCAATCTCTGCGGCTTGCCAGCACTCTCAGCGCCTTGCGGCTTCACCGAAAAGAATCTCCCCATCGGAATTCAATTCATGGCGGAAGCTGGAGGCGACACCGCCGCGATCCAGGCCGCGCGAACTTTCCAACTGCACACCGACTGGCACAAGCGCCATCCGCGGATTCACTAGGAACAGACGGAGCCGGCTGGCTTGCATAGCCGCGCCGGATGACCTGTCTTTGGTTTTCGACGCCCTGTCTGTGGGATTCACCGTCACCAAGGTTGACAGCTGTTTCAAAAACGAAACAGCCACGCTTGTCATTCCGCCCCTCAGGCTCCGGTCTTTCAGGTTTGAAGGTTAGTTCTTCTTCAGCAGCTCGTGGACCGTGCGGAGAAGTGCGCTTCGGCTGAACGGTTTTGCAAGCAACCGGACGCCGGGCTCAGCTCGGAGCGAATCCGCCGCGGCCCTTTCGCTGTATCCCGACATGTACAGCATCCGCAGTTTCGGCCGCTGTTCTTTCAACCGCGCGGCAAGTTCCTGGCCAGTCATCCGCGGCATCACCATATCGGTGATCAGCAGATCGATGGAGCCCTCGTGCTTTTCGACCAGCCCAAGCGCTTCGATTCCGTCGCGCGCTTCGATGACCGTGTAACCTCCGGATTCGAGAAACTCTCGCGCCACCTCGCGAACATCACGTTCGTCTTCCGTGAGCAAAATCGTCTCGGTCCCGAGCGGTGCCTCGTAAAAAGCGGGCGTCGCATCAAACCGTTCCACCGGTTGGTCCACTCGCGGAAAATAAATCTTGAACGTCGTGCCTCTCCCGAGTTCGCTGTAAACCCAGATGAATCCGCCGCTCTGCTTGACCACGCCATAAACGGTGGCCAGACCCAGGCCTGTGCCCTTGCCCTGCGCTTTCGTGGTGAAAAATGGTTCAAAAATGTGCGCTTGCGTTTCCAAACTCATTCCTGTGCCGGTATCTGACACGCAAAGCAACACGTAGCGTCCTTCTCGAACAATGGGATGCTTTTCGTTGTAAAGACGGTCCAGCTCAATATTGGAGGTTTCGATGATCAACTTGCCTCCGTCTGGCATCGCGTCGCGCGCATTCACTACCAGGTTCATGATGATTTGTTCCATCTGGCTGCGGTCTGCGCGAATGGCGCCCAGGTTCTCCGAAGAACGAATGGCCAACTCGATGTCTTCGCCAATCAGCCGCGGCAGGAGGCGCCCCATATCGGCCACCGCGTCATTTAGATTCATCACCTTGGGCTGCAACATTTGCAGCCGGCTGAAAGCCAAAAGCTGGCGCGTCAAGCCGGAAGCGCGGTCCGCCGCGCGCTCAATCTGGTCAATCTTCCGCGAGTATTCATCCGCGGGGGGCAGCACGTTGCGAAGAAGCTCCGTGTGCCCCTTGATGACCATCAGAAGATTGTTGAAATCATGGGCCACGCCGCCGGCCAGCCGCCCCACCGCTTCCATTTTTTGCGATTGTCGGAGCTGTTGCTCGAGAATGTGCCTTTCGCTGATGTCCTGCGCGACAATGAGGCGGACTTTCTTTCCTGAATACTCCAACTCATGGACCGTTACCTCCACCTCGATGATTTTTCCGTCCTTCTTGCGGTGCTTCCAATGGCCATGATATAGCCCATCGCGGGTGCATTCCTTGAGAGAATTGAGCTGCTTGATTTTCTCTTCGTCGGGCTGAACATCAAAAATGGTCATGGCCCGGAATTCCTCGCGCGAATAGCCGTACACGCGAACAGCCGCTTCGTTCACTTCCAAAAACTTTAGCGTTTCCCGGTCAATGACCCAGGTGGGAAGCGGATTGTGGCTGAAGAGCAACCGGAACATCTCTTCTTCTTTGCGCAGGGCATCTTCGGCGCGCCGCCGTTCAATGGCCAGGGCGATATGCCCGCCCACCGAATTCAGGAACTCCAGGTCGCGCTGTTCGTAGGCCTTCTCGTTTTCGTAATGCTGCACCACGAGCACCCCGATCGTCTCGTTCGGTGTCTTCAGCGGAACACCCAGCCAGCCAGGTGCAGGAGCGCCGACCAGCTCCACTTCACCTTCCGTGGCAAGCCTGTCGAATTCACTCTGCGGAATCAACATCGGCGCGCCTTTGCGGAAAACATAGGCGGTGCAACTGTGCCCGACTCGCTGTGGCGGAGGAGGAGCAACATCTACTTCATCCACAAAAAACGGAAACGAAAAAGTGTCAGTCGCTGAATCGTGCAGTGCGACTAAGCAATTCTCCGCCGGAAGAACCTTTTTTAGTGCTTGATGGATTCCCCCGAGCAATTCATCCAGGTTAGCGGTTTGATTCAGCGCCTGAACAATCTCAGCAATAACCTGTCGCTCCGACTCCATCCGGCGCAGCAAAGCAGCAAGCTGTTCGGGGCTGATGGTCGTGCTGGTCTCAGGAATCTGGGGCTGAGCCATGGGATTGCCGCTCGCGACGCCGTTCGTATTCCTCACACCGCGGGCGAGAGTGTGCGATTCTTCCTTTGAATGCCAATTGCCTGCCGATCCGTCCTTGCCGATGGAGGGACTAGCTGTTTTTATGATAGGAGATTCGCGCTTCCCGGCGGAGTTATGCTGTGGGTCCTGTCACCAAAGAATGACGGGACACGGGTGTCCAGCCGACGTGCCTTGGTCGCTCTTGAAACAAAAACCACGGCGGATTTGCTCTAGCAGTTCTTTTTGTCGCGGGTTTTTGGGTTGTGCGATATTGGTTCGAGATTCTTCTGAGGAGGCTTTTGCTCAATGCACGACATTTGGAAAGATATGTTCGTCCTGGCGGTTCCTCTGCTGGAGAAAATCCTGCGCCCCGTCGTGATTTACGCCTTTCTGGTCATCAGCCTGCGGCTGTCCGGGAAGCGCGAACTCGTCCAGCTCAATCCTTTTGATCTGGTGGTCTTGCTAACGCTATCTAACACCGTTCAGAACGCCATCATTGGCGACGACAACACCGTTCTAGGCGGAATCATCGGCGCCACTTCCCTTCTCGTCACCAATTTTCTCGTCGTGCGCTTTCTCTACGGTCACCGCAAGCTCGACCAGATCGTGGAGGGAAGGGCCGATGTCCTGATTGAAGGCGGAAAGGTTCGCACGCAGCGCTTGCGGAAGGAACTCATCACCATGCCGCAGTTGCAAGCCGCAGCTCACAAACAGGGTTTCGCTTCGCTGGCCGAAGTCGAGCAATGCGTCCTCGAATCCGGAGGAACAATGACATTCATCGGCAAGAAACCGGCAGTCGAGGATGTGCGTCACGAGGAACTGCTCGGCAAAATGGAAAGCCTGACTCGCGAAATCGCGTTGCTTCGCGGCTCGCAGCCGCCCGCGCGTGCTTGACCTAGTGCACTAAGAATGCCGTCAAAGCCACGCCAAAACCAACCAGCGCTACGAGTGCGCCGCCAACCCAGAAGACCTTCTTTTTCGCCAGCAGGGTCAGGGAACAGATAACCAGTCCGATTTCCAGTAGCACTTCCCCCAGATCGAAGCGATCTGCGCGGTGCATGGCGCGGTCGCGATCGGCTTCCAGTTCTTCCGCAACCTTGCTCACATCCTCTTTGTCGGAGGCATAGTGCTCCACTTCTCTCTCGTATTTCTGGGCCAGCTGCTCGCCTTTCTCCTTGTCGAGTGGCGCAACCACACTAAGGAGGTCCGATCCAATCTGTGTCATGCGCTGCCGGATGCTCTTGGCCTGGTACTGTTCCCAGCGGCTGGCGGCTTGCGTTTCGCGCGACAGTTCTTCCGTGTGCGCGCGATGTCCCATCAGAGTAACGACCGCAACGAGCACAGCCAAAATGGAAATGGTCACCGAAACCGGGACAACCAGTGGATCGTATTCGTGGCCGTGATGCGCTTCGGGAAGTTCAATACCCTCTGGCATTCGTGTTCGCTCCTGTGGTTGGAATCAGGCGACAGGTTTCGCCGCCATGGCCTGGAAGGATTCGCGGGCTGCGGCTAAAGTTCGGTCGATGTCGGCGAGTGTGTGCGCCGCGGAAAGAAATGCCGCTTCGAACTGCGAAGGCGCCAGAAAAACCCCCTGCGCCAGCATCTCTCGGAAAAACTGCGCGTACCGGTTGGTATCCGAACGCTTGGCGTCCGCATAATTTCTGACTGGCCCCGGCGCAAAGAAGACGGTCGCGAGCGAGCCCACGGCATTGATCTCCGCCTGAATTCCGGCCCCTGCCAATTCCGTCCGCAGCCCGGAAACCAGCCGCTGCGCCAACTGAGCCATCTCTTCGTACAGGCCCGGTTTTTTCAGTTGCTTCAGCGCTGCGATTCCCGCGCGCATTGCCAACGGATTTCCCGCCAGCGTTCCCGCCTGATAGACCGGCCCGACGGGCGCGACATGATTCATCAACTCCGCGCGTCCGCCATAAGCAGCCACGGGAACTCCGCCGCCAATGATTTTTCCAAGCGTGGTGAGGTCCCCTTCGACGCCAAGCAATTCTTGCACGGAACCGTTCTTCAAGCGGAATCCGGTGATGACTTCATCCACGATGAGCAGCGCGCCGTTGTGATGCGCGATTTCCTTCAAGCCTTTCAGGAATCCCGGCTCCGGCAGCACCACTCCCATGTTTGCCGCAATAGGTTCAACGATAACCGCGGCGATTTTGTCTTTGTGCGCCGAAAAGACTTTTTCGACAGCTTCCAGATCGTTGTACGGAACATTCAGTGTCAACTCCGCCAGCCCTTGCGGCACTCCGGGGCACTCCGCGATTCCCAGCGTTGCGAGACCAGAGCCTGCCTGCGAAAGAAAGCTGTCCGCGTGCCCGTGATAGCAGCCTTCGAATTTAACGATGAAGTCATGCTTCGTGACGCCGCGTGCGAGCCGAACGGCGCTCATCGTTGCCTCCGTGCCGCTCGAGACGAACCGGATTTTTTCAAGGGACGGGATGACCTGCGTGATCAGCGTGGCGAGTTCCAGCTCGAGTTCCGTGGTAACGCCAAAACTTGTGCCGCGCCTGGCTTGGTCCGCGATGGCTTCGGCGATCGCCGCATTCGAATGACCGAGGATGATCGCGCCCCACGAGCAAACGTAGTCGAGCAGTTCGTTGCCGTCCGCGTCGTAGAGGTACTGCCTGCTGCCGCGCTCAATGATCAGCGGCTCGCCTCCAACGGAACGGAACGCCCGCACGGGGCTGTTCACGCCGCCGACGAGAACTTTTTCCGCGCCCTCGACAATTTCCCGCGAACGCCGCCGCTCCCTCTCCAGTTTGGTTTGCGCCTTGCTCATTCGCCCAATCCGGCGTAGTCAGGTTTGACTGACTATCAGTAGCTTAACTTTTGCCTAGCAAGCCTTCAGCCACCGGGCCACGTCCTTGGCATGATAGGTCAGAATGTGGTCTGCCCCCGCGCGCTGAATGCCCGTCAAGATTTCCAGGACCACGCGCCTCTCGTCGAGCCAGCCGTTTCGCGCCGCTGCCTTCACCATCGCGTACTCGCCGCTCACGTTGTACGCGCCCACGGGAACGTCGAACGCTTCACGCACGCGCCAGATCACATCGAGGTACGGCAGAGCAGGCTTGACCATAACCATGTCCGCGCCTTCTTCCAGATCCAACCGAACTTCCTTCAGAGCCTCGCGGGCGTTGGCCGGATCCATCTGGTAACTCCGGCGGTCGCCGAACTGCGGCGCGGACTGCGCGGCTTCGCGAAACGGCCCGTAAAATCCGGAGCAATACTTGGCGGCGTAAGAAAGAATAGCGACGTTCTCAAATTTGTTCGCCTCGAGCAGCTTTCGAATCGCGCCCACGCGACCGTCCATCATGTCAGACGGCGCGACGATGTCCGCGCCCGCGCGCGCGTGGGAAAGCGCCTGCTGCGCGAGAATTTCCAGCGTGGCGTCGTTCGCCACTTCTCCGTTCTCGATGACACCGCAATGGCCGTGGTCGGTGTACTCGCACAGGCAGACGTCGGTGATCACGAGCAAGTTCAAGTTTGCCTTGCGAATGCCTTCGATGGCGCGCTGCACTACGCCCTCTGAACTGAGCGAACTCGCGCCGTGTGGATCTTTCGTTTCTGGGAGGCCAAACAAAATTACGGCGGGAATCCCGAGCGACTCCACTTCCCTGCACTCTTCGACAATCTGGTCTGCGGACTGCTGGTGAATGCCCGGCATTGAGCTGACTTCCTGTCGCACGCTCTTTCCCGGGCAGACAAACATAGGATAAATCAAGCCCGCGGTGGTCAGGCGCGTTTCGCGGACCATGCTGCGAAGCGCTTCGGTGCGCCGCAAACGCCGTGGCCGATGCGTGGGAAAGCTCATGCTTGTTTCGCTCCCGCTGGCGCGGCCTTTGCGGCGGCAAAATGTTTTTCCAATGCGTCAATCACTGATGCAGCCGTAGTGTCTGACGCAACCACGATGCGCTCGACTCCCGCCTCTCGCAAAGCCTTTGCCGTGACCGGCCCGACGGCAGTAATCGCCAGTTTATCTTGCAATCCACCCAAAGAGCGTATGCCAAAGAGCCCGGTCGAGTGTTTCACTGCCGACGGGCTGAAGAAGAGCACTGCGTGACATTCACCAAAAATGATTTCCTCCGATGTCTTGCGATCTACTTCTGCCGGCGTAACCGTACGGTAGGCTATTACTTCTGTGACCTGCGCGCCGTATCGCTTCAGGGCGGCGGGCAAATCAGGGTTAGCGTGATTGCTCCGTGGCAGCAACACTTTAACGCCTTGCAGCCTGTTTCCTAATTCTTCCGCCAACGCGACACCATTATGCGCCGTTGCCACATGCGCGACGGAGAAATTTGCCAGCTTTGCAGCCTTGGCCGTGACAGGTCCAACGCAAGCGACTCGCTGCGGATTTCTGCTTGGAACGAGGGACCGCCCCGATTCCAAGGCCCGGCTCGCAATCGCTCGCACAGCTCTTGCGCTAGTCAAGATGATCCAATCGAATTGCTCGATTTCGTCGATGGCTTTGTCCAGCGGGCCAAAATCCTCCGGCTCGGCAAAAGAAACGAGTGGGAACAATACAGGAATTGCACTGCGTTTAGAGAGTTCGTGGGTCAGGTCTTCGCTGTCTGTCATGGCGCGCGTAATCACGATGCGCTTCCCTGCGAGCGAGCTTGGAAGATGGTCAGGCACGCTGGCGAGCCACCTCTTCGAGAATCGGTTGCGCGCCGGCTTCGAGAAGCAACCGCGCCATGTGCTCACCGAGCTGCGATGCCTGCTCCGGCGCCGCAGCGGCATGCTGATTCACACAATGGACGCCGTCCACGGAGCACACGCAAGCGTCCATAACCAGTTGACTGTGTTCGACGCGCGCAAAAGCACCGATGGGAACCTGGCATCCGCCATGCAATGCCCCCAGCAGCGCGCGCTCGGCAATGATGGCGGCGCGCGTCTCTGCGTCATCAAGCGGCGCTAGCAATTCCTCCGCTTCGCGATCTTTCAAGCGGCACTCGACAGCGATGGCGCCCTGGCCCACGGCGGGCATGCACATTTCGGGAGAAAGGACTTCGGAAATGCGCTGGCTGAGCCCTAGTCGGTCCAATCCGGCTTTCGAAACTACGACCGCCTCGTACTCGCCGCTCTCCACTTTGCGCAAGCGCGTGTCCACGTTTCCGCGCAAGTCGCGCAAGTCCAGGTCCGGACGAAGGTGCCGCAACTGCGCTTGGCGCCGGAGACTACTCGTTCCGACACGCGCCCCCTTCCGGAGACTTGCAAGCGTCGAGCCCACGAGGCAATCGCGCACATCGTCGCGCTTGCAGACGGCGGGAAACATCACGCGCGACGGGATCTCGGTCGGAATGTCTTTCACACTGTGCACGGCCAGGTCGATGCTTTCTTCGATCAGCGCTTCTTCCAGCTCCTTGATGAAAATTCCTTTGCTGCCGATTTGCGCCACGGGCGCGTGCAGCATTTTGTCTCCGGCCGTTTTGATAATGACGATGTCCGGCTCGACGCCGGTCGCCGCAAACAAACGCTTGCGAACAAATTCCGCCTGCCATTTGGCCAGCAGGCTGCCGCGTGTGCCAATGCGCAAAGTTCTCAAGGTTTCTCCCGATTAGACAGAAAGAGATCGCGCAACGCCTCAACGTTGTGAATCTTGCGGCGCAAATCCTTTTCTCCGCGCAAACGCTGTGCCGGCTCCAAAAGCAAGTCTTCCAACAAATCGTCCATCCATTTCTCTACTTGTGCGCGATCCGCTTGCGTCAAGTGTTGGATGGACTCGACGCGTGCATGAATAAACCTCGCGCGCTCTTCGCGCATTCTTGTACGCAGCTCATTGATTAAGCCTACCAACTCAACGCTTGCCTGCCAGGAAAGAAATTTCCCGACATGCCCTTCCACGATGCCGTCGGCCTTGGGAATTTCATTTTCGCGCGCGTGGCGGTTTTGCGCCACGATTTCCGTGAGGTCATCCACGTTGTAAAGATAGACGTTGTAGAGTTTTCCTACACCCGCCTCGATATTTCGCGGCAAGCCGAGATCCATGAAGAACAATGCGCGATTCGCACGCTGCTGCATGGCTTGCTCGACGATCTCACGGTGCAACACCGTTTCTTCGGTGCCTACTGACGAAACGATGACGTCCGGCGCAAACAGCGCCTTATCCCACTCGCCCCAAGGCAGCACTTCGCCGGCGTACTGTTTGGCCAAGCCTTCGGCGCGTTCCGGCGAGCGGTTCATGACGTAGAGACGCGCAATTCCGCGGTCGCGCAATTGCGCCATCACCTGTTCGCTGATGGTTCCGGCTCCCAGCACCAGCGCATTGCGTTCGTGCAGCTTTCCGAAAATGCGCTCGGCCAGTTTCACTCCCGCGGAAGCCACGGACATGGGCCGCGCGCCCAACTCGGTTTCCGAGCGCACGCGCTTGCCCACTTCGAGGGCGCCCTGGAACAGGCGATTCAACACCGGGCCTGTGGTGCCTTGGTCATGAGCAAGGCGATAGGCGTCGCGCACCTGGCCGAGAATCTCGGCTTCACCCAGCATCATGGAGTCGAGACCTGCGGCCACTCTGAAGAGATGCCGCACGGCTGCGCGATCGTAGTGGTGATACAACGACCCGTTAAGAACTTCCAGGCGCACAGAATGAAATTCGCTGAGAAAGATCGAAAGGCCGGGTGCGCACTCACGAGAGGTTTCCGGCGGCACACCGTACACCTCGCTGCGATTACAAGTGGAGAGCACAAGCGTTTCCTCGAGAATCCCCTTCGCGCGCAGCTCCTCGGAGGCCCGGCGAGCCTGGTCGACGCTGAAGGACACCCGCTCGCGCACCTCAACGGGCGCGGTGCGATGGTTCAGTCCGACGAGAACGATTTCCATTTCGAGGCTTGTCTCTCCTAAAAGTACCGGTGACTGTGAGAAAGATAGAAATTCACAACGGTAAAGCTCAGAAAGACGATGAAAAAATTGAAGACACACAGCTTCGAGGCGCGCGCTCCTCGCCATGCGGTAGTGCGGGCCAGCCAGAAATAGACCGCGTAGAGAAGCAGCACCAGCAACGTAATGGCGTACTTCGGGTCATAGAACGAGTATTTGCTGCTCAGGCGGTCGACCCACAGGAATCCGAGCGCCGTTCCGATAGTGATGGAGACCAGGCCTATCAGGACGCTGGAACGGCTCATGCGCTCCAGCAGTTCGAGTGGCGGCAGACGCCAAACCAGGTCTCCCACTTTGTGACTGCGGAGCAGGCGTTCTTCTCCGAGAAAAACCAGGCTAAGGACAAAGGAAAGCGCAAAAGCAGAATAGGCCAGGATGCTCAAGGCCACATGGAAGGCGAAAGAAGGCCCGTGAGCCTCTGGAGGGGAGAGCTTATCCGCAGGCGCAAGATGAGCGGCCACAAAAAATACCAGGACGAAGGGCAAAACGAGCGCTCCAACCGAGCGCTGGCGGTGGTAAAGCTCCAATCCCAGATAGGTGAGGGCCAACAACCAGCCAAAGAGCGACATGGAGCCGTACAGGTCATGGTAAGGAACTGTGTGCAGCCCGCGCGACCTCTCCAGCAAAGCAAAGTAGTGAGTGACGAGACCAACGGCCAACAACGCCGTTCCGAGGCGCCCTGTAAGTGCTTTCCCAGTATTCAAGAGGATTAAATAGAGCGCAAAACTCAGCGCGTAAGCAACTGCAGTCGAGATAAACAGGGCGTAGTGCACTCTTGTAACCAATGGCAACGAGCTTCAAACGCAGGGCGAACGCGCCGCTTTTGCCGGCAAAGGAGCGCCCAGCTGTTGAAGCTTCGAGTATAGCGTACACAAGCGGCGGCCCGCATTGCATGATGCCCGTCACAATGCTTGGCCCGACAAGACCTGCTAAGATTAGATACTCTGGAACTGAAAAGGACATGCCCTCGACCACCTCCGTCAATCGAAAGGACTTATTCCTTCGCGCGTGCCGTGGAGAGACGGTTCCGCGAGTGCCGGTTTGGATGATGCGGCAGGCGGGCCGGTACCTGCCTGAGTACCGGGAAATCCGCGCAAAGCATGGATTCCTTGAGGTTTGCAAGACACCCGAACTAGCAGTGGAAATCTCGCTTCAACCGTTTCGTCGGTTGGGCGTGGATGCCGTGATTGCTTTTTCAGACATTCTCATTCCCGCTGAGGCGATGGGTTTGGCACTCGAGATTGGCGATGCAGGTCCGAATCTGCCGCAGCCGGTGCGCAGCAAGGCCGACGTCGAAAAGTTGAGAGCTTTTGACCCGGAGATGGAAACGGGCTTTTTGCCGGAAGCCATCCGCCGAATTGTGAAGTCGGTTGGGCCTGAAGTTCCTGTTCTGGGGTTTGCGGGCGCTCCCTGGACGCTGGCGTGTTACATGGTTGAGGGCAAGACGCGAGAAGGCTTTGCTACGGTCAAAGAATTCCTTTATCGCGAGCCGAAGACGTTCCGCGAATTGCTTCACCGTATCGCGCTGGCCACAATTCCTTATCTGAAAGCGCAGATTGTCGCTGGTGCAGCTGCGGTGCAGTTATTCGATACCTGGTGCGGCGAGCTGAATTTGCAGGATTACCAAGAAGCCGCGCTGCCAGCCGTACAAGAAGTAGTTTCTGAGCTTTCCAGCTCGGTGCCAGTGGTTTATTACACGAAGGCTTCGCAGCATTTGCTGCCAGCGGCAGCGCGCTCGGGCGCGAACGTGCTGAGTGTGGACTGGCGCGTGGGCCTGGGACAAGTTCGCGGGGAGATTGGGCCGAGGATCGCGTTGCAAGGAAATGTCGATCCTGCGATTTTGCTTAGCCCGACTGAAAAGATTCGAGAAGTCACTCTGGACACGATGAACTCACTCGGGGGGCGCGGACACATTCTAAATCTGGGCCATGGGATACTACCGAACACGCCCGTTGAGAACGCAAAGCTTTTTGTGGAAACCGGTCAGCAGGCGCTCGAGCCGGAAATGCGGCCTGCGGCGCAGTCGAGATAAGAGGCCATCGCGATGACGCTCGCTTATTCAACGCCCGGGCAAATGCGGAGCGAACTGCGCGTCGACGAACAATTCCTCGCAAAATACAATCGCCCCGGCCCGCGCTACACCAGCTATCCGACGGCGCCTGTTTGGAACGACAGCTTCGGGCCCGGGGATTTGGAAAAGGTTTTTGGCGAGGCGGAAAGCGCGAAGACGCCCGTTTCACTGTACATGCACATTCCCTTCTGCGAGAGCCTGTGCCTGTTTTGCGCGTGCAACGTGGTGATCCAAAAAAACAAAAGCGTTGCCCCACCTTATCTCGAGGTCTTGAAGCGCGAGACGGAACGCGTTAGCCGCAGCATTTCGAAGGATCGTTCGGTGGTGCAATTCCACTGGGGTGGCGGCACACCAACATATCTTGCCCCGGAGCAAATCGAAGACCTTTTCGAGTTTGCACGTGAGCGTTTCAATTTCGCGCCGGACAGCGAAATCGGCATTGAGGTCGACCCGCGAGTCACCTCGCGCGCGCATCTCGAAACTCTTCGCAAGCTAGGATTCAACCGGCTGAGCATGGGGATTCAGGATTTCCATGCCGACGTGCAACAAGCGGTGCATCGTGTCCAGCCGTTCGAGATGACGCGTGACCTGCTTTTCGGCGCTCGGCGGCTTGGATTCGAAAGCATCAACGTGGATTTGATTTACGGCTTGCCGTACCAGACGCCGGAGAGCTTCGCGCACACGGTGGACCAAATCATTGGGCTTAGCCCGGATCGCATTGCGCTGTTCAGCTATGCGCACGTTCCCTGGCTGAAGAAACAGCAAGGCTCGTTCATCGGGCATTTGCCCGAGGGCATGGTGAAGTTTGAGATTTTTCGGACCGGCCTACTGAAGTTTGTCGAGGCAGGATACCTGTATATTGGCATGGATCATTTTGCTAAGCCGGGAGACGAGCTTGCCGTTTCGCAGCAAAAGCGCACGCTGCACCGCAATTTTCAGGGATATACGACCAAGGCGGGCGCCGACCTTTACGGCATGGGAATTACCGCAATCAGCGGCATCCAGTCCGCGTATGCGCAAAATCATCGCGACATTCCGTCGTGGCAAAAGGCGGTAGACGAACGCGGACTCGCTACAATGCGCGGGTATCATCTTTCGGAAGAAGACCGCCTGCGGCGAGCGGTTATTAGCCGCCTGCTGTGCCACACTGTTCTGATGAAAGATGAGATTTCGCGCGAGTTTGGTGTGGACTTCGACGCGCATTTTACCGGAGAGCTGCGGCGATTCGAGCCGTTTCGCGAAGATGGCCTGGTGCTGCTCGAGCGCAACGAGATTCGCGCCACTTGGCTTGGGCGCATTTTCATCCGCAACCTGGCCATGGTTTTCGACCCGTACCTTGAAAAACAGCAGCTCGCGGCCAAGCCCCTATTTTCAAAAACTCTCTGACCTCATAAGGATGCGCACTTCACCGTGACCCGTCACGTCCAAACCCTGGTGGTTGGCGGCGGCATTTCGGGACTGGTCTGCGCTTACGCGCAGCAGAAGACTGGTGTCGACGTTTTGCTGGTCGAAGCCTCGACACGGCCTGGCGGCGTGATTCATTCGGTTTGGCGCGACGGTTATCTGCTGGAGCTTGGACCGCAAAGCTTTTCCGGCACTTCGCAACTGCGAAGCTTGTGTTCGGAACTCGGAATCGCTGACCAGGTTCTTGAAGCCCCGACGCGCGCGCCGCGCTATGTTTGGGTCGATGGAAAACTGCAAGTTGTTCCGATGAGCCCACCGGCATTCTTCACCAGTTCGCTGATTAATGGTTCCACGAAGTGGGCGCTGGTTTGCGACATTTTGGGCAAGAGCGCTCCTCCCGAAGCCGACGAATCCGTTGCAGCTTTTGTTCGCCGAAAATTCTCGGATCAACTTCTCGATCGGCTGGCAGGTCCCTTTGTCTCCGGTGTGTACGCCGGGGACCCCGAAAAGCTCAGCATTCGTAGCGCGCTTCCCCAGCTTCACGAGGCCGAGAAAGCTGCCGGCAGCATCGTTCGTGGCATGATGCGGCTGGCCAAGAACAAAAAAGGGCCGCGCGAGCGCGCCACGCTGAATACCTTTCGCGACGGCAACGAAACTTTGGTTCGCGCTCTCGTAAGCAAACTTGGCACCAGGGTCCTTGCGAAAACGGCCGCTGCGAATATTTACCGGCAAAATGACGGCTCATTTCACATTTCGCTGGAAGGCAGCAGTAGCGATTCGGTGTCGGCAAAAAGCGTGGTCGTTGCTACGCCAACGGATGCGACTGGAAAGCTGCTTGCGCAGCTCGATCCCTCGTTCGAACCGATTCTGACTACCGTCGAGTACGCGGCAGTGGCAGTTGTTTCGCTGGGCTATGCCCGGACAGATGTTGGCCATTCGCTCAAAGGCTTTGGCTTTCTTGTACCGCGCTCGGCTGGACTTCGCACTCTCGGCACGGTGTGGAATTCGTCGTCCTTTTCCGGCCGCGCGCCGGAGGGATGTGCTCTTCTAACCACGTTCGTGGGTGGAGCAACCGACCCAACTGCCGCAAAACTGAGTCACGAAGAACTATCCAACCTTGTTCATCGCGAGATTGCTCCTCTGCTCGCAATCAAGAACGCACCGACGTTTTGCAATGTCACCATTTGGCCGCGCGCCCTTCCGCAGTACAACCTCGGCCACGCCGATCGGTTGGCTTCGATTCACAAGAACTTGGCTCGTTTTCCGGGCCTTTTTTTGACTGGCAATTACCTGCGAGGACCGGCTATCGGCACGTGCGTGGAGCAAGCCCTGGCGGTCGCAAACGAAGTCGTAGCTCCGCCTCAGCGGTGATTTCTACAAACAGGCCTTTTCAAGAAACAGAGGTTCGGGTTCGAGACGAGTATCGATTGGCCCGGCGACAGTCAATCCTACGAGTTGAGCGTTGCCGCTGACGCTGGCCCGTCCCGCCGCTGCACGTCGCGCTGGAGTTGGATTTCACGACTGTGGCCGCGACCAGACCGCTTAGTAGCGAGATTTCCCTGATGACAAATTACGACAACCGCCGGAATCAAGATCCACCTTCGGAAGCGATTAAATACGGCAGAAATTGCGTTCTGTTGCTGGACCTTTGAATCGGCTACTTTCCGTAGCGCAATGCCAGCCGCACTTCACGCCGCTTTCCAGCTTCATGGAACCTGTGCCTCTCTTCTTCCGTTTCCACAATCAGCGGGGGCACGGGCTTTGGCAGCCGCGTGTGTTCATCGATGGCCACAAAGGTAACGAACGCCGAAGTCGTGTGTTTCTTCTCGCCTGTAAGCACATTTTCTGAATAGACTTCCACGCCTACTTCCAGCGAAGTGCGAAAGACCCGATTGACCTGCGACTTCAGGATTACAATTTCTCCCAAATTCACGGGGTTGCGAAAATCGATGTAGTCCACGGAGGCGGTCACGACGTAACTGTTGGAATGCCGATGCGCGGCCATCGCCGCAGCCATGTCTACCAAATGCATTACATGTCCGCCGAGCAATTTCCCCAAGGGATTCGTCTGCGCGGGCAAAACGATTTCCGTCATTTCCGACCGGGAGGCGCTGACGGGCTTGCCTTCCAGGCCCTCTTCTCCGCGCTCTTTCTCCTTCCTCTTTGCACTCATGCAGGTCCTCTTCTTGCCGCGTTTGGCTGCTTTTCCGCGCACCCGTATAATACGGGACGTTGCTTCAACCAAACAATGAAGGCCCCATGACCGAGTCAACGCCCGCACAGAAGAAATCCCGCCGCCAGATGCTCGAAGAATTTGTCGCGCAAAAGCCCGACGACGCTTTCTCCCGCTACGGGCTGGCGCTCGAATGCATGAACACCGGCGACTCAGCTGCAGCGGACCAGCAGTTTAGCGCGCTTCTTGAACGAAACCCCGGCTACGTCCCGGCCTATCTCATCTATGGCCAGCTTTTGGCTCGCGAATCGCGTAAGGAGGAGGCGCGTCAGGTGCTTTCGCGCGGAATCGACGCCGCAACCAAAGCGGACAATCAACACGCGCGCTCCGAGATGGAAGCGTTGTTGAATGATTTAGGTTAAGTCGCGAAAGAAAACCGCAGGGTTACTCCCGCGCTCCGCGCGCGAGAGCCTTCTTCACTCCGCAGGCTTGATTCCCACCGCGGCATACACGGCGTCGCTCTCGAAGAGCGTCCCGTTCTTCGCCACCAGCCGGCAGCGCCGAATGTCACTGATATTTTTCGAAGGATCTCCATCCACCAGCACAAAATCCGCTTTCTTCCCAGGCGCAATCGAGCCCAATTCTTTTTCCTGTTTAAGCAGTTTTGCCGCATTCCAAGTGGCGATTTGCAGCGCCTTTGCCGGCGGAACTCCCGCTTTCACTTCAAGCTCCAGCTCGCGATGCAGCATCAGCCCTACCAGCGCATCCGTCCCCGCGAGAATGGGCACGCCGGCATCGTACATTTTCTTGGTCATTTTGAGCATTGCCGCGTACGAGTCCTGATACAGTTGGTCGGTCTCCGCGGTCACCGGAAGCCCGCCAGAATATGCTCCCCGCTGGACTTGCGCAGGAAGCCGGCTCAGAATCGGAGCAAAATCCGGCGACGCTTTCCCGGGCCGCCCCGTGAACATGCTTTCGAACGTCGCCATCGTCACATCCACGGTCGTGTGATGTTGCAGCAGAAGATTGATGAAGTCCTTCACTTCTTTCGAGTCCAAGTCCAATTTCGCTGCGTTTGCCCCCACCGCTGTGAATCGCTCCGGCGTTCGCGTGTCTTTCACCTTGGAAGCAAGAAAATTGAGAAAAATAAAATTGATATGCTGGAGCTCATCCGCGCCCGCTTCGACGAACTGGCTAGCAATCATTCCGTTGGGGACGTGGCCGCTCACGCGCAGCCCCCGCTCATGAGCAAGCTTCGTGATGCCCGGCACCAGTTCCGGCTTGAGCGAGCTGTATAGCTTGATTTGAATGTAGCCGAGGTCCGCGTAGCGGTTCACCGCGGCCTGCGCTTCCTCCGGATTTGACACAAAAATTCCCGTGGGAGCCTGGAACGGTCCGGGGCCATCGATGAATCCCGCTTTCCACACGCGCGGCCCGATGGCCGCCCCGCTTTCCCATTGCGACTGCAGCCGGCCCAATTCATCAATGTCGTTCCCCATGTCGCGCGCGCCGGTAACGCCGCTCGCAATATTCAGCAGGCCGTCCAGCGGCTGCAGGTGCGCGTGCATATCGAATAATCCGGGCACAAGGGTCTTACCTGTGCCGTCCACATGTTCTGCGTTTTGGGGAGCTTGCACGGACCCGCTGGGGCCTGCCTGCGCCACGCGATCACCATTGATCACCACTGTCTGGTCCCCGCGTATGGCCGCGGTTTCCGAATCGAACACTCGCACGTGCTCGATTGCTACCGGATGCTCCGGCCGCCGCGCCAACTCTTTCGCAAGCCGCGCGTACCGCTCGTCTGCGGCCTTCTTTTGGAGTGCGTCGAGCTTATCGTTCGCGCCTTCCCAGCCTTCCCGCAAAAATGCGAACCATTTTCCCGGCGTCGCAAAAAACCTCATGTCGTCATCCAGCCACAAGGTCTGCGGCTCAAACGACAGCCCCGTAATCGCGTACTCGGTGACATGGACCCTCTTTCCATGATCCTCGAGCACGGTGTCCGTTAACTTCTCTAGACGAGCTTCCCCAGCCGGATACAATTTCAGCGGCCCGCCTTTGCCCTTCACAAGCACCCCCGCAAGAATGGCCGCTTCCACGACTGGACCGTTATTGCTCACATAAAATCCGCCCGCCTTTGCAGACGCATCTTCTGACGTGCTCTTCCAATGCGCGCGGCCGTTTTCCGCAGCAAAGTGTTCATCAACGGGAGCTTTCAAATAATCGTTGCCCGTGATGTCCGTTCGCGAAGGAAAGCCGTCGGGCCCGAGGACGTAGTGCGCGGCAATCTTTGGACCGCGCCCGCGATCGTTGAACTCAAACGTAGCGGCGATTTGCCCGCCCGGGCCAAACGTGTCCACTTCCGCTCCCGCCGCGTGCCCGGCAGACAGAATCACGTAACGCAGCGTCTCCTGCTCGGCAGCGTGTTCAACACGCATAGGCAAAGCAAAAAACAGAACTCCCAGCGACAGGATTCCGACAAGAAACACAAGCCTTTGTGTGCGCATAGTAGGCGGATTCTCCCACCATTCAGGGATTCGTCCAACAGGAGATTCCAGAATCGAGAGGCTTGTTCTCAGGGTTCTTAGTCTTCCAGGGTCGGGAGGGTCTTCAGCACTTCGGAAGCTCGCGGGCGGTTGCGCACCGGTTCGTCTTTGCGGATTTTGCCGTCGCGGAACACGAGCACGCGCTTGGCAAACTCGGCGATATCGTGCTCGTGCGTCACCATGACAATCGTCAAACCTTTGTCATTCAGATTTTGAAAGACTTCCATAATCTCGACTGAAGTGCGGCTGTCCAGGTTCCCTGTGGGCTCATCGGCCAGCAGGATCGAAGGGCGGTTTACCAGCGCTCGCGCCACGGCCACGCGCTGTTGCTGGCCGCCCGACATTTGCGAAGGAAAATGTTCGGCGCGGTCCGCCAGGCCGACCATCGCCAGCGCTTCCGCCGCTCTAGTATGCCGTTCTTCTTTGCTGACTTTGGAATACAGTGTAGGCAGTTCCACGTTTTCCAAAGCCGTGGTGCGCGCTAGCAGGTTGAACCCCTGAAAAACGAACCCGATTTTCTGATTGCGTATGAGCGCCAGAGCTCTCTTGTCATGCTGGGAAACGTCCACGCCTTCCAGCAGATATCGCCCGGAACTGGGCCGGTCCAGGCAGCCAAGAATATTCATGAAAGTGGATTTCCCGCTGCCGCTCGCCCCCATCAGCGCCACAAATTCGCCGCCGTGCACGTCAACGTTTACGCCGCGCACCGCGTGGACGCGCGTCTCGCCGAGTTCATAATACTTGTGAATCTCCTCCGCGCGAATAACGGCATCGCCGTTAGCGGGAACGCTGACTCGCGCTTCAGAAGGTTTCGTGGTTTGATTGGTAGGCTGCATCGAGGCAGAACCGAAGGGACTCTATCTTCGAATTCCCTGTGCACCCGGTGCGGAAGATTTGGCTACCACGGAGCGAATGATCAATTCATCTCCCTCTTTCAATTCACCTTTTGCCACGGCCGCCACTTCAGTGTACGAGTGGTCCGTGATACCCAAGGATACCTTCACAGGCTCCATGGTGTTGTCTGCGTGCAACTTCCAGACGACAGCGCTGTCCGATCGCGGAGCGCGTTGCTGGTTCTGCGCTCCTCCGCCACCTTTGTTTCCCTCATCACCGGCGGCGGGATCCTCGCTTGCCCTTTTTCTTTCGTTGTTCTCAATTCCGTATTGCTTGTACATCGCCAAAATTTCCTCAGCTGTCAGAGGAGGTTTGTACCGCAACGCCGTATTAGGCAGCTTCAGCACGTTGCGCACAGTGTCCACCGGAATGGTCACGTAGGCGGTCATTCCCGGAAATAATTTCAAATCGGGATTGGCAAATTCGATGATGGTGTCGTAGGTCACCACATTCTGCACGGTAGTGGCATTCATGCGCACCTGGCTGACTTTCCCGATAAACGTCTCTTTCGGAAACGCGTCCACTTTAAACGTGACAGGCTTCCCCACTTTGATGTTTCCCACATCGGATTCATCCGTCTTGGCGTACACCAGCATCTTGGTGAGGTCTTGCGCAATGGTAAAAATCGTTGGAGCTTGCAGCGAAGCAGCCACGGTTTGGCCGACGTCCACATTGCGGGCCACAACGGTGCCATCAATCGGCGAGCGAATCACCGTGTAATTGAGGTTCGTTTGCGCGACGTCCAGCGCCGCCTTTTTCAGGGTGACTTGCGCCTCAGCTTGGGTGACGTTAGCTTCCGCCCCGCCAACTGCAGCGACGGCGGAATCGTAATTAGCTTTCGCTAGATCGAGCTGCTGCTGGCTCATGATTCCCTCTTTCGTCAAACCCACGGTGCGGTCGTAATCGGCTTTGGCCTGCACAAATGCGGCCTTCGCTTTCTCCAGGTTGGCGCGCGCAGCAATCAGGTTGGCCCTCGAGTTCTCGAGGTCCGCGGTCGCTTGTTGTACAGCCCCTTTGAAAAGTGCGGGATCGATAAGCGCGACCAGGTCGCCCTTGTGCACGCGAGAATTGAAATCGACGAAAAGCTTCGAGATCGTTCCCGACACCTGAGAGCCAACTTGCACAGTGATCACCGCGTTAATCGTTCCCGTCGCCTCCACAACGTCGTGAATGTCGCCCCGCTCCACTTTGGCGGTGAAGTGCTGCGCTTGCGCTGTACGATTCCATCCCAGCACAACCAAGAGCGCCACTGCAACAACAGCGCCGCCGAGGATCAGCCATCTGGTTTTAGGTTTCATGCGTATGCTAACCGCCTAACTGCACAGGTTTGATTGCTCATTCGTATCGCAGGGCCTCGATGGGATCGAGCAAGGAAGCTTTTCTCGCCGGGTAGTATCCAAAGAAAACGCCAACTGCGACGGAAAAAAGCGCGGCCACGACAACCGATTCCAGAGACATAATCATCGGCCACTGCAGCGTCTTGCCCACTAGATAGGAGCCGATGATTCCGAAAACGACTCCCGCCCCACCCCCGACCAGGCTCAGCATGACCGATTCGCCGAGGAATTGAAGCTGAATGGCTTCTTCCGTGGCCCCAACAGCTACGCGGACGCCGATCTCTCGCGTGCGTTCCGTCACGGAAACGAGCATCACATTCATGATGCCGATTCCGCCGACAACCAGCGAAATTGAAGCGATGGCGATCAGAAGAACGGTAAGCGTTTTGCTGGCTTCGAGCTGTGCCTGGATAATGTCCTCAGGATTGCGAATGTTGAAGTCGTCGTCTTCTTCGGGGCGCAGGTGATGCCGATCGCGCAACAATGCGGCGGCTTCCTGCCCGGCGATTTTCACAGCGTCCTGAGACACGGCTGAACAGAGAATGTCATCCAGCCAGGTGATGCCTTTGATCTTCTTCATGGCTGTCGTGTACGGGAGAATGATGGTGTCATCCTGGTCTTGCCCCGACACGGAGAGCCCCTTCGGGAGAACGGTTCCCACTACTTTGCATGGCAGGGTTGAAACGCGAATGACTTTGCCGATGGGATCTTCCACACCGAAAAGCTGATCGCGCACCGTCCGCCCAATCACGCAAACATCGGCGGAGCGGTCGACATCGTCTTGAGAGAACGCCGCTCCCTGGTCGATAAACCAGCGCTTGATGTCGAAGAACTCCGGCGAAACGCCGCGATAACTTGTGTACCAATTTTGATTCCCGTAGATAACCTGCACAGAAGCGTCTACATTGGGCGAAACGCTTTTGATCAGCGCGATTTGATTCTTGATGGCCACGGCGTCGGAAAGCACCAGCGTTTTGGTGCCATGCGTTCCCGTGCGAACGCCATTGACCGCGCGGCCGCCCGCTTCAATCCACACAAAATTGTCGCCAAGATTGTTGAGTTGCTGCTCGACGCGCGCCTGCCCAGCTTTTCCAATGGCAACCACGCAGATCACTGCGGCGATTCCGATGGTAATGCCCAGCACCGTGAGTACGCTGCGCATCTTGTTGCGCAGGAGCGCCACAACCGCCGATCGCAATAGCGCGCTGTAATTCAATGTCTCTCTCTATTCTTCTGACAAAGCATTTTCGGCATCCCAAGATAAATGGGGGATAAATCAGAGACGTACGAAAAGGGGCCGCATCAGCCATTTTTCCACCAACGCGAGCGCATTGCCAGCATTCGAGCAGCGCAATACTGGCCGCATTTCGAGGCCCCGATAAACTGACCAACTTGCTTCCGTTTGGTATCATTTGGTATGGGTATCATGCGGCCAGAGCGCCTTCCGCTTTTTCCGTTGAACGTCGTCCTCCTGCCCGGGGCCACCCTTCCCCTTCATATTTTTGAGCCGCGCTACAAGGAGATGGTGAAGGATTGCCTCGAGGAAAAATCCGAGTTTGGCATGCTTCTCGCTCTGCCCAAAGGAGTGGCGAAAGTCGGCTGCACAGCAGAGATTCTGGAAGTCGTGAAGCGCTACAACGACGGGCGCATGGACATTGTGACCGTAGGCCGCGCCCCGTTTCGGGTAGTGGAGTGGTTTTCGGAGAAACCCCTGCTCGAAGGGCAGGTGGATTACCTAGAGGATCGTGGAAATTTCGGCAATCCACTGCTGCAACCCCAACTCGTCGAACTCTACGAAGCCTGCCACACGTTGCTTTTCGAGGACTACCCCAAGAATCTCGAGGGTGCTCTCATCGAGGACCTTTCCTACCGCATTGCAAGCACTCTTCCGATGGACCTTCTCTGGAAGCAGCAAATCCTTGAGTTGCGTTCGGAAGAAGACCGGCAGGAGCGCCTGGTGAGCTACCTTCGGGAGTGGGCGCCGCATCTACAGAATAATAAGGTCATGCGGCAAGGCGCTGGAGGGAATGGACACGGATTAAACTGACTTTACGTGCGGTCAGCGGATGGTGGACCGCGGAACGGGACCAATGATGGCCAACACATCGCAATCCTCAGGACAACCCCGGCCTCGCACGCTGGGCGAACTCAAACATATCCCCGACTTCGACCCGCGGGGCGCTTCGCGCTCCGTGAAAAACGAAATTCGCCGAAACTTGCTGCGCGCTTTGGAGAAAGGCGAAACCCTTTTTCCGGGCGTGCACGGCTACGAAGATACGGTTGTTCCGCAAATCGTGAACGCGCTGCTCTCGCGGCATAATTTCATCCTTCTCGGATTGCGCGGGCAGGCGAAGAGCCGTATTTTGCGCGGCCTCATCAATTTACTCGATCCGGAAATGCCTGTGGTGGCAGGCTGCGAAATTAACGATGATCCGTTCAAGCCGATCTGCCGCGCTTGCCGCGAAAAAATTGCCGCGGATGGCGACAACACCGCTCTCGCCTGGATGCCGCGCGAGCATCGCTACGTTGAGAAGCTGGCTACGCCCGACGTGACCATGGCGGACATTCTCGGTGACGTCGATCCCATTCGGGCTGCCAAGGGCGGCCGTGACCTGTCCGATGAACTCACGATTCACTACGGACTTTTGCCCCGCGCAAATCGCGGCATTTTCGCCATCAATGAATTGCCAGATTTGGCGGGGAAAATTCAGGTCGGACTGTTCAATATCATGCAAGAGGGCGATATCCAGATTAAAGGTTATCCCCTGCGGCTGCCGCTGGACGTGCTCCTGGTTTTTACGGCCAACCCGGAAGACTACACGGCGCGCGGAAAAATTATCACGCCGCTGAAAGACCGCATCGGCGCGGAAATTCGCACTCACTATCCATCCACTCTGGAAGAAGGCATGCGCATCACCGCGCAAGAGGCTTGGGTCGGCCGCGATTCGAATCGCAAAGTGGAGGTGCCGCCCTATTTGCGGCAGGTGGTAGAAGAGATTGCCTTTCAGGCTCGCGAAGACAAGCGCGTGGACAAGCGTTCGGGCGTGAGCCAGCGGCTACCAATTACCACTCTGGAAAGCGTAATCAGCAGCGCCGAGCAGCGTGCGGCCAGGATCGGCGAAAAATCCACGGTCGCCCGGCCAGCTGATGTTTATTCCGCGCTTCCAGCAATTACTGGAAAAATGGAACTCGAGTACGAAGGAGAACTGAAGGGCGCAGACACCATTGCGCGCGAACTCATTCGAACCGCCTTCGGGCGCGTCTTCAGCAAGTATTTCGCGGACGTGAACTTTCAGCCTGTGATTCAATGGTTCGAGCTTGGCGGTGAGTTGAAGTTGCCGGAAATCGCGACAGCGGTTGAGCGGTGCCAACAGCTTTCTAAGATTCAGGGCTTGATGGAACACATCAGCAAGCTGGGCGTTCAAGATCGAAAGGACGCGGCAACAGGAGCCGCAGCAGCAGAAATGATCCTGGAGGGCCTTTGGGCCCATCGGCGCATCGGCCGCAGTGAAGAACGCGGCTTCCACGCAGAAAAGCCGAAGCAAACGGAGCATCGCGAGCGGGAGTTTCCCGGAGGGCGGCCACCTCGGAGACAGTACAATTAACGACGCGATGAAGCGTCGTTATCACCAGGAGCATCCGGCGAGGGATCTCTTGACTTCAACAATAGCAACAAGCCGAACCGCACAATGAAATTCGTCAAATTTGGAAAATATACAGGAGAGCCCGCCGACGCCATCGACCTGGAAGAACTGGTCAAGCGCCTGGGGAATTTCTTCCTGCAGAGCGGATTCGAATCACAGTTCTACGGTGTCTCGCAGATGGATCCGGAGCGCTCGATGGAAGCGTTGCGAGAAGCGATCTTGCGCGCCCTTCAGGAGGGCGACCTGCTTCCCGACAGCGCCATGAGCGACGAATTGCGGGAAATGTTGAACGATCCAAACGCGATGAACAATCAAGCCGTGAAGGATTTGCTCGACAAGCTCACCGAACGCCTGGCCAATGAGGGCTTCATCAGTCCGCAGCAGCCGCCGCAAGTGACCCCGCCTCCGCAAACTTCGGCTCGCGGGCTGATCGGCCAACCGCAGGACCGGACCGAGGCGCGGTTTGAAATCACCGACAAGACCATCGACTTTCTGGGATTCAAGACGCTTCAGGATTTACTCGGCTCGCTCGGACGAAGCAGTTTTGGCCGCCACGACACGCGCGATCTGGCAACCGGCGTGGAATCCGGTGGCGTTTCGAGGCAATACGAGTTTGGCGACACGCTGAACCTGGACATCAGCGGAACGCTTTTCAACGCGGTGCGCCGTGAAGGCGCGAAAGTCCCCATCGAGATGAATTATTCCGACCTGATGGTCCACCAGTGCGAATACCAGAGCTCCTGCGCCACGGTGGTGATGCTCGATTGCAGCCATAGCATGATTCTCTACGGCGAAGACCGCTTCACGCCCGCGAAGCGTGTGGCTATGGCGCTTTCGCACCTCATTCGAACGCAATATCCGGGCGACACGCTGAGCCTGGTCCTGTTCCACGACTCCGCCGAAGAAGTGCCGCTCGTAGAGCTAGCCCGCGTGCAGGTCGGCCCCTATTATACGAACACGCGAGAAGGGCTACGCATGGCACAGCGCATTCTGCTCCGCCAGAAAAAGGATATGCGGCAGATTGTGATGATCACCGATGGGAAGCCTTCAGCATTAACGCTCGAGGACGGCCGCATTTATAAAAACGCCTTTGGCCTGGACCCCTTCGTCGTGGGGCAAACTCTCGAAGAAGTGAACAAATGCAAACGCGCCGGCATCATGATTAACACGTTCATGCTGGCGAGCGATTATTCACTGGTGAATTTTGTGCAGAAAATCACGCAGATGTGCCGCGGCAAAGCCTATTTCACCACGCCTTACACGCTGGGACAGTACCTGCTAATGGACTACATGTCCCGCAAAACCAAGCAAATCCATTAAACAACTTAAAGTGATGGGCTGACACGGGGCGTTGAAACGTCGCCCGCGTGTCAGTATACTGCGCGCCGGATTCGGTGGCCCTATCCGAACCTTCTGAGAAATGAGGTCCGTGCGATGAACTGCTTAAAGCCGGCCGTGTGCGTTTGTGTGTTGCTGCTCGCAAACTCCGTAGGCACAAAATCCCAGGAAACAAAAGAAAAGCAGGAAGCTACTGCTCCAACGCCACGCAGCAAGGATGGCAAAAAGTTATTTGGCACCGCGGAAGCGCTGCGCGTAGCGCGTGTGTTCTCGCCGCGAATTTCTCCTGACGGCTCGCGTGTGGCGTATCTAGTGGCGGAAAACAAGATGGAGAAAGACAAACCATGGAAATCGGTGACCCAGTTGTGGCTCATGCCAACTATCGGGCCGGCGACTCCGCCACGACAATACACTCGTGGCGAAGAGACCGTTTCGAATGTTCAGTGGTCGCCTGACGGCAAGATGGTCGCTTTCCTGATGAACGCCGGCGAAGACAAGGACAAGAAGCAGCAGGTTTGGTTCATGTACGTAGATGGCGGAGAGCCGTGGCAGGTCACAAAACACAAATCCGGCGTGCGCTCCTTCGAATTCTCCCCGAACGGAAAGACTTTGCTCCTTCTGGCAGCCGCACCGGAGCCCGAGGATCAAGAGAAGCGCCTGAAGAGCAAAGACGACGCAGAAGTCGTAGACCACGACATGAAAATGGCTCAGCTTTGGATGTGGAACATCTCCTCTAGCGAAGAAGAACAAATCACCAAAGACGATTTCACCGTCAGCGACCCGCGCTGGTCACCGGATGGCACGCATATCACTTTTACAAGCAATCCGACCCCACGACTCGACGATGGCAGTTTGCAAACCGCATGGGTGCTCGATGTCGCAAGCGGGAAGCAGCGCAAAGTGGCGGAAACCGGCGACTTCACGCACACGGCTCGTTGGTCGGCGGACGGCAAATGGATCGCCTATCTTGTCAGCCGCGCAGCTCCCTTTTACCAAACGATCCTTTCTGTAGCCAGCGCCGATGGCGGCAAAGAAAGCAAATTGAGTACCGGATTTGAGCTGAACGCCGGTGAACCGGTTTGGGCCCCGGATGGCAAAACAGTTTATTTCAGCACCAACACTCGCGAGTCCGTCGAGATCTTTGCCGCAGACGTTTCCGCAGGTTCCGTCCGGCAGCTCACAGAAAAGCCGGGAACAATTAACCTCGCTGAAATCAGCGCAAATGGGCAGGTCGCAATTGGAACCCGGAGCGATCCTGATCACCCAACGGAAGTCTTCTGCAGCGACTTGAAATTCAATTCAATCCAGCCCATCACGAATCAAAATGCGTGGCTTGCCGATTACGCACTGGGCAGCACAGAAGTCGTGAAATGGAAAAGCAGCAAAGACGGAATGGAAATCGACGGCATCGTCACCAAGCCCGTGGATTTTGACGCTTCGCGAAAATATCCGTTCCTTTTGAATCCCCACGGCGGCCCCACGGGAGCGTCCCTATTGACATTCAACCCGACGGAACAAATCCTCGCCGCCAACGGTTATTTGCTTCTTGAGCCGAATTTCCGCGGATCGACGGGCCGCGGCGAGAAATTCGCGGGCGCGAACCAGAACGATTGGGGCGACGGCGACTACAAAGATGACATGAGCGGCGTGCAGGCGATGGTGGATAAGGGCTGGGCTGATCCAGAACGTCTCGGCGCGTTCGGCTGGTCCTACGGCGGCTTCATGACCATGTGGATTGATACGCAAACGGACAAGTTCAAAGCCATTTCACCAGGGGCAGGACTGCCTGATCTTTACTCGATGTATTCGCAAACAGACATTCATCGTTACATGACCATGTTTTTCGACAACAAGGAGCCCTGGGACAATTTTCAGGAATATTGGGACCACTCGCCGATGAAGTACATCGAAAATGTTAAGACGCCGACCATGATCCTGCATGGACAGTCAGATACGCGCGTGCCGATTCCGCAGTCGGAAGAGTTCTACCGTGCGCTTTATCAACGCCATGTGCCTGTTGAGTATGTGACCTATCCCCGGGAAAATCACGGCTTCGTGGAACCGCGGCACATTCAGGACCGCTGGCAGCGCTATCTGGCCTTCTTCGGAAAGTATTTGAACAATCCGCCAAAAACTGAGCCCAAAGATGTTCTCGATCATCTGAGCAAAGACTTGCCCTGACGGTTTGACCTGGTCTTTCTATAAAACTTGAAGGCCACTTGGAATGCTGCAGGTCCTTGGCAAGCGACAGCAAACTCCACTCGCCCCTCTATCTGCTCTCAAGAGTCTGCACCAAACCGAGACTTGCAGTCCGTCATGGCAGAGATCCCCGGATGTTCTATCGCGCTTTGTTTTCTCATCTCTTCATCCCGTGTCGTTTCAATGCATTACAAGGACTTGGCCCGCTAGAAAGCAGCAAGCCCTGGGGCCTCGCGTGCACGAACCGACTGGATGGCTGTCGTGAGAGGGTGTGTGCCATCCCTTTTCTTGCGGACGGGACTGCTGTGATCTTAATGCATCACGAACGCTTTGACGGCAGCGGCTACCCCAGAGGATTAAGGGAGCGCAGATCCCCATGAGCGCGCGCAGCTCGACGCGATCGCTTCCGAGCGGCCTTTATCAACGCGCGTCTTCCTTTTCGTCCGCGCGAGAAATCATTCGCCGCCTTTCCGGTACAGCCTTCGACCCGCAGGTGGTAAGTGTATTCCTGAACATTCGCGAAAGAGTGTGGACCTAGCTCGCGAATAACCGGGGAAAGATCTCGCCATCTTCCCCGGGTTTTCTCAAGAACTCAGCAATGCTCCGCTTGGGACTTGGCGCGATTTCCTGATTCGAACAACCTCTCTTGTGCAGCTTTAACTTCGTCCCGTTTCGGAGTATGTTGGAAGAAGATAATCCAGCCCAAAAATTGGAGGTTTTTTGATGATTCGTCGCTGTGGTTCGATTGTTGTGTGTTCTCTCTTTCTCGGATTGTTTATCGGCGGCTGCCAGGGCCAGAAATCTGCCAACCAGGGCGGTCCTGATGCAAACGCGAGTTCAACCCCATCCGCCGCAGAATCCGCCAAAGAAACTATTAAAAAGGCCCTCGAACCCAAGCCTTTAGTCGTTCCCGCTGACACGGTTATTTCCGTTGTGCTCGACCAAACCATCAGCTCCAAAACGGCCCATTCGGGGGACAAGTTTTCCGCCACCATCGAATCTCCCGTTGAAATCCAAGGCAAAGTGGCCATCCCGAAGAACGCCCGCGCCGATGGCGTCATTAGAGAAGCGAAGGCGGCCGGCCGCTTTAAGGGCGGCGCCTCTCTTGCGCTTGAACTGACAAGCATTACTGTCTCGGGCCGCGATTATGACGTTCAGACTTCCGGCGCCGCGATGTCCAGCAAGGGCAAAGGCAAGCGCACTGCCGCAATGGTTGGCGGCGGCGCTGCTGGAGGCGCAGCGATTGGCGCCGTTGCCGGCGGCGGCAAGGGCGCAGCCATCGGCGCTCTCATCGGTGCGGCTGCTGGCACGGGCGGCGCAGGGTTAACCGGCAACCGCGACATCACACTCGGCGCGGAAACCCCGCTCGACTTCAAACTTCTTCAGCCCGTAAAGATTCGCGAAAAGTAGTTCTCGGCAAGCTGCATCCGTCCGACCGGACCAGCTCAACAATTGACAAACTAGCTCGTTTTCCCTCGCGCTCTGCAGCCATTCGTTCCCGCGGAGCGCTTTCTTTTATCTCTCGCCCAATCGCCTTCGTTTGGCTCGGTCAAACCCTACTGTCATTTCGACCTGAGGGGCGGCGTCTTTTGCCGCCCCGCAGCGGAGAAATCCCTCTTCTGCTTTCTGCTTCCTCTTCCCCTTTCCAATTTCAATTTTCCCCGACTCCCGCGTTAGAATTCTCCCAGGATGCCCATGAACTCAGCCTACATCTGCGACGCCATTCGAACGCCCTTCGGCCGCTACGGCGGAACCCTCGCCTCGGTTCGCGCCGACGACCTCGCCGCCATTCCCATCAAAGCCCTGGTCGAACGCAATCCCAAAGTGGATTGGAACACTCTCGACGACGTTGTCTACGGCTGCGCCAACCAAGCCGGCGAAGACAATCGCAACGTCGGCCGCATGGCCCTTTTGCTTGCGGGCCTCCCCAAGGAAGTTCCCGGCGACACCGTGAACCGCCTCTGCGGCTCCAGTATGGATGCCGTCGCCATCGCTTCCCGCGCCATCAAGTCCGGCGAAGCGAGCTTGATCATCGCGGGCGGAGTCGAAAGCATGTCCCGCGCCCCGTTCGTGATAGGCAAAGCCGATAGCGCCTTCTCTCGCTCCGCAAAGCTCGAGGACACCACCATCGGCTGGCGCTTTGTCAATCCGCTGATGAAAGCGAAGTACGGCGCGGACTCCATGCCCGAAACCGGCGAAATCGTTGCCGAGGAATTTCACATCAGCCGCAAGGATCAGGACCTCTTCGCTCTTCGCAGCCAGCAGCGGGCCGCCGATGCCATTCGCTCCTGCCGCATGAGCCAGGAAATTGTTCCCGTTCCCATCCCGCAAAAAAAGGGCGACGCCGTGCTCTTCTCCGAAGACGAGCACCCCCGCCCCGACACAACACTCGAAGCTCTTGCTAAACTGAAGCCCATCGTAAAGCCCGATGGCACCATCACCGCGGGAAACGCTTCCGGCGTCAACGACGGGGCCTGCGCGCTGCTCCTGGCTTCAGAATCCGCCGCAAAGCGCCACGGCCTCGCGCCTAAGGCTCGCGTCGTTGCTGCGGCGGCTGCAGGCCTCGCCCCGCGCATCATGGGCATGGGTCCCGCGTCCGCCACACACAAAGTCCTCGCGAAAGCCGGCTTGCAGCTTTCCCAAATGGACGTCATCGAACTCAACGAAGCCTTTGCTTCGCAAGCCCTCGCCGTTCTGCGCGATCTAGGAATCCCCGACGACGCGCCCTACGTCAATCCCAATGGCGGCGCCATCGCCATCGGCCATCCCCTCGGCGCCAGCGGCGCGCGCCTTGTCACCACCGCGCTCTATCAACTCCAGCGCACCAAAGGCCGCTACGCCCTCTGCACCATGTGCATCGGCGTCGGCCAAGGCATCTCTCTCATCCTCGAACGTTGCTGACGTTGCTGACCTTGCTCCTCGGTGCCCTGGACTTGCTTGAATGCCTGGGTCGGCCTAATCTGCTGACGCGCGACATTCTCTGCAAGCACCATCTCTCGCGTGTGAATCCCGTTTGGTCCAGAGGCTAAAGGAAGGCTTAGTCTTGCAATACAACGCCGTAGCCGGCAATCCCTTCGCGGTACTCACGGCCATCGTGGCCCCAGCCATCCTGACCAATGCCTCTTCCGTTTTGGCGCTGGGCACCAGCAACCGCCTCGCTCGCGTTGTGGATCGCACTCGCATCGTCGCCGCACAATTGGCTTTTTTCGAACCGGGGACCGCGGATCACCAAATGTGGTCTCCCCAGTTGGCGCCCCTGCACTTGCGTACGCAACTCCTCGTCAAGGCGCTTCGTCTCTTCTATGTGGGACTCGGCTTGTTCGCCGCCTCCGCCCTCGTCTCCGTTAGCGGCTCCATCGCGGCTTACTATGGCCGGCCCGCTCTCTTTCATGCTGCCGCCGCTTTGGCGATTATCAACGGTGCTTCGGCAGTGTTTGGCTTGTGCGCGGGCTGCTTGTTGATGGTTCGCGAAACGCAGCTCGCCGTAAAGTCCCTGGAGGAAGAAGCCAAAACGCAGGCCGCCCTGCACCATCCGCCGCAACCGTCCCACTAGCGCCAAAATTCCTGAAGGAGAAACCGCACCCTTATGCCCTTCGTTAAATCGGCTGACGCCCAAATCCACTACTCTCTCGAAGGTCACTCCGAGAAGCCTGCTCTCATCCTTGCGAATTCCCTCGGCGCGGACCTTTCTATGTGGGATTCGCAAGTCCCCGAGTTCTCCAAGTCTTTCCGCGTCCTGCGTTGCGACACCCGCGGCCATGGCAAATCTTCCGTCACGCCGGGCCCCTACACCATCGAGCAACTTGCCAAAGATGTTCTCGCCCTCGCCGATTCCCAGCAATTCGAACGCTTCCACATCTGCGGGCTCTCCATGGGCGGGCAAATCGGCTTGTGGCTCGCCGCGAATGCGCCCCAGCGCCTCCACAAAGTCGCCCTCTCAAGCACCGCCGCCAAAATCGGTACGCCCGAAATGTGGGACACGCGCATCGCCGCTGTTCGCAAGGAAGGAATGAAGAATATCGCAGCCGCCGCCATCGAGCGTTGGTTCACCGCCGCCTTTCGTGCGAAGGATCCGTCTGTCGTGGGAAAAATTCACCAGATTTTGGAAGCTACAAGCCCCGAAGGCTACGCCGCTTGCTGCGCCGGCTTGCGCGATTTTGACTTCCGCGAAAAGCTAGGAAACATTCGCACTCCAACCCTCGTTATCTCCGGAACGCACGACCCTGCCACCACCCCCGCTGACGGCCAATTTCTCGCAAAACACATTCCGGGCGCCCGCTATGCCGAACTCAACGGCGCCCATCTCTCCAACATCGAAGACGCGGGCCGCTTCACCCAAGCGGTCCTCAACTTCCTGGACTCTTAGTCTTTTAGTTTCTTACGCTCTTAGCTTCTGGGACTCTCAGACTCCCTCTTCGCGCTCTATAGCATCTGTTTTTCGTTGTCATCTTTCCCTTCTCGTTCTATAACTGTTGTGAGAAGCTGGGCTATAGCGCCTTTAAGTACGCGTCCAGACACGAGACGCGGATGAAGCCAGCGGCGGACTGCCTCTCGAAACATCTCCGGATTTACACGCTTGGCGTAATTTTCGAGATGGAATATCGCCCATTCTCAACAGGTGCATTTCGAAATGCCTTCTAGCAAAAAAACTCTCGCCGTGCCCGGCCGCCTTTCCGCCCGTATCCCTGGCGCGCTCCCGGCTTATCAGCGCATACAGAACATCATCCGTAAACGCATTGATTCCGGGCAACTTCAGCCGGACGACGCCGTCCCGTCCGAGCGCGAACTCGCGAAGACCCATCACGTCAGCCTCATGACCGCGCGCCACGCGCTTGCCTTTCTCGAACGCGAGGGCCTCGTTGTACGCCGCCGGGGCATCGGGACCTTCGTCGCGCCGCCAAAAATCCACTTCAACAAGTTGATGAGCTACACCGAACAAATGGCCTCCCGCACCCTCACCGCCCGCGCAAAAGTCCTCTTTGCCGAGATTGTCAACGATGAAAACGAAGCCGCCGCGCGCTTGTCCCTTCCGCAGACCAGCAGCATCATCAAACTGGAGCGCCTTCGCCACGCTGCCGATGAGCCCTTCGCGCTCGAAACCTGTTATCTGGACGCCACCGAGTTTTCCGGTTTGCTCGAAGCTCCGATCACCCGCGAATCGCTTTTTGCCATTCTGGAACGCGAATTCAAGGTCGAATTGGGTTACGCTGACGAAGAAGTGGACGCCACCGCCGCCGACCCGCGTATCGCCGAACTTCTCGCGATTCCGCGCCGTGAACCGCTGCTGCGCATTCGCCAGGTTATTTATTCCACGAAAGGCAAAGCGATTATGTATGTGCTGGGTTTTTACCGTTCCGACCGGCACAATCTCGTGATTCGCCGGTTTCGATGATAGGTCTCATTTAGGGCTCTGTCGCATCAACTACTCTCGGGTCCCACACATTAGCGAATTTCGAAAGGGCGGCGCATGCTGGTCATTCTGAAGCGCGACAATGAAGAAGTAAACGAACAGGCCGCGCAGCTTATCGCCGGCGCCATCCAGAAAAAACCTGCGCTCACCCTTGGCCTCGCCACTGGCAACACGATGGTGGGCGTGTACAAACATCTCGTCCGCTTGCATCAGGCCGGCTCGCTCGATTTCTCGCAGGTCACCACTTTCAATCTGGACGAATATCTCGGCTTGCCTGCCGCGCATCCGCAAAGCTTCCACCACTTCATGCAGGCGAACTTCTTTCGCCACGTCAACTTGCCGCCGCGCAACATCCACATTCCCGACGGCAGCATTTGCTGCGACTACGATGCTTACTGCGCTTCTTACGAGCAGTCGATCCGTGCCTCCGGCGGGATCGACCTGCAACTCCTCGGCATCGGCCGCAACGGACACATCGGCTTTAACGAACCCACGTCCAGCCTTGCCTCGCGCACGCGCCTCAAAGTCTTGAGCCGCGAAACGCTCGACGACAACGCCAAATTCTTCCGCCCCGGCGAAGAAAGCCCGCGCTGCGCCATCACCATGGGTATCGGCACGATTCTCGAGGCGCGCAAAATTCTTTTGCTCGCCACCGGCGCATCCAAGGCCGCGGCCACCGCCAAATCCATCGAAGGCCCAATCACCTGCGCCGTCTCCGCTTCGGCCCTGCAACTCCATCCCGATGTGACGTTCCTCCTCGATGAGCCCGCCGCCGCCCAACTCACCCAGCGCGACTACTACAACCGCGTCATCGAAATGACCGCCCTCCTCACACCCAACCGCCTCTCTTGATTTGTTTGTCTTCGTCCCCAGTTTTTCTTAATTCCCTGGCCTTTCTTATTCCTTGTAATGGCGCAGCATGCTGCGCCACTACCATGGCCCCAGGGCACGTTCACCACAACCTGTCGTTTCGACCGGAGGGGCGGCCTGTTTTCGCCGTCCCGGAAGGCAGAAGTCTCTCTTTGCATCTCGGATTTCACACTGGCATTTGGAGTTTCGCATTTCTACTTCGCTGTCCCATTTCGCCCAGCCTTCAATCCATCCTTGCGGGCGTTTCCGGTCTCCGATCTCGTTCTCTGATCTCCGTTTTCCGCTAAAATAAACCTGTGCAACCTGTCCCTAAAAAGGCTTCTGCCCCCAGCCTCTTCCCGATGTTCCTCAAGCTCGAGGGCCAGTGCTGCCTCGTCGTCGGCGCTGGAGCCGTCGCCGAGGGCAAAATCTCCGGCCTACTCGACGCCGCGGCCAAAGTCCGCGTCATCGCCCCTGAAGGCACCAAACAAGTGCGCTCCTGGGCCGCCGCCGGCCAAATCGAATGGTTCGCGCGTCCCTGCGAGCCAGCCGATCTCGATGGCATGTTTCTCGTCGTCGCCGCGACGAACTCACACGAATTGCACGAAAATATTCACGCCGAAGCTCGCCGCCGCGGCGTCCTCTGCAACGTCGTGGACGTGCCCGAGCTTTGCGACTTCTACTACCCGGCCGTAGCACACCGCGGCGCACTCCAAATCGCCGTCTCCACTTCCGGCCAAAGCCCCGCTCTCGCCCAGCGCCTCCGCAAAGAACTCGAAGAGCAGTTCGGCCCCGAATACGAAGCCTGGCTCAAGCAGCTCGGCGAAGAACGCCAAAAACTCTTCGCCGCCAACAACATGGATCCCGAAGAACGCAAGCGCCTCCTCCACGACCTCGCAAGCGCCGACGCCTTCAAATCCTTCTCCCGCAAACGCAAAAGACCCAAAAAATGATTCCTGCTGAACTCCTGCCCCTGGTTCAGGAAGCCGCCGGCAAAGGCGCTCGTGCCGGCTGCGATTGCGCCTTTTTCCTCAGCACTCCCGCGGAAATCATCGTAATTACAAGCCCAACCGGGAAGGGCTCGATGAACGTCATCGCCGCGTTGTAGAACGGGTTTTTGTACATCTCCTTCAATTTATTCAATTCCTGAAGTTTCGCCTGCACCGCCTCAGCGTTTGCGCCCGAGGTCTGGAGCTTCTCCATGACATGGGCGTTATAGCTGTCCAAGAAATCAGGCATGAAGTTGTAATAGATAATTTCCCAGGTCACGACATAGAACATGCACGAAATCAGAGTAATCGAGATCCCGACGGCGAAAGCCTTCGAGAACGTGATCTGCCCGTTTCCAGCGTTGTCGCGGTACGAACGGATGCCGAAGAATACCAGCAAAAACGACAGCACCATGGTTGTGTAGCCGACCACCAAGGCTTTGTTAAAGCCTATCCTGTGCGCGAATGGCACCGTGGCCACCATCATCACCGAGGAAATAACGCCGGAAATCAGCCCGAAGGTTAGTATGGTCTTTTTCATTTGTGCCTCCTGTGTGCGCAAGTGTGAATGCTGACACACCATACCCGTCAGGCAGGGGCGCTGTCGTCACCCTTTCGGATGATTTTGCCTAGTGGATCGACAAATCATTCCTTCGAGTGAGCCCTTCAAGGAAGCAGGCCGAATTCCTTGCCGAGCTGTACCGCCTGCGTCCTCCTCTTGGCCCCTAATTTGTCGAAAACCCGGCTGGAATGCGTCTTTACCGTATTCTCGCTCACAAAAAGCTTCTCAGCGATCTCGCGGTTGCTCATGCCCTGGGCGATCAGTTCCAGGATCTCCAGCTCGCGGCGAGTGATGCCCAGGCCTTCCCGTTTCTTCTCGTTCGCGGTGAACGGATCCCCGGCAGGTATCGGAACTTCCCTCACCACCACCTTCTGCTGCCTTGCTGTCAGCTTCAGGCCAAGCCAGATCCCCAGAACAGCAAAGGTTGCCGCGATCAGCCCGCCGTAGATTTCGATGGAATGCTCGATCACCAGGAACCGGTACTCCGTCCACTTCAGCACGGCAATCAGGAGTCCGCCGATTAACCCGTAGATCAGCACGTGGCGCTTCATAGGTCTCCGCAGAGAAGGGTTCAACGAAAGCCTATCCCGCCGTGAAAGCCTATCCCGCACTCGTGGATTCAGCAAGAGCACCTTCTAGACCTCGCCACCTCCGACGCTTTCTCTCCTAGTAATCCCATCATTTCGCGCGGGACCCGCCGGCACCCTCCGAGCAGTCCGGAACACGGAGCACCGCGCCACGCTTTCGCAGCCTTTCGCTCCTCTTCTTCATAAGCCGCCAAGGGAGCTACGGCATGTGGGGGCTTGTCTCTAAACCTTCTAACCTTCAAACGTTCAACCTTCAAACACTTCTTCCTGGGGGGTTGTGCCCTTGACATTTCGCGGAGCAGGAGCTTACCCTTCGGGAAACCCACCGGCCCACGAGCCTCTCAAAATTTCTCGAAGGAGGAGGATTCCCATGCGTCGATTGTTCATGGTATGCGCCGCGCTGTTGTTCTACGCGGCATCAGCAAGCGCCCAAACCAAGGTCAGCGGAACCGCTCAATGTGGCAAACCGGATCCCCAGCAAGCCATTCCCGTGGGCGACAGGCCCGGCCACATGCTCGGAATCGCGCAAATCAAATGTACCTACACCAAGCCGATGGAAATCGGAGGCGACAAGTCGAAGGACGGCGTAAGCACCGAGACTTCAGACATCAGTGGCAACACCTCGCGTCCCCGTGGTTTTCATGTGGTCACGATGGAGAGCGGCGACAAAGTCTTCTTCACGTATCAGGGCACGGCAACGACCAAGGACAATGCCTTGGTGGACCTCAAGGGCAACTGGGGAATCAACGGCGGCAGCGGAAAGATGAAGGGCATCAAGGGAAAAGGTACATTCACCTGCGCGCCCTCGGGCGACGGGCTCTCCTGCGACGTCGAGGGCGAATATCAGCTTACCAAGTAAGGCAATGCTTCGGTGGCTTACCTTACAGTAAGTGGGGGTAAATACCCGATTGCTTTTGTGAGTGCTATGGCTTTAGTTGTTGTGAGTTTGACTGATGGAGATGTCATTACACGGGGCAAGGGGCCCCGGTTGCGAGCCCGCCCTCAAAACAACTGGGCCAGGAAGATGGACGGCCGTAAAGAAAAGCGAACGCCCCGCACGCTTCGAGTACTGCTTTCGAGTGGAGCACAACCCGTCGTTGCGGAACATGCGTCAATAGAAAATGTCAGTTCCTACGGAGCCCGCGTGCTCACCGATCGCCCCTGGAAACCGGACGCGAGCATACTGATCAAATCAGCGTTTGGGGAGCCATTGGCCCGCGCCCGTGTGGTTTACTGCCAGACGCTGAAAGCCCACACTTTTGCGGTGGGGCTGGAATTCCTAACCCGCACCCACGACTGGCTGTTGTCTGCATAGCGTCGGAGCTCCGCCGCCGCAAGGGAACGCAGCCAACTCCTCCCTCCCGCGACTCGATGCTGACGGGATTCGGTTCCAGTTGAGGGTTCGTTGCTGCCATTTTGGCCACCTGAAGCCTTTTCGTATCGAAATTTTCGATACATGAAATGAAATGTTCCGGGGAATGGATCATCTAAGTGGGTGGTAGTCTCGGCTAGAGAACCTTGGTCGAAGGCTGGGCCCCCCAGCAGGACCCAGGAAAAACCAAGCCAAGGAAAGCTGCCATGCATTCGGATGGAGGCGGCAGGGACCAGGCCATGAACACACCGATACGAAAAGGAAAAGTCTATTTGATGGGCGCAGGCCCGGGAAATCCGGAGCTGCTAACCGTGCAGGCTGCGCAAATTCTGAAGAGCGCCGAGGTCGTGCTGCACGACCATTTGGTCCCGCAGGAGATTTTGGACTTGCTCCCCGCGTGGTCGCAGGTGCGCAACGTGGGAAAGCGCTGCGGGCAAACGGGAATTTCGCAGGATCAGATTCATGCGCTGCTGATTGGCGCAGCGCGCGAAGGCAAGCAGGTGGTCCGCCTGAAGGGCGGCGACCCGCTCCTGTTTGGGCGCGTGGGCGAGGAAATGGAAGCGCTGGCTCGCGCCGGAATCGAATTTGAAGTGATTCCCGGCGTGACTTCGGCAATGGGAGCGGCGGCGGCAGCTAAAATCCCGCTGACGGACCGGAGGCACGCCTCCAAAGTAGTTTTTCTGAGCAACCACACGGCGGGTAATGTCTCGCCGGAATGGGATGATGTGGCGTTGAAAGACGCGACGTATGCCGTGTACATGCCGGGGAAGAACTATGGAGAAATTGCCACGAAACTCGTGGAAGGCGGGCTGGACGCCGGAACTCCATGCGTGATTGTGGCGAACGCGACACAAGCCGGGCAGCAAATTCATCGCACGACGCTGCAAGAATTGGCGCGCGAAGAGCGCCTGCCCACCCCTTCCCTGCTGATCATCGGCGAAGTCGCCAAACCGCTGCCCACCGCGGAAAAAGTAAAAGATGGCTTCGGCTGGGAAACGCCAAAAACGAGCGAAGTCGTTTTAGATTTGTGCGAAGCGCGGGCAGAAGAAGAAAGCCCGTACACGCGGAGCGCGCGGGCGGGCTCAGACTGAAGCGGGTTATAAGTTATTAGCTTTAAGTTGTAAGTAAAAAAAGCGAAATGACTTTCTTGTTTTTTACGAGCGCGCCGCAATCAACGTCAGCGCTATGGAGTGGAACAAAAAAGCCGAGAGCTTAACGTTAAGCGGAAGCGGTTTCTTGCCGTTTTTTTGTGAGGAGAGCGGCGGCTTGCTCGGCGGCTTCCTTTACGAGAAAACCCATCTTGGGATGTGAAGGCTCGAGGTCGGGCCGAATTCCGTGACGTTGCAATTCCTCTGAAGTAGTCGGGCCAATCGAGGCGACGATCGCGCGACGCAATCCTTGGCGCGTCAGATCTTCAAGCTTCATTTTGGCGGCCACCTGAAAAAGATTCGTGAGCTGCACGCTGGTCGTGAAAAGAATCACATCGATGCTGCCCGCCGCAATTTCCTGGATCGCGCATTCCAGGGGAGACGTATTTTCCGGCAGAGCCCATTGGTAGACGGGAACGCGCGTAACCAAAGCTTCGCGCTCCGTGAGGCCGGCGATCAATTCAGGATTGGAAACGCCATACTCCTGAAGCGCGATGCGCGCGCCGCGAAGGCGAAACCCCGGCGACGATTTTGCAGCTTCGTCGAGAGTGTGGAGAAGTTCGCGCCACGTGTTGGGCTCGGGAACGGTGAGTGCGGGGGTGACGCCGAGTTCGCGCAAAACGGCGATGGGTTTGGGGCCGCGGGGGACAACTTTCGTGCGCTTCAGGGCCGCGATGAAATCCTCGCGGGAATATTTTGTTTCCGCAACTCTCAGGACGGCTCTTGTGCCGACGCCAGTGAGAAAAATGACGATGTCGAATTTCCCGGCGAGGAGCTCTTCGGCAAAGGACACAGCTTCGGTGTTGGTGTCCAGCGGGACTTCCCGCATGGCTGGAGCGACGACCGGCTCGCCGCCATAGTTGGAGATGAGTTTGGCAAGTTCCGCGGCGCGGCGGCTTTCCAGCGCGAGAACTCGGAGGCCAGAGAAGTCACTCATGCAATGGAATTGTGAAGGAGAATCGCGAGCAGCGCCAGCGGGAAATCACTAGAGAACCAGTATATTCACGATGCAAGCCATCAGCGAAACGAATTTTGACCGCGGTCGAGGTAATGGGTCTCGCTCATTTCGCGGAGGCGCACGGCGGCGAATTCGGGCGTGAGATCGCGCTGCGGAGAGGCGAGGAGTTCGTAGCCAACCATGAACTTGCGGACGGTGGCGGAGCGCAATAGTGGCGGAAAATAGTGGGCGTGCAAGTGCCAGGATTCGTGGGCCTGGCCATCTGTCGGCCGTTGATGGAAACCCATGGAATACGGAAAAGGGGTTTCGAAGAGATTGTCGTAGCGAATGGTGATGCGGCGAAGAATGGCCCCGAGGAGATCGCTTTCCTTTGAGTTGAGTTGGTCGAGGGAAGCGACGTGACGTTTGCTCAACACGAGAGTTTCAAACGGCCAGACGGCCCAAAACGGCACCAGCACGGCGAACGCATCGTTCTGGCAAACGATCCTCTCGCTTCGCTGGAGTTCCAATTGAAGATAATCGCATAGAAGGCAGGAATGCTTCTCCGCGTGATGAGCGCGGAGAGACTCATCCTCGCGGGCAGGAAGATTGGGAATCGTGGCCTTCGCCCAAATCTGGCAATGCGGATGCGGGTTGCTGGCACCCATAAGTTCGCCGCGGTTTTCAAAGATTTGCACGTCGCGGACCCAGGGAATTTGCGCGAGGGAGGACAACTGTTCGGTCCAGGCGTCAATCACGCCGCGCAATTCGATCGGATTCATCCGCGGAACGGTTAGATCGTGACGCGGAGAGAAGCACATGACGCGGCAGATGCCCTGCTCGGTTTGCGCGACTAGCAAACTGTCTTGTTCATAATGCAACGGCTCGACTTCGGGCAAGAGCGCAGGAAAATCGTTGTCAAAAGCGTAAGTCCCCGAGTATTTCGGCGTTTGCTTTCCACCTGCTCGCTCATTTCCCGGGCAGAGGTAACAACACGGATCGTAAGTAACCGACGCCGCGGCTGGGGGTTTTTCGACTTTTCCTTGCCAGGGGCGCTCGGTGCGTTGTGGAGAGACGAGGACCCACTCGCGCAGGAGCGGATTGAAGCGTTTGTGAGGAGTCGAGAGAAGTCTTTCGAGATTCATGATGATCGAAGTTCATGGATGTTAGCAGGCTTCAGTGTGATGCGGCGTGCAAAATGCAAGAGAAGGAGAGATTTCTCGACTGCGCAAGCCGACGCGTTCGAGGAACGAACGCGCAAGAAAAGAGTCGGCCTGCTCCGCTCGGAATGACACTATCACTGGTTTGGGCTCCATTAGTTACGAGCGTTGCGTGTGCTGACATCGACTTGTTGTACGCCGCCGGCGGCGGGAGAGACGTAAATCTCGGGCTCAAGCCCTGTTTGGGCGTGGTATTTCGCGGCGACTTTTTGCTTGAAGGCTTCGACGGCGCGGGATTCGACGAGGTTGATGGTGCAGCCGCCGAAGCCGCCGCCGGTCATGCGCGCGCCCATCACGCCCGGCTGCGTGGAGGCGATTTCGACCATGAGGTCGAGCTCCTTGCAGCTGACTTCGTAATCGTCCCGCAAGCTACAATGCGACTCGCGCATCAGCCGGGCAAACGCGCCGAGGTTCTTACTAAACAACACGCGCATAGCCTCCTGCGTGCGCTTATTTTCGGTGACGACATGGCGGCAACGGGAGTACACCGCTGGATTCAGAAGCGAGCAATGGTTTTCCAATTGAGCGATGGTAACGTCGCGGAGGGCGCGGATCTCGGGCAAAACCAATCGAAGGGCACGCACGCCTTCTTCGCAATCGGCGCGGCGGCGGTTGTATTCGCCGGACGCAAGTTCGTGTTTCACCATGGTGTTGCAGATGACGAGTTGGACTCCTGCGGGCAACTGCGTCATTTGAAAGTCCAGTGAGCGGCAATCGAGCAATAAGACAAAAGAAGCTTTCGCGTGGCACGAGATAAACTGGTCCATGATGCCGCAGCGCGCGCCGACGAATTCGTTTTCGGCTTTTTGACAAAGCAGCGCCAGCTCAGTGCGACTGGCGGCACAGCCGCTTTGATGCAGCAAGGCGAACCCCACCGCGACTTCGATGGCTGCCGAGGAACTCAGGCCGGCGCCGAGGGGGACGTCTCCGCTAATGAGGAGATTGGCACCATCAAGGCGTTTCCCTGCATTCTCGAGTTTGTCCACAACGCCGAGTGGATAGTTGGCCCAGTGGTTCCTGCTGAGAGGGGAGATGGAATCCAGGTTTGCTTCGACGGTCTCGTTGAAATTCTCGGAATAGATGACGAGTTTCTTGTCACTGCGCGGCGCGGCGGCGACCCAGCAGTAAAATTCAATCGCGGCAGGGAGAACGACGCCGTCGTTGTAGTCGGTGTGCTCGCCTATAAGGTTGACGCGGCCAGGCGCGCGGTAGATGGCCGCAGCCGTTCCGAAGCGCGCGCGAAACATTTCCTGAAGCTGAATCGGATCTTTCAACGTTCCGTATTATTTCAAATTTGCTTTGGGCGACGGCGAAGAATTCGCGGCCGCGGAGGCGGAAAAATCGGCCACGCCAATGCGAATCACCGTGTCTCGCGTCGTGATATTTTCGGGCTTCTCGGTCCAAATGCCGTAGACGCGGCCTTTCATGGCGGCCAAGCCGTTATAATCGCCGATGAAGCCGCCCCTGGCATTAAACGGCTGATCCGTCCAGGAATAATTTTGAAAGGATCGACCGCCATCCGCTGAGCGAGCGAGAACAACCGTCTGCGCGCGATTTCTCGGATCGCCGCGGCGATCGTAAAAGATGACGTTTACCGAGCCGTCCGCCGGATCCACCGCCATCCACTGAAAGAAGTGCTCGGCGCCGTCGTGGATAGGATCGTTATTCACTTTCGTCGCAGGAGACCACGTGGCGCCGAAATCCTTGGAAGAAGAGCAGAAGACATCGATTTCTCCGTTGCGGTAATCGGCCCAGGCGACATAGAGGCGCCCGCCTTTCGGAGCGCCGCGAGGGTCGATAGCGATCTGCGGGAAACCGTTGGCGCGCGCGACCGCGTCAACACTGAACATAATCGGGGCGGTGTCTATGATATTGCGCGTCGGCGCAAAGGTAAGTCCGCCGTCGGAAGAGGAAGTGAAAACAAGGTGATTGCCATCGCCCCAAACGGCGTAGAGCATGCTGTCAGGGCCGACCGCTCCGGCAAATCCTTCGACCGCGCCATTGTCGTCGCGCGGAAGGCCGCGAACGTTATCGATTTCGATGGGCTTCGACCAGGTCTTGCCATGGTCGGTGGAGCGGACAAACTGAATTTGCGAGTCGGCGATGGTCCAGCGCGTCCAACCAATATATAAGTTGCCGGCAAAGGGGCCATGACTGGTGTCCGCGACGAGGTAGGGTTTGTCTTCCCAGGCAACGCCACTGCCGTCGGGCATCTTGTCAGGCTGTTCAGTCGCGGCGATGTCTTTCGGCTCCCAGGTCTTGCCACCGTCGAGAGAGCGGCGAACGTAGATCCCGTTGCGCCCCCCGTTGTGGCCCCAATAGCTGTAGGTGCCCAGTTTGTCGAAGGCGATGTAGCAGACGAAAGCGTGGCCTTGATTGTCGAATGTTGTGGAGACATCACCGGAGACATGATAGTTGGTGGATTCGACGCCGGTTGCGATTTGCCAGGTGCGGCCCGCATCGAAGGAATATGCGGCGTGTGCGTTGTCCTGATAGACGGCGACGACTTGTTGCGGATTGTTGGGGTTGATGGCGATGCCAGGCTCGGTGAAATAGCCAGGCTGGGGAGTCAGCGTGATGACAGTAGAGTTCGGAGCCTTCGGCGGGAGCTGAGCGGAAAGGTTTGACGACAGGACCTCGAATGCCGCGAGCCAGAAAACCGCGCGAACTGCTTGTCTTAAATTCACTGGACCTCTCCTTAAGCGTCATCAGCGCGGACGCGGCGGGGCTTCTCGCTCTTCGTGTATGGCAAAGTCGGCCGGAGGCGTCACACCGAGAAGATACTGAACGAAGTAATCCCAGCGGCGGCGGATCAAATACGGATTGCCGCCTTCGCCGTGGTACATGTTCGGCACGATAAGCTGATCGAAGTTTTTGTTGGCCTTGATCAGGGCGTCCGTTAAACGCATCGTCTCGACAACATGAACGTTGTCGTCAATGTCGCCATGCTCGATGAGCAGGTGGCCTTTGAGACGGCCGGCCATGGTGACGTTGGATTGCTCAGCGTAATCCGGCCCGACGGGATAGCCCTGGTAGAGTTCGTTCCACCAGGCCTTGTCGAGCCGCGCGTCGTGATCGCCGGAAATGGAGACGCAAACTTTGTAGAAGTCAGGAAATGTGAGGATGGCGTGTGTGGAACCGTATCCGCCGGCGGATGTGCCATAGATGCCGACGCGATCGATGTCCATGTAGGGAAACTTCGCGGCCATTTGCTTGGTCATTTCAATGTGGTCTTCGAAGGCGCCACCCAAGTTGTGGTAAGAGAATTCGTGGAACGCACGCGAGCGGCCGGTGGTGCCGCGCCCGTCAATCATGACTCCGATAAAACCAAGTTCAGCGATTTGCTGCTGGCCATTGCGCAACGCAGCGGCGAAGGTCTTGGGGACAAAAAAAGCCTGCGGCCCCGTGTAGACCAATTCGATGATCGGATATTTTTTTGCGGGGTCAAAATTCGAGGGCTTCCAGATCAGGCCGAACAAATCCGTGGTGCCATCTTTGGCTTTGCCGCGAAACGGCTCGGGGGCTTTCCAGCCGGCTTTGGTGAGTTCGCTGATGTCGGTTTGTTCGAGTGGGCGGACTCGCGAGCCGTCCTTGGTGCGGCGCAGGGCGGAGACAGCGGGCAGATCAGGTCGAGAAAAATTGTCGACGAAGAAAGTGTGATCGGGAGAGAGGCTCACGGTGTGCGTGGCGTTTTCCGGCGTGAGTAGCGTGAGGCCCTTGCCGTCGAAGCCGACGACATAGAGATGCGTTTGATAAGGGTCTTCGTCCTTTTCGCGGCCGTTGGCGAGGAAATAGACGCGGCGCGCTTTTTCGTCGACATCAACAACCTGGCGCACGACCCACGGCCCTTGCGTTACCTGCCCGCGCAATTCGCCAGTATTGAGATTCGAAAGATAGAGATGATTCCAGCCATCGCGCTCGGAGGTCCAAAGAACCTCGCCGGTCTCGTGCAAGATTCGGAAGTGGGTTTCCCCGGGATCGACGTAGCGCTCGCCTTTTTCGCGGAGCACGACTCTTTGCTCGCCTGTGCCGGCGTCCACTTCACGCAGCTCGATGGATTTCTCACCGCGTTCGGAGGCATCGTAAGAAAATGCCTTGCTGTCGGCGTACCAATCGAAGCCGGGTCCACCCTGAAATTGCATCTCGATCGGAGCGGTCTTCACCTCGATGCGCTTGCCGCTCTGGATGTCGAAAATAATGGGCTCGGCTTTGGGCAGCACTTCCCCCGGCAGCGGATAGACGACGGTGTATTCCCGCGGGCGGAGCTGATTCGGCGGAACGAATTGAAGATAGCTGAAGCGCCCTGCGTTGCGCGTGTCCATGCAGTAGGTTACAAGCTTGGAGGAGTCCGGGGACCAGAAGACGGCAGCGCGTTCACGGACGTCCTCCGTCCCTTGAGCCACCATGGGGCGAAGCGAGGGAATCGGCGTGGCGTATTCGTAGGAGCGCGCGCCGTCGCGGGTGAGGCGAATAACTTCTCCTGTGGAAACGTAGCGCACATATAGATCGTGATCCTTGACGTAGGCGATCCACTCTTTATTGGGCGAAGCTTCTTCGTATTGGCCTGCGACCGGTTCGGGGCCTCGTTTGCAATCGTAATTGTCGAGAGAACACGACCAGGCAGCACCATCCAGCTGAAAGGAAATGGATTTCGCATCGTCGAAAAACTCGATGGAGTCGAAGGGGAGGTCGGTCGGCGATATTTCGCGCTTCAGCGATTTCGAAAGCGAGGTAGCAAGTTTTGCATGGTCAAATGCTGGACCCGTGATGTTTTGCTCGGCGTCCACCAGAAGAAATTCCGTGGCCTTCGTTCCCACCTTGCGATACCAGAAGCGATTTTTCTTGGCGATCCAGTGGGGAGCGACATCCGCAACGTAGATACGTTGGCGCAAATTCCCGGCGAGAAATTGTTCGGCGTGCCGATAGTCTTCGCGCGTGCCTTGGGCCTCGGCTTGGCCTATGGGAAAGAGCAGCAAGACCAGCAGGAGGATTCGGCGGCGCGGCAAAATGGTCATGAAGATTTCTCCTCTTGAGAGAGTTTCGGAGCCACGGAGCCGGTTTAGCCGCCGCTTTCGTCGTCGTCATCGCCGTTTTGCGGAGGACGAACGAAGGCAATCGGCGTAATCCCCTTGTCGAGCAAGGAGCGATTGAAAGCCGGCAGCTCTTTGTCGATGAGGTTTTGATAGCCGCTCTGCGCTTCGGCGAGATCTTTCTCGATGGTTTCGAGAATGGCTGCTGCAGTATCAGTGGGAGGATTGTCAACGCCGCCAGCGACGTCGCCCGCTCCGGTTCCGACTTCACCGTTGAGCCAAATGAGGTGGAGATAGATTTTTTCGGGGATGGAATAGTATTTGTCGTCGCTGAGGGCGTCTGCGCGCGAGATGAATTTGTACTCGACGTCCTGCATCTTCTGATCCATGGATTCGACCGCTTTAAGCAATTCGGGATCGGGATTGGCTTCGCCCTTTTCCTCTTTCGCTTGCGGAGCGCCCTCCGCGCCCTCTCTGTTCTCGTTCGTGTTCGAAGGCGCGGCTTTGCGTCCGCCGAGCATGCGGGCGATCACGTCGAGCTGCCTGCGCATCCATTCCAGCTTGTTCGTGGCTTCCGAGGTTTTTGTGATGTCATCGCGAATGCGCAGTTGCAATTTGAACGCGGCGACCAAGTCCTGGTCGCTGGCATGGACGGTTGGATTTTTGACGATGGTCAGCGGTTGCGTAAAGCTTTGGCCGTCAACAGTGAGGCGAACGTTGTATTTGCCGGGCAACGCCATTGGGCCGACTTCGGCTTCGCGAATGCCCCAATGCAAAACCTGGCGCGAATCGCTTCCGCGGAAACGACGCTCTTCCCAGATGTGCGGATTTTCCGGCGGCGTGGTGCGCAGCGAAACGAGCTTCGGCGGATCGTAGAGGAAATTCCACTCGGCGCGGTTCATTCCCACGCGACTGGGGGCGTCGAGCTTTCGAATGACGGCGCCGCTCAAATCGAGGATTTCGATCTTGGGCGGAGCTTTGGGCGCGGCTTTCAGGGAGTACGTGATGGCTGCGCCCCCGTTGGGGAAAATGCGAAACGTTTCGCGCGGAGTAAAGAGGCGCACGGGGACGTCTTCGGCCTTTTGCGCCATTTGTTCGAGTGGCGTGATGTCATCGAGGATGTAAATTCCGCGGCCATAGGTGGAGATGACGAGATCGCGAAACTGTTTTTCGATGACGGCCCAGGTGACCGGCGCGTGAGGCAAGCCGGCGGTGAAGGCGGTCCAGTGCGCGCCGTCATCCAAGGAGTAGAAGAGACCATTTCCTGTGCCGGCGAAGAGCAAGCCTTTTTGATGGGGATCTTCGGAGATCGTCTTTACATAGCCCAGCGAGTGTTTTGGCAATCCGTCTGAGATTCTTGTCCATGTTTTGCCAAAATCGGTGGTCTTGAAAATGTAAGGATCGCGATTGTCCATCAAGTGATAATCCATGGAGACGTAAGCAGTGCCTCCATCGAAGTGCGATGGCTCAATGCGCGTAACCGTGCCCCAAGGCGGCAGGTCCTTGATGTTTTTCGTGACGTTGGTCCAGTTGGCTCCGACATCTTTTGTGTACCAGATGAGACCATCGTTGGTGCCGGCCCAAATGAGGCCCTGCTGAATTTCTGAAGGCGCGATGGCGAAAACAACTTCGCCATAAAACTGGCCGAGATTGTCGCCGACGATTCCGCCGGAGGAGCCGAGGTACTTGGGATCCTGCGTCGAGAGATCCGGGCTGATAACCGACCAGCTTTGTCCGCCATTGCTTGTTTTAAAAATGACCTGGCAGCCGTAATAGACGGTGTTGTGATCAAAAGGATCGATGGCCAGCGGTGGAGTCCAGTGGCAGCGGTACTTCAGTTGATCCGGCGGTGAATCTAGCGAGTGAATCCACGGACTCACCGAGCGCGCGCGTTTGGTTTTCGCGTCCCAGCGCGTGACTTCGTTGCCATAGCAACTCGCCCAGACGATGTTGGGATCTGTCGGATCCGGCAGCGTGAAGCCGGATTCGCATCCGCCCATGCGGCGCTCCCAGCCTGTGTCCACAACGCGGCCATATTCGAGCGGAGGAGCGATGCTGGGGCCGCGCATGTTCGGGCCGTCCTGCATGTTGGTGTAGACATAGTAAGGAACTTGATTGTCCGCCGCGACGTGGTACATCTGGCCTATCGGAAGTTGTATGCGATGGAAGCCGCGGCCGTGGACGCTCGTGATGTTCAGGCCGCCGTCGTCAGTGATGACGAAACGGTCGGGATTCTGCGGATCGATCCAGATGTCGTGATTGTCCCCGCCCCAGGGGACTTCTTTGAAGAGTTCCCCGCCGTCGAGGGATTCCAGAAAGCTGCTGTTGGCCACGTAGACTTCGTTGTCGTTGCCGGTGGAGACGGCGATTCGAATGTAATAGCCGGCGCGGCCAATGAGCTGGCGCTGATAGTTGATGGCTTGCCAGTTTTCGCCAGCGTTGTCGGAGCGCCAGAGCGCGCCCTGGTCTTTCGTTTGAATTAAGGCGAAGTAGCGGTCGGGATTCGTCGGCGCGATGGCAACGTCAATTTTGCCGAGGGGCGATTTCGGCAAGCCGTGGCCTTCGAGCTTCGTCCACTTCGTGCCGCCGTCTTTCGAAATGTAAACGGCGCTTCCGGGGCCGCCGCTGAGTTCTCCCCATGTGTGCATTTCGACTTGCCACATGCCGGCGAGAAGAATGCGCGGATTGTGAGGATCCATGGCGAGGCCGGAGCAGCCTGTGTTCGCGTCGGCGTAAAGCACGCGATCCCAGTGTTGGCCACGGTCTATGGTGCGATAGACGCCGCGCTCCTGTTGTGGGCCGGTCGTGCGGCCAAGCGCGCATACGAACGCAATGTCGGGATTCGTTGGATGAACGAGGATTCGGCCGATCCGCCCGGTGTCGTCGAGGCCAACGTGCGTCCAGTTTTTACCTGAATCGGTGGAGACATAGACGCCGTTGCCCATTACGTCACTGTCGCGAATGGCCCAAGCCTCGCCTGTTCCCACCCAGATGACGCTCGGCTCGGAAGGAGCCACGGCGATCGCGCCAATTGCGGCGACAGGCTGCTTGTCAAAAATGGGATCCCAGCGATTGCCGCCATCAGTGGTTTTCCAAACGCCGCCGGAAGCGGCGCCCGCGTAGTATGTGCTCGCGTCTCCGGGCACTCCCGCAATCGAGGCAACGCGGTTTCCGGCGCGGGGGCCGACAAATCGAAACCGGAAGGTCTCTTCATTCGCGCGCGGACCCGGCGGGCGTTGCGCGCAAACAAATAACCCGAAATTAGCGAGAGCTACAAGCAACAGTCCCGCTTTCACTGACAAGCTACGGATGGAAGTGGCGCACATTCGCCTTATCCCCTTTCGCTGGCAAAGAAGATTTGTGCCGCTGGCATGCTACGCATTTATTCTCGATATGAAAACCGGGAATCGGCTTTTTTGTCCGCGCTCGAGTCTCACAGGATTCTGCATCCCCCGCTCATGGCATCAGCGTTACCGTGGCAACGGACATTCGCGGCAAGTCCAAGCGCACGGCGGAATTTTCGATTTTCACCGGATGCGGCTTGGGCGCGATGCGATCAGGCGCGTCGAACCTGTTGCAGGCGTTCCAGTCGGCATCGTGGAGAAGAACCGCGGTGGCGTCCTTTGCGGTCGTTCCGCGCAATACGCATTGAATTTCCAGGTCCTGATCGGGAAATGGATTTACAACGCTCAGAACAACGACTCCGTTCTTAGCCGAAGCCGAAGCCGACAAGTCTGGTGAAGGTTTGTCTTTGTCTGATGTTGCCGCGTCAGTTTCGACTTTTACGGCAGTTTTGCCGCGATGGCCCTTGAACAACGCGAAAGCATGATAGGTTGTGGTGCGGACGCATTGCCTCCCTTCCGGACCGTCGGTGAGCAGCAACGATTGTAAGACGTTCACAATCTGTGCGATGTTGCACATGAAGAGCTTGTCGGCCTGACGGTTGAAAATGTTCAGCCCCAATCCCGCGGCCACGGCGCTGCGCATCGTGCTCTGCTGCCAGAGCTTCCCGAACTTCTTCTCGTCTTCATCAGCGATGCGGTCCCAGACTCCCCATTCATCCAGAATCAGGGCGATCTTGTGTCCATCACGATAGCTATCAAACAGCTCGCGCTGCTGCACGATGCCTTCTTCGACGCGCCCGAAAATCGAGAGCTGCTTTTTCACGTGTTCCGCCGTGAAATGGAGAGGATGATCTTCTCCGCCCTCGTAATAGTGCATGGAAACACCTTCGGGCGACCCGCCTTCAAGAGTGTCCATAAACCTCCGGGACCACCGCGTGTCGTTTCCGTTCGGACCGCTCGCAATCAAGAACGGTTGTGTGTCGCCGTACTTCCGCAAGTAAACGGAAAACCGCCGGTAGTGATCGGCGTAAACTTCTGGGCGCATCCAGCCTCCGCAACCCCAGGCTTCGTTGCCCACGCCCCAGTAGCGCACGCGAAACGGTTCAGGCGCGCCATTCTTAATGCGCTCATCGGAGAGCGCGCTGCCCGAAGGCATGTTGCAATACTCAATCCAGTCGCGCATTTCCTGCGGCGTGCCGCTGCCCACGTTGCCGGCAAGATATGGCTCTGCGCCAATCAGCCGGCAGAGGCCGATGAACTCGTGGGTGCCGAAGCTGCCGTCTTCGACGTAGCCGCCCCAGTGAATATTGACGCGCTTGGGACGGCTTTCGAGCGGCCCAGTTCCGTCGCGCCAATGATAATCGTCCGCGTAACAGCCGCCGGGCCACCGCAAGACGGGGATGCCCAATTCTTTCAAGTACTCGACGCCCTGCTGGCGATAGCCGTTGACATTAGGAATGGGCGAGTTTTTTCCGACCCACAGCCCGCCGTAGACGCAAGAGCCAAGATGCTCTGCAAAATGTCCATGAAATTCCGGGCGTACCGTGCCGATTTCTTGGTCGGTGTGGACGGTAATCTTGCGAGTCGCGTTCGAAGCGGCGCCAACTAAGCGCGGAATGAGCGAGCAGAGAGACACAGCGGCGGTGTTCCCGACAAACCTCCTGCGGGAAATCTTCGAGAGCATCGCATCTCCTTGTTGGGAATTAACTCGGCCCGACGCGCTTATTGCTTTGATTGCCAAAGAAAATACGCGGCTAACTCATCCAGGCGCCTACACGGTCTTCTTGTTCACTTTCCAATAGACCGTGTAGCGCTCGTCGTAATTCTGGTAGAGAGGCGCGAGGTCGATGGTTTCCTTTTGGCCCGCGGTTTGGAACGCCAGCGTTTGCCCTTTCACTTGTTCCACCCAATCGGGAGTTTCGCCCGAATTATTTGTTAACAACCGTGCGCGTCGGCCTTGTGAAAGTGAACGTCCCATTTCAAATAACGCGTCGTTGCTTCATGCACGGCCGACGCTGTAGTGGAGAAATTCGCCGCGACGTGGTGCTCGAATCCCCGCTCGCAAATGAACCGGAGCAGCTTCTGCAATCCGGGAATCCGAACCACCCCCGCGCCTCCGAAAGTTTCCAGCGGATCGTCCGTAAACTCCCCTTCGCCAACATAGCCGCGCATTTTCCCTTCACGGTCATCGGTTGAGAAGCGCGCGAAACTCATCGGGCCGCTCTTCACAAGGCCCACGCAGGTCCCGAACGTGTTTTCTTTACCCACGGTTCCCGCAATGATTTCCTGGAAATCCATGCGCACATCTTTGAAAAAGTGCTTCGGCAGATTGCTGCAATGGAAGCATACGGCCTTGTCCGGATCATCCGCGTAGTTGTTATTCCAGTCGAGCAACGCGCTTGGCGTCTGCGATGCCAGCTGCAGGGCGTGCATTCCAACCACGCCGGCCACGTCCACTTCGCACGCGCTGGAGAGCCCTGAGTCGCTCATCATGCTCATCACCGTGCAGGGCACCACGCCGAAAAACTCCTCGAGCGAGGTCCAGCATTGAATGGCGCTGATGGTGACTTCCGTCTCCTTCATCCACGTATGGATGACCGCTCCCAGCTTCGCCATTTTTATAAGGGCTGGTTCGGGAATACTGTTCGTCGAAACGTAAGCGCGAATCGCTTTCAGTCTTTCAACAACGGCAGGGTCGTTATCTTTTAGCCGTCCGATCCGTCCCATCACCTCGGAAAGATCCCACGTCTCGACGGAAATTCCCGTCGACTCCAGAATTTTCTCGCTATACCGCACGGTGTTAAACGCCGCGGGCCGCGCTCCGATCGCGCCTATCCGGAGTTTCTTGAGGCCTTTCACCACGCGGCAAACGGCCTGGAACCAGTTCAGGTCCTCACGGAATTGCGGCGAATTCGGCGCTTCGGTGTGCAGCGTGGTCAACGAAAAGGGAATGCCATATTGCGCAAGATTGTTGCAAGCCGACATTTTGCCGCAAAAGCTGTCGCGCCGGTCACGGATGGTCATCTTCGACGGCGTGTCCGGCGTGGCTTGCACGAGCACCGGCACCTCGAGATTGGCCATGCGCAGCGTTTCGGCAATGGCGCGCTCATCGCCGAAGTTCGGAAGCGTTACGATAATGCCGTCAATTTCGTCGCGATGTTTTTTGAAAAGGTCCGCGCAGCGAGCCGCTTCCTGGCGCGTTTCGACGGCGCCATGCTTGGAATCACTCTCGCCAAGAACGAGGGGTTTGATTCCCTGGGCCGTCAGTGCGGTGGTTATCTCCTGACGCCCCGACCGGGCCAAGTGGTCCGGAAAAAACCCGCGGTTGCCAACAATGACACCGAACACCATCGGTGAGTGGGAAGGTTGCGTCATGACTTAGCCAGAGGCAATTGTTTTGCAAACGCTTGCAGCGCAGACATTACAGCGGTCTCTGCAACTTTGTCAAGCGCGCTTGCCCCTTCTCCTTTCCGGTTATCCTCGACTCTGCATAATGTAACGGAATTATACTCAATCAGAACTCGCCTCGCTTCGGCTTTTGCAGTTCCATTCCCGCGAAGGACTCAATTTCGATAGAATGAGCGTTCCCACACGTTCAGGAGTCTTTCATGCGCAAGAGGCGTTCGCTGGCTATGAATCTGGATGCCGTGGCTCAAAGAGCAGGCGTTTCCACGTCCACGGTCTCTCGCGTTCTCAACAACCTCGAGATTGTCAAGACTTCTACGCGCTCCCGGGTGCTGAAAGCCGCCGAAGAGCTGAACTACCACCCGAATCTTCACGCCCGCTCTCTTGCGAGGGGAAAAAGCAGGATTCTCGGCATCATTGTTTCGAACATGGAGAATCCTTTTTTCCTCGATATCTATCGGACGCTGGAGGCAGACGCTCATGCCCAGGGTCTCGAGGTCGTGGTCGCCAACACCGACTACCGTTCCGAGCAACTTCTTGCCAGCGTGCAACTCATGATCGGCCTGCGCGTTGCCGGTCTCGCGGTCATCGTTTCAGAAATGGAAGAGCATTTGATCCAGACCGTTTCGGGCAGCCGCATTCCCGCCGCTTTCTATGATGTTGGAACGCCGCAAAAGAATATCACCAACATCCGAGTGGACTACCGCAAGGGAATCAAAAAAACGGTCAGCTATCTGAATGCCTTGGGCCATAAACGCATGGCCTTCGTCGGGCACCATTCCACGCTCGGCCCTATCAGCGAACGCCGCAAAACATTCTTAGAATCCGTGCACCGCTGCTCGCCCAGCGCGGAGCCCAGAATCTTTGCCGGGCCTGATGGCCTGGACGGTGGCCGCCAGGCGGCGCGCGAATTGCTCGAATCGGGCTTTCGCCCCACCGCCGTTCTTTGTGTCAATGATTTTATGGCCGTCGGTGTGATGCGCGAGCTGCGCGAAGAAGGCCTTCAGATTCCCCGGGATGTTTCCGTCACCGGGTTCGACAATATCAAGCTCGCGGAATTCTGCTCTCCCTCGCTCACCACAGTGCACATTCCTCGCGAGCAAATCGGGCACATCATTTTCGACAACGTCGTGGGTAACGACCGAGAAGAGCGCGACGTTGGCCGTGAAATCGTCATTGATCCTGAACTCGTCGTCCGCGATTCCACCGGAATCGCCGCGAAAAGCTGACGCGACGGGAAAATCCTTAGCCCGTCTGCTTACTTCGATACGCGCAGCATCACGGCGCCGTGCCGCGGCACCTGCGCCGTAAATTCATTTTCGAACGAACCAAGATCCTTGTGCGCCCACAGATCTCGCACGCGCACGCTGCCTGTGAAACCGATGTCCTTGAAGCTCACTCTCACAGGAAATATTCCCGCGCGGCTGAATAGACCGACCGCTGCGCTCCCATCCGCCAGCGGCTTTGCCCATACTTCCAAGGGACCTTCTGCTGATACGCGATGTCCTTGCACACCCTTTGGATCCTGGTCCACCGCAATCACTTCTTTATTCAGCAGAATCGCCGAATCCTCCGGTGTCACACGAGTCAAGTCGTTGCCCGCCAGCAACGGCGCCGCCAGCAGGCACCATAGCGTCATGTGCGTAACGTATTCGTCGTGACGCATGCCACCGTTGCCGATCTCCAGCATGTCGGGATCGTTCCAGTGCCCCGGCCCGGCAAACACCTCTTGCCCTGCCTGCCCAAAGCCTATCGTCGCCATGGAATCGTACCTGTCCTGGATGTCCCCGGTCGTTCGCCACAAATTTCCGCCCACATCTTTTCCCCAACGCCAAACCAAGTCCCAGCCGTATTCGCACAAACTAAACACGATGGGCCTGCCGGTTTTCTGCAGCGCCCGGTGCATTTTCTCGTAAACTTCGCGAATCTGGCTGACCGGATACACCTGCGACGCGCTGCACCAATCGTATTTCAGATAATCCACGCCCCATTCCGCATAAGTCTGCGCGTCCTGCTCCTCGTGCTGATAGCTTCCGGTGAAGCCCGCGCATGTTTCCGGGCCCGGCGACGAATAAATTCCAAACTTCAGGCCTTTGCTGTGAACGTAATCGGCTAGCGCTTTCATGTCGCCGAAGTTTTTGTTGGGCACGATGCGTCCTTGCTCGTCGCGCCCGCCTTGCCAGCAGTCGTCCACATTCACGTAGGTGTAACCCGCCTCTTTCATCCCGTTGCTGGCAATCGCGTTCGCGGCGCCGCGCACATCAGCGGCCGTCACCTTGCACGCAAAGTGGTTCCAACTGTTCCAACCCATAGGAGGAGTTGCCGCGACCGGCGTTTGCGCCTGCACCGAATAAACTCCGAGTAGAAACAGTGAGAACATGCCAACGAAGATTCGCATGCGCATGGACGATGCTCCTTTCGACGAATCGAATTGTCGCCGGCGTGCTCCGGTGTCGATCTGAAAGCCTATTTTTCTGTGGAGAACTTGTAGATCGTCGTTGTGTGATAGCGTTCGCCGGGCTTCAGCTCCGTAGAAGGAAACTCCGGCTTGTTCGGAGAATCCGGAAAGTGCTGCGTCTCCAGGCAGAACGCGGACCGCTTCGTGTAACTTACTCCGCCCTTCCCCTTCAAAGAACCGTCCAGAAAGTTCCCTGTATAAAACTGCACGCCGGGCTCGGTGGTCCACACTTCCATGACACGCCCGGTCTTGGGCTCTACCACGCGCGCTGCAAGCGAAATAGGCGCCCCCTGCATTCGGTTTAAAACGAAATTATGGTCGTAACCGCCGCCCAGTTTGATCTGTCCCTCGTCTGAGTTAACGCGGGCTCCAATCTCCGTCGGCTTGCGGAAATCAAACGGTGTGCCCGCCACATCGCGAAGCTCGCCGGTAGGAATCAATCCGGAATCCACGGGAGTAAATTTGTCCGCGTCAATCATCATCACGTGGCCGAGAATATCGCCCGAGCCGGGCCCCGCAAGGTTAAAGTAAGAATGGTTCGTCAGATTGACCACGGTGTCTTTGTCGCTCGTCGCGGAATAATCAATTCTCAGTGCGTTCGAGTCCTCGAGCGTATAGACCACGCGCACATGCAGGTTTCCCGGAAATCCCTCTTCGCCATCCTTGCTCAGATAAGTCAGTTCCAGCGCCTGGCCATCTTTCGTCGGGATTTCTTTTACCGTCCACACGGCTTTGTTGAAACCCTTGGTCCCGCCATGCAGCGTGTTCTCGCCATTATTCTTCGCCAGGGTGTATGTCTTTCCATCGAGCGTGAACTGGGCGTGACCAATGCGGTTTCCGTACCGGCCAATGAGCGCGCCAATATAACTCGTGTTGTTCACATACCCGTCCACCGAATCAAAGCCGAGCACGATGTCGCCGAGCTTCCCATTGCGATCCGGCACTTTGAAGGTAACCACCGAGCCGCCATAGGTGGTGATCCCCACCTCGACGCCGTTTTTATTCGTTAGCGTGTAAAGATCCACTGCTTCCCCGTCCGGAGACTTCCCGAAAGACGATTTCTTGGTGGAACCAGGTTTTGCCGCTGCACCGCTTGCTGCCAGCGTGCTCATAAGAGTCGCCCCCATGATTGTAATCCATAGCATTCGCTTCATTCGAATCCCCCGCTCGCAGACCGTGCGCATCGAACTTACTCTCTCTCTCATGATTGCCCGCCGCGCTCCTTCGCCTTCTGAATGATTTCGGCCATTACGTCTCGATGCTTTTCAAACGTGTCGTCCACTACCGTGATGGTGGGGATCTGTTCCTTTCCCAGGTTGAGCGTGTTCGGGTTGAAATGCCCGAAGCCGGATTCGTGCACGCCGCTGCTCCCGCGTCCTGGCGCGGGCAGGCTGAGGTGCTGAAACGCGCGAACATATTTTTTCATGGCGGGAGGATATCCTCCACCGGAAAAAACATGAAACAGCGGCATGAAGCTCATCAGCCCATCGTAGGGCATTTCGCCGCAAACCAGCACGCCCGGGAATTTCTTCCGCAAGCCTTCCACCAACAAGCGCGTCCCTTCATGCATGTCCGCTTTGGTGTTGTTCTCCCAGCCGCCGGCGATGTCCAGGAAATAAGCATCCGCATGATACTTCGAAATGGTTTCCGCGATTCGCCCGGAGAGCCAATTGCGCCAAGATGGTACGCCCAGGTTCATGTAGCCGCCATTGCCCTCATTGTGCCGGTCGTTATCCCAGTCAACCCAATTCAAATTAAAGGGGTCTCCGTCAATTTGATCTGTCGTCGCGTCGGCGAAGTTCTTGAATTCGGGGAGCAGTTTATTCGCCGCGTTCATGCCGAACATGGGCATGAAATGAAAACCCATGCTATGGCCCTTGTCGATCAGCGTTTGAAAACCCTGCTCGCCTCCGAGCCGCGGGTCGGGCTTGTAGATCGGATAATTCCAATAGTAGCGGCCGTCCCACGCGGGCAGGAACACCAGCACCTGTCTTCCGGGGATTTGCGTGGCCACCCATTCGAGCGTCTTCATCGATTTTGCGAAATCGTTAAAGATGTAGCCCGTCCAATGCATCCCGTGGAGTGAAACGATAAGCGCGACCTCTCGAAACCATGCAGGCACGTCCGAACGGCTTTCCCAATCCGGAATCGCAAACGCCTTCTCGACATGCTCAAAATGGGGGCGATACGCACCTTCCAAAGTATCCGCGCGGCCAACGCGCCAAACTGGAGTCTCCATCCGATTGCTCTTTGCCCAGCCTTCCTTCTCGTGCGTGAGTTCCGCGCGATAACCTTTTTCTCCCGGCTGCAAGTAGAAACGCGTAGCGCGCACTTCCTTCAGAAGCGTGGAAATGAAAAAGTAATCCTTCTCTCCCGCCTGGATGACGAGAACCGGCGAATCCATTCCTCCCGCGATAAACAACGATCCGCCGCCGAACGGATAGCCAAAGAGCAACTCGTTGTCTTTGGGATCAAAAAAGTTCCCGCCGGCCACAGACACTTTGCCGCGAGGCACGCCGCGCACAACTGCCGCAATGGATTTGATCGGCTGGCCCATTTCGGCGGTGGCCTGGCACTCCACGAAGGAACCATTTCTAACGATGCGCGCTTCTAGCGTCCCCGGAGATTTTTGCTGATCGCCAGCCCAAACAAAACCCTTACATCGCACGCGAACGCCGTCGGGACCAGCTTCCACACTCATCAAGCTCACGTCGGGAGCATAGGTATTCTCGAACGTGTAGACGCGGAATGAAAATTGGTAATTGTCGAACGGTACCGACGGCTCCGGAAAATCAAAGCTGAACTTGAAATGGCTGCTGCCTCGCGGCGGGATAAAAACGTCACTGTTGTTCGTCAATGAGAGGATTGTCGTCGAACCCGCAGGACCGTCAATCGAAGCTGCACCACCGGCCTCTGCACGTGGCGGCAAGGCCTCGTCCCAGGGAGACGTTTTCCCAGTAGCCGCTTGAAACAGCGCAGCGGTGGACATTCCAGCCATTGTTTTCTTAAGGAGGTCCCTTCGAGAGAGCTTGTCGTCCATCTCCGCTCCAATCGCAAATCAGCCGAGGAGAGTGAAGCGCAAAAGGAGCAGTGTGTCAAGGAACAACTGCAAGCGCTTGCATGTGTGGGCCTGAGAAGTATGCGCCAGGCCGTCCTTGCTCCCCTGGAAGACCCGTCCATCCAGACCCTGTCTGGGAGGTCGCTTTGGCTCGCATAAAGCTGCATACCGTTGAAAACGCGCGCCTTGCCGGCGGTTTCAGGTTTTCTGCCTAAGAAGTGTCGAACCACCAGGAAAACATTCAAGACGCCGAAATGTAAGCGGTTGCAGAAAGTGCTTGACAGGAATTACGGCGTGGGATATAAGCACCGCCATAGAAATTTGCATATTGTATCCACGAGCCGCCTCGCGGATTCAATCTGCCGTTCGGGTGCCTGTCGAGGAGCTTGAAAAATCCGATCTTGCCACTGCGCAAGGGGGAAATATGACGTTGCACAAATCTCTTTTCCTTACGAATCGCCAGGTCCGCGTTCTCGCGTTACTCTCTCTCCTCATCCCTCTCGCCTTCTGTCCACCTTCCTGGGCCCAGATGGGCTCGTCTGGCACACTCAACATAATCGTTCTTGACTCGAGCGGTGCCACAGTTCAAGGCGCGAAGCTCGTGCTGCAGGACTTGGCCACGAACGACACTCGCAGCGCGGAAACACAGGAGACGGGAGCAGGCATATTCGCGACCGTGCCACTGGGAACCTACAAGCTGACCGTCTCGAAGACGGGTTTTGAGACGCAGGTCCTCAGCTCTGTCGTAGTTCAGGGCGGGCGCGTCACCGACGTGAAGGTCCAGCTTAAGGTCGGAGCTGCCACCGAGCAAGTCGTCGTGGAGAGTGCGACGCCGCTTGTTGAAACAACCTCGAACGCCATCGCAACCACGATCGACATGAAGCAAATAAATGACCTTCCGCTGCAGGGGCGAAACATTGCCAATCTGGCTTTCTTGTCCGCGGGATACAGCGGCACGCCAGTGAACGGCGGCGGCACCTGGAACGGGCTGCCGGTGATCGCGCAAGGAAACAGCATTGACGGCGTTATCGCGTCGACCAGCCGCATGAAGTTTGGCGGAAACGTCCAGCCCGGCTTACAGGCCAGGCTAGAAGATCTCGAGGAGATGACCGTCCAAACAAGCCAAGTGGATTTGAACCAGAGCCTGGGGACCTCTGCCATGCAGGTTAGTTTTGTGACAAAGCGGGGCAGTAACGATTACCACGGGCAGGTGTTCGAAGATTTTAGAAATTCCGCGCTGAATGCAAACACCTGGCATAACGACGCTGTGGGGTTGAAGAAGAACCATCTCATCCTCAATGAATTTGGTGGCAGCGTCGGCGGCCACATCATCAAAGACAAACTATTCTTTTTTGGTTCATTTGCCATGGCTAAGCAACCGGGGGGATACACGGCGGGCATCAACCCATTGAGACTGGTTCTAACACCTTCTGCCCAACAAGGGATTTTTACATACACGAGCGGGCCACAAAAGGGGCAGACGGTGAACTTGTTCACGCAGGTCGCGCAGCCGGCTGGGCTTCCAGCAGCCGTGAACGCGCAGATTGCTTCCGAACAGGCTCTGATCAACAACGCCACCGGCAGCGGAGGGGCTGTTTTGTCGCAGGTAGCCAATGACCCGAACCTCCTAAACGTGAATTGGGCTCTTACGTCTCCGATTACGCGCTATTTCCCTGCTCTGCGCCTGGACTATAACGCCTCAAGAAAGGTGCGAATCGATTTTTCTTTTGAAGAGACGAAGTTCAATCAACCTAACGCTGCAGCCCCGATTCTCCCCGGATCCGATTTCGCGAATCAGGCAGCGCAAAATAGAACAAATAACTACACAGCATCAGTGGGAGTAAACTGGACGATCACGCCCACTTTGGTGAATCAGTTCCGGGGAGGCTACTACTACAACGCGGCTTGGAACGCTTTTGGAGCGAAGCCTCTTTGGCTTACTCAGACACAAGTAAGCTGGGCAATCCCGAATCTGACTTCGGGCCAATCATTTAACTTACCCGTATCGAACTATTATCCGCTTGTGAATTTCCAAGACAATGCAACCTGGATGCACGGAAGGCATTCCGCAGCATTTGGGTTCAATTTCTACCGGGAGCAGGATCACTACTGGAACCCACCCGATGGAATCCCTAACCTCGCTATGGGCCTCGTAAATGGCGACCCTGCTCTGAACACGTTTGAAACGTATTTTGGTAGCGCTTCCGCAGCAGACAGAACGGAAGCAGAACAACTCTATGCGACGCTCATTGGCAGAATCTCAGGCGTCGGCCCAATTGGGAGCGGGTTTCCCTACAATGTAAAAACCGGACAATACGCGACAACGGCGGGGTCCGCTTACAACTTGGACGAGTTACAAAAAGCTTGGGGGCTCTATGCTCAAGATTCGTTCCGCCTGACACCTCATCTCACGGTCAATTACGGACTTCGTTGGGACTTCACGGGCGACGATCACGACCTGACCAGCGCGTATCACGGAGCGACCGAAGTGGGAATGTATGGACCCTCGGGAATCGGAAACGTCTTCAAGCCCGGCACCCTCACAGGCGCTCCCAATCCAACCTATGACGCCAACAGTCACCAATACGCACCATGGAACGTAAGTCCGCAGCCAACCATCGGCCTGGCCTGGAATCCTGCTTATTCGGAAGGACTCTTGGGAAAGCTGTTCGCGGGGAGCAATACAGTGATTCGGGCTGGATTTGACATTAAGCGCTTCACTGAACCCTATCAGTATTTCTGGAACAACGCGTCAAATCATGGCCTGGCCTTCTTCCAAAATTTTTCACTCGTGCCAGCCAACGGTGGGAGCACCGGCACATTCGCGCCAGGAAGCTTGTCCCTTGGCGATGGACTGCCTCCGTACTTGTTGTCGCCTTCAGCCTACGCTGCCCAGATACCTCAATCGCAATTCACGTGGCATTACTTCTGGGGCGGAGCTGGCATCGACCCACACATTCAGCAACCGTATGTCCAAGAGTGGAACCTCGGCATTCAGCGTCAAATCGGGCACAACAATGTTATAGAGGCGCGATATATAGGTCATAGAAGCGTTCATCAGTGGATACAAACGGATCCCAACGAAGTAAATGTCTTCGAGAGTGGTTTCCTAAAGCAGTTCCAGGCGGCGCAGTCGAACCTGGCGATTTGCCTTAACAACCCAGCAGCTTGCCTGGCTGCAGAACAGGCCGCTGGAATCGTACCCGCCACCGCTACCTCACCTAAAGCAGACTTCGCCAACCAAGGGCTTGCCGGGCAACAGTCCTTGCCCTTCTTCGACGCGGCGTTCGCGTGTCCTCCAATTTCTTCGGGATGTACGCCGGGTAAAGACTATACGAACGGCACGTTTATTAACTACTTGAACCAGGGTGCTGCCGGAAGGTTCGCCGCTCAATTGGCTACCCCATTTGGAACTGTGCCTTACATTTGTAATTTGGTGGGCTCGTCGCTCTCCACATGTCCAGGTCAGTTTCCTGCCCTCGGCTACACAACGCCTGGTCCTTACCCGCTCAACATCCTCCAGGCTAATCCTTATGCAGCTGGTTCGTCTATCGGCCAGCCACAAAGTTGGCTTTCTGCGGGAGCCTACGGGAACTATCACGCCCTTCAAGTGGACTTCCGGCAACGCGCGTGGCACGGCATGCAGTTCGATGTGAACTACACTTGGAGCCACACGCTCGGCCTGCAGCCGGACGGGCAATGGCTAGGGACCTCCAATGTCTTTACGCTCCGCAACACCAGACTGGCGTATGGCCCAACGAATTTTGATTTGCGACATGTGATCCACGCCAGCGGAACCTATGATCTCCCTTTCGGACGCGGCAAAGCGCTCCTCAACCGCTCCAACGTCCTAGATAGGGTTGTTGGAGGCTGGACTTTAGGAACGATCGTCACTTACGAAACCGGATTCCCCTTCCTCCTGACCGGCGCATACGGCACATTTAATGACTACGCGGGCACGAATAGTGGCCTGACGCTCAACGGCATCACTGTATCTCAGTTGCAGAGTGCCGTCGGCGTTTTCCATACCAGCGGTCCGTTTGTGAACGACATCAATCCAGCGATGTTGGCCACAAGCACAGGCAAATGCAGCAGTCATCTCGCCAACGTCTGCCAGAATATAGTTCCAGGAACATTTGGATCGCAAATCTGGCTCTACGGACCGCACCTCTGGAACGACGATCTATCCGTCACAAAGATGGTGCCCATTGGGGAGAAAGTTCGGTTCAATCTTCAGGGAGAATTCCTGAATGTATTCAACCACCCGAACTGGTCGAACCCCGGAGGTACCAACAATCCAACAGCAGGTGCACTGAATATTCAAAATGCGAGCTTCGGTACCACCAGTTCCGTCAGCAATATAAACGGAGCGCGCGTAGTCGAGCTCCGCGTCAACATTGCTTTTTAACCCCAACCAGGGCTGCCGCAAGCGGCCCTGCGGAGGCATTCACCGAGCAACTCACGCCCCTACACCCCGGGGCACGGTGAATGCCTCCTTGCTTTAGGCTAACGCTCCCACTGAGAGTCCCTACATATATACTGTCAGGGAATCCGCCAACTCCGGAAAACGTTGCCTTATGCGAATATGCTTCCTAGCAACGGTTGCTTTACTGTTCGGCTCTGCCGCGCCGCTCGTCTGCTATGGACAAGGGCCCCCAAAATCGAAGCCCGCGCCGGACGCATCTTCGGCCGTCGCTTCACCGCAGGGCGTCGAACGCGCGATCGATCTTGCCGCCAAGGGGCGCTGCCAGGAAGCGCTGCCCTGGCTGAAACAATCTGTTTCACGGTCGGCCGCAAGCCAAAATGCTGCGAAGCAATCGGCGGACAAGCAGCTTGAATATCGCGCCGCGATGGCTGGCGCAAAATGCGCCATGAGCCTCAATCAAGCACAGACCGCCGTCGCTGCCTTATTCCTCTTGAAACGCGATTTCCCTCGCGACCCGGAAGTGCTGTACATCACCACGCACTATTTTTCGGAACTGGCGATGCGCGCCTCTCAGGAACTCGCGCAAGAAGCGCCGAACTCCTACCAGGCGCATGAGTTAGAAGCTGAAGCCTACGAGTCGCAGGGCCGCTGGGACCAGGCCGCCGCGGAGTATCAAAAGATTCTCGACCAGAACGCCAGCGCGCCCGGGATTCACTTCCGGCTCGGGCGGGTCGCGCTCTCGAAAGGCGAATCGGAAGCAAACACTGCGGAGGCCAGGAAAGAATTCGAGCAGGAGTTGAAACTCGATCCCGTGAACGCCGCTGCGGAGTTTTCGCTGGGCGAAATCGCGCGCCGCGCCGGCCAGTGGAACGACGCCATCTCGCATTTCTCGGTGGCCGCGAAGATCGATGCAGGATTCGCGGAAGCCTATCTCGCGCTGGGCATGTCACTGGCTTCCGCGCAGAAATTCGCCGATGCCGTCGCCCCCCTCGAAAAATATGTGAAGATTGTGCCCGAGGATCCCGCGGGCCACTATCAATTGGCGATCGCCTATGATCGCACGGGGCGCAAGGAAAGCGCCGCCCGCGAAATGCAGCTCCAGCGCGAAGCCGCCGCCAAAGCGCCCGCCTCCGCCACGGAAGCGCCGCACTGAGCCTATGGGCTTGGGCGCAGCGGTTGATTCCAAAGCCATGATTTCGCGCCGCCGTTGGCTGCAACTGCTGGGACTATCAGGATTCTCAAGTGCTCTCGCTTCGGCCCACTTGGGCGCGGGGCTGTTTTCTTCAGCACCCCCAAGGGCCGGCGAGAAGTCTTTTAAAGAAAGCGTTTCGCTTCATGCGCCGGAGGAAACCACTTCCCTTCCCGCGTTCGAGGAAATTTCCGCGAGCAAAAGCGGCATTGCTTGGAAGCACACCGCCGGGCTGTCTCCCCAAATGTACATGCCGGAAACCGTCGGCCCCGGCTGCGCGTTCCTCGATTACGACAACGACGGCTGGATGGACATCTATCTCGTGAACAGCGGCCCGTGCGATTTTTATACGCCCCCACATCCGCTGCGCAACGCGCTTTACCACAACAATCGCGACGGCACTTTCACCGATGTAACCGAGAAAGCCGGCGTGGCGGGAAGCGCCTACGGAATGGGCGTAGCCGTCGGCGATTACGACGGCGACGGCTTCCCCGACATTTATTTGACGCAGTATCCGCGCAGCATCCTCTATCACAATAATGGCGACGGCACCTTCACCGACGTCACCGCAAAGGCGGGAGTCGCGGCGCCGGGGTGGGCCACAAGCGCGGTCTGGTTTGATTACAACAACGATGGCTTGCTGGATTTGTTCGTCTGCCGCTTCGTTGATTTCGACAAGTCGAAGAACATTTACTGCGGTTACGGCGCGGAAAACAAGCGCTGGTACTGCAAGCCAACGGTCTACACGCCGATGCCTTGCTTGTTGTTTCGCAACAACGGCGACGGAACGTTCACCGACGTGAGCAAGGAAGCGGGCATCTCGAAATCCCCCGCGAAAGCCTGGGGCGTCGTCGCCGCGGACATTAACAATGACGGTTGGATGGATCTGTTCGTCGGCAACGACACGGTTCCAAATTTTCTTTTCGCAAACCGGAAAGGACGATTTGAAGAAATTGCCTTGCTCGCCGGGGTCGGGCTTAGCCCGTTTGGCTTGGCGCGCTCGGGAATGGGCGTAGACTCCGCCGACTACGACCAAGACGGCTGGCTCGACCTTTTCGTGACGAACGTGGATCACGAGCAGTATTCGCTGTACCGCAACAATAAGGATGAGACGTTTGCCGATGCCGCGCCGAACTCCGGGATTAGCGCCGCAACAAAAATGATGAGCGGCTGGGGTGTCAAATTTTTCGATTACGACAATGATGGCAACGTAGACCTGCTCCTGTGCAACGGTCATCCGGACTTGATGGTGGAGCAGCGCCTGCAAAATGTTGGTTACCGCGAGAAGCTTCTTCTGTTTCAAAACACAGGCAAGGGGTGGAAGAATCTGAGCGAGCGGAGCGGGCCAATCTTTTCACGCGCCCTTGCCGGCCGGGGAATGGCCGTCGGCGATTTCGATAACGACGGCTCTGTGGACGTGCTCATCGCGCAAAACGATGACGAGCCCCTTCTGTTGCGCAACAATGCGGGGCGCCAAAACCGCTGGCTTGGCCTGAAACTGGTTGGGCGCCAAGCAAACATTGACGCCATCGGGGCTAAAGTGACTTACCGGGCGGGGGATTTGTTGCGGCATCAGTGGAAGGTTGGCGGAGGGAGCTATCTCTCATCGCACGATCCGCGTATGGTGCTGGGCCTGGGCCAGCGAAAAAAGATGGATTGGCTCGAAGTGAAATGGCCGGGCCCCAGTGGAAAGACCGAGCGCTTTACGGAGTTGCCCGTCGACCGCTACATTACGATTGTGGAAGGCCAGACCGGCTGGAAGTAAAGAGTCGGCAATGAATCGCGCAGACTTTTCGCCCACATTGCGCTTGGCGGCGCTCGCGGCGTTGCTGTGGACGAGCTTGAGTTTTCAGATTGCGCCGGCACAAGGCTCGCACGCGCGCGCTGATTCATCGCCGGAACAAACAGCACGGGAACTCACGGCGCAACCGGAAGTTGAGCTTCAAACAGGAATCACGCTAAGCCGCGGCGGCCATTTTTCAGAAGCGATCCCACACTTTTTGGCAGCCCGCGGCCATATCTCGGACGAATATGCCGCCGAATTCAACCTAGCCCTCTGCTACGTCGGCGTGAGCGAATTTCCCAAAGCGATTTCCATCCTGGCAGAATTGCGCAACGGGAAGCATGAAAATGCAAGCGTCGAGAATCTGCTTGCTCAAGCGTACGAGGGCAACGATCAATCAAACGAGGCCTTCGGAGCGTTTCAAAAGGCGGCTGCGCTCACGCCAAAGGACGAGAAACTCTATCTTCGTGTTGAAGCCGCCTTCATGGAAAAACAGGATTACGCGCAGGGTCTTCGGGTTGTGGAAGCAGGGATTCGCAACCTTCCCGATTCTGCAAGGCTCCACTACGAACTCGGCTATGGACTTTGGCAACTCGAGGAGCCTGCTATTGCCAAACCGGAATTTGAACGTGCCACCGCGATTGCACCGCATTCAACCATCGGCTATCTCGCGGCCGCTCAAGAAAGTTTCATGCTTGGCGACCTCACGCAGGCAACAAACATTGCGCGCGCCGGAATTTCGGAGGGATTCGCAGACTATCAACTACTCTGCCTCCTTGGAGATGCATTGATCCACAACGGCGCAAGCCCCGGCAAAGCGGAGTTCGCTGAGGCAAAGCAGGCGCTGGAGAAATCCATTGCGGAGCGTGCGAACTATGCCAGCTCGCAAATCGCCTTGGGTCGCGTCTTACTCCAGGAAGACCACATTGACTCTGCCATTGACCATCTGGAGTTGGGCCACCGACTTGCTCCGCAAAATCCCACTCCTTGTTTGTTGTTAGCCACAGCCTACCGGAAGCGCGGCAAGCTCGACCAAGCGCAAGCGATGCTCGCCATTGTGGACAAGTTAAATCAGGAACAGGCCCGGAAGCGTCGACAGGCTCTGGACGAGAATCACTAACCGTCTTCTCTGCTCACGCGGCGATGTCCACGGCGGTCTGCGGCAGGGTAAAGGTAAGGTCGAGATTAATTTGCCGACTTGGCCTGTTCAGATCCGGCGAGCCGAATCAGTTCCGGCAAAACGCTCCCGAACTCCCGGGTTTCCGGCTGGCCGAATGCAAAATACATTTTGCTGAAGAGCGAGTAGAGCCTGTCGTACGTCCGCTTGGACGACGGGTCCGGCTGAAACGTGCGGTACTGCGGGCAAATCGTGTCCTGCGCCTGCTCGACGGTTGGAAACACGCCTGCGGCGAGAAAAGCAAAGATCGCTGAGCCAAGACTAACAACGCTTCCCGCGGGAACAAGAACTGGCCGCCCAAGCACGTTCGCGTAGACCTGATTCAGCACATCGCTTTTTTGCGGAATTCCGCCAGCGTTAATCACGCGTCGCACCGTGACTCCGTTTTGCTCCATGCGATCGAGGATGACGCGCGTGTGCAGCGCCGTGCCTTCAATCGCCGCGAACAATTCGTCTTGTGCTGTCGTTTGCAGGTTCCAGCCCAAGGTGACCCCGCGCAAATTGGGATTCACAAGGACGGTGCGATCGCCGTTGTCCCAAGTCATGCGCAACAGGCCAGTCTGCCCGGCGCGATAATTTTCCAAGCCCTGGCTGAGGCTCTTCACATCGGTTCCAGCACGCGAGGCGATGGCTTGAAAAATGTCGCCGACGGCGGAAAGACCTGCTTCGATGCCGGTGCGTTTTGGGTGAACGCTTCCCTGCACTACGCCGCAAACGCCTGGAACCAGCTTCACGGAAGGAGTGATGCCGATGATGCAGGTCGAGGTCCCAACCACGTTGACAATGTCCTCGCTGCGGCAGCCCGCGCCGATGGCGTCCCAATGCGCGTCGAAAGCGCCTACGGGAATCGGTATGCCCGCCTTCAAGCCGAGCTGTTCAGCCCACTGCGCTGATAGATGGCCGGCCAGATGGTCCGAGGTTGCATATTCGCCGTCCAGCTTTTCGCGCACGCCGGCCAACACCGGATCCACCTTTGTAAGAAACTTCTCGGGTGGAAGACCGCCAAGCGAGGCGTTCCACATCCACTTATGACCCATCGCGCAAACACTGCGCTTCACCTTCTTCGCGTCGGTGATGCCGCACAGCGTCGCCGCCACCATGTCGCAATGTTCGAAGGCAGAAACAAACTCGCTGCGCTTCCCGGGGTTGTGCCGAAGCCAATGGAGCAGCTTCGAGAAACCCCATTCCGACGAATACACGCCGCCACACCATTGAATGGCTTCGAGATTTTCGCGCCGCGCGGCTTCTGTGATTTCGGCGGCTTCGGCCTTCGCGCGATGGTCGCACCAGAGGTAGTATTCGTCGAGCGGCTGGAGATTTTTTCCAACGGGAATCACCGAAGAACCTGTCGTGTCCAGCGCGATCGAGCCAATCTGATCGCCGGCCACTCCCGCCTTCTTCACCGCTTCCCGCGTGGCGGCGGCCAGGGTCTTCATATGATCCGCGTGGGATTGCGTGGCAAATTCGGGATCTTCCCTCTTGCGATGGAGGGCGTATTCGGCGATGGCGGACGCGAGCAGGCCGCGTTCGCTATCCACTAGCGAAACGCGCACGCTCAAAGTCCCGAAGTCAACGCCAGCAACTACAGCCATTCGGCTTCTCCACTAATGACTTCGCATCAACTCATTCCCGAAACTCATTCGCGAGAGTCGGCTCGAAAGTAAAAATCTACGTCTCGCTCCACGGGTAGTACTTGGCGCAATAAATCGTGCCCAGAACAATCAGTAGGGCGCCCCACCATACCGGCGCATGCAATTGCGTCAGTTCCACGCCCTCGGGCGGACTCGACCAGTGCGCCAATCCGCTCCCAAGAATCAAGATTCCATAGATCAGCAAAAGCAATCCCACGAAAAACCAGACCGGAATGATTTTATGTTTTTCGCTCATCGCCTCTCACCAGAAGATAATTTGCAGAACCACCAGAATCACCAGGGCAGCTACTCCCCAAACTGCCGGCCGATGCAACCAACTCGTACCCACTTCGCGGGGCACATCCGTAAGCGCGTAGACCAGACCGCGCAATTCCTCGTCCGGTTTCGGCTTGGTCACCATCGTCACGAGCGCCGTAACGACCACGCAAGTGACGCACGCCCAGAGCGCCTGCCACATGGCCTGAGCAAGCGGTTGGGCCAGCGGCGAAAACGCAAACACCTTGACCCAGCTCGGATCGAACTTCATCAAGAGGAATGCCGTCACCGAGGTAACCACGCCTGCCAGCAGCCCCCAAAAACCGGCCATGCGGCTTACACGTTTCCAAAGCATGCCCAGCACGACCGTGCCAAACAGCGGAGCGATGAAGAAACCGAACAGCGCCTGCACGTAGTCCATCATGCTTTTGTTGTACTGGACGAGATACGCGGTCCCGATGCTAACGATCAGGCCGATGATCGTGCACCACCGGCCCATAGAAACGTAGTGCGCATCCGGCGCATCTCTGCGCATATACGGCCGGTAAATGTCATAGGTCCAGACGGTCGCGAAGGCGCTTACGTTTCCCGCCATGCCCGCCATGAACCCGGCCACCAGCGCAGTGATTCCAAGCCCCAGCAGGCCCGGCCCGCAATAGCGCGCCAGCATGAGCGGCAGGACGTCATCGAATTTGAATTGTCCTGGCTGGGCCACGTTTCCCGCAACCAGATGAAAAGGCAGCACCGCGCGCCCAAGAAGGCCAGGGAGAATGACGATGAGCGGTACCGCCATCTTGAAGAACGACCCGATGATCGGAGCGAGCTTCGCGGAGCGCACGTCTTTCGCCGAAAGCACGCGCTGTACGACAAGGAAGTCGGTCGTCCAATACCCCATCGACTGCACCGCACCCAAACCAAACACGATCGCGATCCAATGAACTCCCATCGGGTTGTTGCTGGCAGAGCTCATCGGGCCCCACATGTGCGTGAAGTTCTGGCCCGGAAATCTTTCGTGAATGCGCGCGACCATGCCGCTCCATCCGCCTGTCTCAACCAGCCCCAGAATTGGTATGAGCAACGCGCCAAACCAAATCAGAAAAAATTGCAGCACTTCGTTGAAGATTGCCGAGAAGAGTCCGCCGGCGGCGACATACACACCCACTGTGAGCGAAGAAACGATGATGCTGAAATGCAAACTCCACCCGAGCACCACTTCCATGACGAGCGCCATGGCATACATGTTGACGCCCGACATCAGGATGGTCATAAACGCAAATGTAACTGCGCTCAACGCGCTGGCTTCCGTTCCATAGCGCAGTTTCAAATACCCGGGCACAGAATGCGTTTTCGAAATGTAATAGAACGGCATCATCACGATGCCCAGGAACACCATCGCCGGAATCGCTCCGATCCAATACCAGTGGGCCGCCATCATGCCGTATTGATAGGCGTTGCCTGCCCAGCCCAGCAGTTCGAGCGAACCCAGATTCGCGGAAACAAAAGCCAGTCCCGCAACCCACGCGGTCATTTCGCGGCCAGCCAGAAAAAAGTCTTCGCCCGTTTTCGCAAATTTTTTCAGGTAAAAGCCGATTCCCAGCACCAGCAGGAAATAAATCCCGATAATCACTAAATCCACCCCCGCAAGATGCACCAGCGTACTGGGTGCGCTCAGCGCCATCATGGCGATCATTTTTTCTCCTTAGGCTGCCCGTAATAGGCTTCCTTGCCGTGCTTTCTCAGAAAATGTTTGTCGTGCAGCGAACGCGCGATCGCGCCCGCCTCTGCATTGATGCCCAAAGTAAAATAAGCCATGCGCGCCACAAATTCCAGAACTGCGGCGTTGTGCGCGGACGTCATCGCATCCAGCCCCCAGGTAAACGGGGCGTGGTTCGCCACCAGCACTCCCGGAATCGCTGAGTAATCAATATCCCGGAACATGCGCACAATCGCGCGCCCGGTGTTCGCTTCATAGTCCTCGGCAATCTCCGCGTCTTTCAGTTCCGCCGTCACCGGAACCGGCCCATGAAAAGTGTCTGCGTGCGTCGTTCCGAAGCAAGGAATCGGCCGCCGCGCCTGCGCCCACGCGGTCGCATATTCCGAATGCGTGTGGCTTACTCCGCCAATCCCAGGAAACGACTTGTACAGGATTAAATGTGTCGGCAAATCCGAAGAGGGCCGCAGCTTCCCTTCCACAATTTTTCCGTTGAGGTCGGTCACCACCAGGTCCGCCGGCTTCATCCGTTCGTAAGGCACACCGCTCGGCTTGATTACCACGAGCTCGTTCTGCCGCGAAATGCCGCTCGCGTTCCCAAACGTGAAAGGCACCAACCCCCTGCGCACAAGCTCCAGGTTGGCCTCGAGCACCTGCCGGCGCAGTTCAGGCAGCAGCATCGCTTCCGCGGTCGGACCGCAGACCTCGCGGCCCGCTGTTTTGAAATGTCATCTCAGACAAGGAATGGATTTGGGACAACAAGTGGCAGGCTCGCATTCCGGTTGGCTTTGCAATCTGCCAAAGGCTCATAGTGGCCTGTGACGCCCCCAAACGCAGAATTTTCTGCGCGTCACAATATCACGTTGGCAGTGCCATCGCAACTGCAAACGCTTGCAGAAATCGGCTTCTTATGGCAGCGAAGTCATCCTTTTCGGAGCCAACTTAAGCGCAGGCTTACATGGGCGAGAACAACGAATCGAGCCTCGCCAACCCCTCGGCGGAGGCAAAATACTTCAACTAGGAAATAGGATGCGCCTCTCTGCATCCGTTTTTTCATTCCAACTTACACGGTAATTGCGAATCCGCCGGGCTTGGATTCTCTTGAACTGGTTTCCTGAAGCTCAGGGCTTGCGGGGCTTAACCGCGAAGAAATTTCAGTTGCTTGGCGCTCACCTGCCAAGATTTCTTGGAGCCTGTCCAAAGCGGCTCGATTGGGTTAGCACCTCATTGAGCCGCGCAAAACAATTCAGTGAGTGGCGGAGGGATTCCAGCGGAAAGTGGCGACGGAGCCGGCGGGAAGTTTGTAGTTTGCGTACTTCCCTGCCCACGCGATGTTGAAGGCGAGATTGCCGCCGGTGCTGTTCAACACAATTACGACCAGAGAGCCGTCGGCATTGCGAAACGCGACGTCTTCGAGGCTGCCTTCGCTAAAAGTGTTCGATTCGATGCGGTACGCACCCGGAGCGACAAACTTGCTTGCGTGAGCGAGCGCGGTGTAATCCACGGTCGGTTCGATTTTCGAAGGCTCCGCCGTATGGTTCACGGTGATGATGCCGCGACAAGTGGTGCAGCCTCCGAGGAATGGTTTGTGGTCCTGGTCGAGCGCGAGGTTCCACAGCACGACGCCCTTTGCCCAGTTGCGTGTTGCGCCGATTACGAGCCGTACTTGCTGTTCCAACAAATTCCCTTTTTGCCAGTCGCCGCCGGAGCATTCGGTCATCCAAATATCTTTTTCAGGGAAGCGGTCGTGCAATTCATTTTGCGCGGTGACGTTTCCGCCGTAACAATGTGTCGCGGTCCCCGCAGCAAAGGATGCGGCCTTCGCGTCGCTCAGCACTTCCAGGGGATATTGGATCAAGTCCCAGTTGTGATCGAAGATGAGGATTCTTGTTTTTAGCTTCGCATCGCGAAACGCAGGCCCGAGATGATTTGCCAGCACTTCTTTTTGCTCCGGCGCGGTGAAAATCATGCCCGGATAGTCGTTCGGGATGAACTTCGGCTCGTTCTGCGCGGTGATGGCATAGATGGGAACGCCGGCGGCTTCATATTCCTTCACAAAGCGGACGAAATATTGCGCGAACGCGGGATAGGCAGACGGCAGCAGCGCGCCTTGAATCATCGAGCCGGAGGTTTTCATCCAGCCGGGAGGACTCCAGGGCGAGGCGAAGATTTTGAGGTTGGGGTTGAGCGAGAGCGCTTCGCGGAGAAGCGGAAGAATGTACGCGCGATCGTGCTCGATGGAAAAATGTTTGAGGTCGGGATCGCTTGCGCCGAAAGGCTGTCCCGGCGCCAAATCGTCGTAGCTGTACTCGGAGAGCGCGAAGTCACTGGCGCCCATCGGCTGGCGCAAGATGCTTAGGCCGATGCCTTTGGTCGGGCTGAAAAGCATCTGCATGGCCTCTTTGCGCTGCGCCTCGGTGAGTTTGTTCCAGATCAGCCAAGCGGATGAGTCGGTGAGCGAGGCGCCGAAGCCGTCGATCTGCTGATACTTCACGGCGTCGTTTACGGTGATGGTGAGATTCGGTGTGCGCGGGGCGCCAAAGGTCAGCGCCGGCTTCTCTTGCAAAGTTTCGTGCAAGTCTGCCGAGGACTCGACCACTTCGATGCGGGGAAGCTCGGTCGACGAGGGAGCTTTTTGCTTCGCCGGCGACGTCCCCAGCAAAAGAAGCGACAGAGCACCGGCGAGCTGGAATCTGGTTAACAATACCACCTACCTCCCCCCACCTTTTTTTGCAACTGAGCATTCTAAAGAAGTTAAGGGGGTCGTGTCACCGGTGCTGACGCTATTACTGTATCCGTTGCTGCTTGCATTGCCGGGGGGAGCGTAAAGAATGGAGAGGATTTTGTATTTAGGGCCGACTATAAAAGTATCGTAGACCGTCCCAGACAAGCTGATTGTAGCCCTGCCATGAGTTTGCTGCCCGTCAGCTGGGCCGTAGGTGTAGGAGATAGTTATGAATCCGCTCTGGGGACCGTCAGTACTTGGGTAGTAGAGACTCACCCACATGGTGCAACTGCCTGCGAAACGGATTGCACCGCTACAAGTGTTGGACTGAGAAAATAGACCGGAAACGCCGATTGAAGAAAAATCTACCATATATGGCGTTCCGTTTTGAAGGTTAACCTGCTGACTTGCGAAGCCGAGCCGTGAATGTTGGTCTCAAAGGACAAGCTGGTTGGACTGGGATAAACATGGTCCTGTTGTGCCTGAACAACGAAAGGAAAAGCACGGATGAAGAGAGTCGTTCTCAAGGACCATTTAGTTTAGCAGAGTTAGACATTGGATTTTTCCCCCGATCACACGGAAGCGAACTTAAGCGCAAGTTGTGAGTTGATGTTGCGGCTTTTAGGCGGGTAGTTGTGCCGAAGCGACCACCCGCAACTAAGGATTCTGGGAGCGGGAGGGGAGTCACGCTCAGGCTCGAAGCTTCGGGTTCTTCTTTAGACGCCCCTGGACTTTTGGCAAGGCCTCGTATGTTAGCGAGGCTTCTCAGGCCCAGGAGGGGGTTCTGATCCGTTGGGATCTTGCTTGGTTCTGTATTTGGAAAGGGTTTGCCTCAAATCTGTAGCTTCAGCTTCCTTGAGCTTCTGGAACGTAGCCATGGCCTGCTGAGCCTCTTCCGTGCGGTGTAAGCGGCGGTAGACGATGCCCAGTTGATACCACGCTTGCTGGATGATCTCGAAGTCTGAGTCTTGCGAGGTGGCTCGTTTTAAGTAGTCTGCCGCCCCAGCATCATTGCCGAGCATCATTTCGGCGCGCCCCAAATTGTAATCCGCATCGGCGAGCCCGGGCTTTTCGCGAAGCGCTCCTTCGATAAGAGCTTTGCCTTTAGCTGCCTCGTGTATCCCGACCAGAAGCACGCCCAGCTTGTACCGAGCCACGACATTATGGGGGTCGATCTCGAGTTCTTGACGGTAGGCCGCTTCAGCTTCCGGCATTCTCGCGGAAGCGTGATATTCGCCAGCGAGTTCCTCATGAAGTCCGGGCTGAGTAGGGGCCAGCTTGATGGCCGCGAAATATTGAGCGATAGCGTCCTCGTGCCGCTCCGCTTCCGCAGCCATTTGGCCAAGCACTTGATGGACTCGCCAGGAATGCGGGTCGACCTTAAACATCTTCTCGTAACTATTCTTGGAGACAAGCAGGTGCGCCCGTCCGCGATGGTAGAGAATGTCGATATCGTTGGGCGCCAATTTTGCAGCTTTGTCCAAGGCATCGGCGGCAAGTTCAGGTTGCTCGTTGACGAGTTCAGCTACGCCTAACCACATCCAGGCATTGGCGTCCCTGGGAAACGCGGAAGTCTCCTTTTTAATGGCCATAATGGCCTTGTCTGGGTGATTGAGCCGAAATTCTGCCACGCCCAAGAACAGATTGGCGCCTCGAAGGTGAGGTTTCAGTACGAGAGCTTTCTCGAAGTTAGAGATTGCCTCTTCGTTGTGACCCTGTTCCGAACGCACCAAGCCAAGATTGAGAAAAGCTTCAGCGAAGGTCGGAGCGGTCTTTGTGACAGAAGAGAACCCGTCGGCAGCCTCATCCAATCTGCCTGCCTGCATGGCTTCGGTTGCCTCACGGAACTTTTCATTGACTGAAGGTGCGGTTTGTCCCTTTAGTTGCGCGCTGAAAACGAACAAAACCGCTGCTGCCATAAATGTCAAGCGAACCACCCAACGAAAGCCCAGTAGCTGATTGGCACTCGATCCTTGGGAACGAGTGATTGGCTCTGCGTACATGCCTATAGTTTATCCTCGAAGAACGCAAGCATGAAACATCGCTAGAAGAGATCCCCCCCGCGAGGAGCCCTTGCGGAGGACTCTGATACTGAGGCCGTCAAGGCTCAGAATTGGTAGCGTAGAGTTAACTGTATTTGCCTAGGGGGATTTAACACGGCGTGACCTCCACCACCCGGCACCCCAAAAGTTCCGCTTGTCACGTTCCCGTCAATAGCACCGAAGCTGTGACGATTGAACCCATTGGGAATATCCACTTTGAAGATGAGTGAGTGAGTTTCCGACAGAGTGGTCTTCTTCAGTATGGAAAAGTCTTCATTGATAAAGCCAGGACCTCGGATACCGCCAAACATAACGGGGGCATTCCCAAAAATATACCCTCGCTGCGCCACGAGGTTCTTGTCATTGGAATCTAGAAATGCTGCACAGTTGAAGAAATTGTTGTTAGTTAGGGGGATAAAAGTACCATTTCCAGCTTTGTTTGGATCCAATTTGCAACCGGTGGGCGCAAAAGGGTTGAAGGATGCATGATTCGGGTCTAGCAACGGGACTCCCGGAATCAAGCTGTAGCGGAAGTTGCCACCCGTAAACGGAGGCGACGTAGCAAAAGCGTTGAGCAAAAGAGGGGATCCCTTTTGGTAGCGGTGAACGGCGCCAACCTCCCATCCGCCCAAAACCTTGCTAGCAGGGCCATGGCTCAGATACTTCTTGCCAGGACCCGCAGGCAATTCATACAAATAGCTGAGAACAAATGCATGAGGGATGTCCTGGTAGCTAACACTTTTTTCCGCCTTGAGGTTTTGCGGATTCTGCGCACCAAAGACGTTGGAATTAAAACCAGTGAAAACGGGAAACGTGCTGTCCGCGTCCGTCAGGGTTTTCGAGAACGTGTAAGAAGCCAACAGATTCAAGCCGTTACGGAAACGCCGTTCGACCTTGGCCTGCAGAGCATTGTAAGTAGCCTGGCCTAAGTTCTCGAGGCAGCAACTGCTGCTGATGCTTTGATATTGCGGAAACGGTAGCAACAACTGACCAACCGCTGCATTGTTTCCATACAGCTGCGTGAACCAACCGGGAACTGTCACTCCAAGGCCCGCAAGGGTAGCCTGACCTGCAGCACTTGTGACGGAGTTATTGAGCTGGGTGCCGAGAGAAAGAAATCTTGGATCAATGCTGTCTGGTTGAGCAAGGTTGGAGTGCAAACGGGTGGAGTGCATTCCGATGTAGCCAACGCTGAGGATGAGGTCTGGGGCTAACTGGTGCTGAACTTCGAGGCTCCAGTTTTGCACCATGCCAGGGCGTCCAAAGCTCGGAGCTACGAAGTTAATGCTCCCCTGCCCATTCAGCAAGGCAGCATCCCGATTATTCGAAGGTGGCGTAAAGCTAGGGAAGCCCAAATCCGGTGATTGCACGGCGCTGAATTTGTCCGTCGTTGCAAAATCCGGCGTAGCAGTGGCCCCGCTAGTCAACGAGTTGCCGAAGTCGGAATAGGTCAGAGCTGCGTAGTAGATGCTATAACCACCGCGAAGCACGGTTTGCTTGAAGAAGCCGAATAAACGCTCCGGCGCATAGGCGAATCCCATACGCGGCCCGAAATCTTTGTAAAAAGTTTTGGCTCCAGAGGCACCAGCTCCGTAGATGAGGGCTCCTGGTATCGCGGGAGAAATGGGAACCGCAGCATTCCCTGGATTAGGTGCCGTTAGATCCAAAACGGATTCTGCGTTGTGAGCCTCATGCCGTGGCGTGTCCACGTCGTACCGCAAACCGAGGTTTAGTGTCAGATCTTTACGGATCTTGTAATCGTCCTCGACATATCCCGCGTAATAGTTTGAAGCCCACCGCGGAAAGACCGAAGCCACTTGAAGAGACTCCTCTTGGGGGGCACCAATCATAAAGCTGGCGAATGGGTCTCCGGTCTGATTGCTATTGGGAGTATAGGCGGTCTGGTAGCCGAAGAAGCTGTACGTTGGCGATTGGTTGGCTTGACTCTTTCTCGAGAACTGGTAGGAACGCCAGTCAAATCCGAACCGAAGTGAGTGGCGACCCTTGATCCAGGAGACGCTTTCAGCAACAACCAGACTATTGGGAATGTTGCCGTCATCATTGGCCGCGCTCAGGCTTTGATATCCCACACTGAAGAGCGGATTAGCAATAGTTGTGTTGAAATTGATGGGGGGGAAAACCGGACCGCTGGCATTGCCAATGCCCAGGATTTTGTCCCAGTCCACGCCGGTAACGCTTTGCCCCCTGCTGAGATTAGACAAGCGGTTGAAGCCAACGGTTAAGTGATTCAGCAAATTGGTGCTTAACGTGTCGTCCCAACCGAAACGCAGATAATGCGTAAAATTCGAGTTGTGGAAATTCGGGTCTACAGGTCCTGGAAGAAAGGGGTTGCCATTTAGAACTCCCTGGTCGCGGCTGCTGTAGGAGAAGAAGAACTTGTTCTTCAAGCCCCAATTCTGATCAATGCGAAAGGTCATGGTGGTATCGCGAATGGGCTTGTTCGAGTTGAGAAGAAAGTTGTTACAGACAACCGGCTTGCAACCTCCCGAGCCAGAGGGACTGTTAGCATGGGGAACGAATGCAAGGATGTTTTGAGCCACAGTACTCAGATTTGTGATTTTATTTCCTGAAAAAGCGGTGCGGCACTGCACGGGCTGCCCACCCACCATGACAGTTTGGGTCGTGCTCGGGTTAAATATCTGTCCAACAAGAATGTGGGATCCGTCGCATGGGTTTATGATCCCGGTATCGGGACCTAGCAACTCAGAAAAGTCGCCCGAGCGCTCCTTGTCCGTAGGGACTGTAGAAAACTGGGAAGTACCCTGGTTGTTCCGATATTGCTCCCAGGAAAAAAAGAAGAAAGTCTTGTCGTGGCCATTGTAAAGCTTGGGAATTCGAACCGGGCCCCCAAGACTCCCGCCAAAGTCATGCTGATGGTCCCTGGGCTTTGGCAGGTTATTGAAATCGTTGTCCCAAGAATTGGCGTCCAGCTTGTCGTTGCGGTACAACTCAAAGGCAGTTCCGTGGTAGGAGTTGGTGCCCGATTTTGTAACGAAACTTTCCACACCACCGGAGGTACGTCCGAATTCTGCCGAAATCGTAGACGTAGAAACCTTAAACTCGCTCAGAGCTTCAACCGAGGGCGCGGTCTGGTCAAAGGCAGAACCACTGTCAGCGCGCGTGGTGCTAGCCCCGTCGAGGATGACCTCTGTACTGAAGTTTTGGCCACCGGACAATTTGGATTCGAATATGCCAGAAGACGAATGATCGCTATTGGTGCCGGGTCCGGCGGTGCCCGGCGTGAGGAACACAAAGGTTTCCGGCGAGCGCAAAAAACTCTGTCCCGTAGAATTGATCGAAAAAGGCAGGTCCTCAATTTGCTTTGAACCGACTACAGTGCCGATTTCAGATGTTTCGGTCTGCAGGGCCGGTGTGTCAGCAACAACCGTAAGCGTCTCTTGGACGTCACCGGGCTGCAATGAAAAATCTGTGGAAGCTGTAGTGTTGATTTGAACTACGATGCCCGTTTTTTCCTCGGTTTTGAATCCGGATGCCGCGACGGTGATGTTGTACGAGCCAACCTGCACGTCCGGGATTCGAAAACCGCCAGTTGGCCCCGAGGTGGCTGTGTAAACTGTGCCGGTGTTAACGGCTTTGGCGGTAATTGTCGCACCCTGCACGGCGCCGCCGGAGGAGTCGAGAATTGTGCCAGCGATGGTGCCGCGGTCGGATTGGGAGAATCCGGCCGTGGCAACGGCGAGGAGGAGCAGACCAACGGCGAGGTAGCGGGCCGCGGCGAGGCGGCGGCCAAAGGACAGCTGGCGAAACTGCGAGATAAAACGAGTGAAGGGGAAAAGTCGGAACGGGACGGCTGCAAAGCGTACGAAGCGCATCTACTTGCCTCCTGCACAGCTCAGCGCCGAAGCGATTAACGCTTACGGGCGCACCGATATTCTCGACGGATCCGCGCACCGAGGGCACGTGGGAGGGATTTGTCCCGCAGGCCCCACAAGACCGGGACGATGAGCTGAATCGCGATCCGCAAACGGCGAACCGCGAGACAATTGTCTAATGCATGCTCCCGGTGGCCCCAAACTTGGGAGACATTTAGCCTCACAAAAAATCTGTTGTCAACTAGAAAGTTTTTGAATACGGTTTAGACAAACGTTTGTCTTGGGCATTTTCAAGTGCCGGAAAATCGTTTTTGTGCTCAGATGGCGCGCGAAGACGAGAAGCAGATCCCTCGCTGCGCTCGGGATAACACGCGGTGGGTTCCAGAGGTGCGGTGGGTTCAGAGGGTAAGATCAAGCTACAAGTTCCTGTTCAGGCTATGCTTATGCAGCCCTTGAAGGAAAAAGGCGAAGTGGGGGCGGGTCTTCCCGACAAGGCCGGGGCGGGCGAATCGCGGAAGAGCCGCCACAACGACTCGCGCGGGGCGGGTGAGGAAAAACGTCCTCAATACGGGTCTAAAGACCCACCACTACAATTTAAAGAAGGAACTGCGGAGTCGGCCGTGGCCAGACGCAAGGAGAACAAAAACGGCGGGGAGAAGCCCGTCAGCCTGAAAATTCTGGCGGACTACCTGGGATTGTGCCCGGCGACGGTGTCGGTGGTGCTGAACAATGTCCCGGGGCGATCAATTCCCGCGGAGACGCGCGAGCGCGTGCGGGCGGCGGCGCGGAAATTCAATTATCAGCCGAGTTTGCTGGCGCGTTCACTGCGAAAGCAACGGACGTTCACCGTGGGCGTGCTGGTGCCGGAGCTGAGCGACGGCTATCACACGATGGTGATGAGCGGCATCGGGGATCACTTGATGCGCGAGGGCTATTTTTATTTCAGCGCGCATCACCGGCACAAGCCGGACATGATTGAGGAGTATCCGCGATTGCTGCTGGGGCGCGGCGCGGAAGGGCTAATCACGATTGATACGGCGCTAGCGCACGCGTTGCCCGTGCCGGTGGTGGCGGTGGCGGGTCATCGAAAGATTGCGGGCGTGACGAACGTGGTGCTGGATCACAAGCGCGCGGCGGAATTGTCGCTGCGGCATTTGCATCAGCTGGGGCACCGCCAAATTGCGTTTATGCGCGGGCAGCCGTTCAGTGCGGACTCGGATGATCGTTGGAAGAGTATTGTTAGCGTGGCGCGCGAATTGGGGCTGGAGATTCGCGCCGACCTGACGATTCAGTTGGAGCGCGACTTGACTTCGCCGGAGCTGGGCTATCCGGTGGTGCAGGAGCTGCTGCAAAAGCGGCGGAAGTTTACGGCGCTTGTGTCGTTTAATGATATCGCGGCGATTGGAGCGATTCGCGCGCTGCGGGACGCGAATCTGCGCGTGCCGGAAGACGTGTCGGTGATTGGGTTTGACGATATTCAGGTGGCGGCGTATCACACTCCGAGGCTGACGACGATTCGCCAGCCGCTGCGAGACATGGGAGAAACGGCGGCGCGGATTTTGTTGCAGCGCATGCAGGGATTTAGGGATTATCCGGAAGAGTTTGCGGTGCCCCCGGAGCTGATTACGCGGGAGACGACGGCGGCGGTGAATCCGCGGAGCCGGAGGCGGTAGGATTTGCGCGCGCCGAAGTGTTAGAGCCGACAGAAAGTGTTGCGGAATCATTTTCTTTCGAGAAGAATGGTGCGGATTAAAGGAGCGCTCCTCTCATGAAAATGCGACATGTTGTTTTCGCCTTGGCCGTAGCGGTGCTTTCGGTAGGCCCTCGGGCGGTTGCGCGCGCGCGAGGATATGAAAACGCTCCCGCGGCGCCTGCGGGCGAATCAGCAAAGGCGTTTCTGGGGCGATGGGATTTGACGCTGAAAGATGGGAGCCACGAGTATCCGTCGTGGCTTGAGCTGAGCCAGGAGGGTAGCCATTTGGTGGCGCAGTTTGTGGGGCGCTGGGGAAATGCGCGGCCGCTGCCCAAGGCGGAGCTTTCGAACGGGAAGCTCACTTTCGTTTCGCCGAAGGAGGAGGAGGGGGCGCAGGCGGATTTGATTTTTGAGGGAACTCTGGCTGGGAAAGACTTGTCGGGCACGGTGAATGGGCCGGACGGCAAAAGGTGGCAGTGGACGGGGGAACGCGCGCAGGCTTTGGCGCGCACGAAGCCGCCAAAATGGGGAAAACCAATCGAGTTATTCAACAAAAAAGATCTCGCAGGCTGGCACGTGAGCGATCCGAATGCGGAGAAGGTTTGGAGAGTCGAAAATGGCGAGCTGATTACGCCGGGGAACGGGCCAGAGTTAATCAACGACGGGACATACGAAGACTTCAAGCTGCACGTGGAATTCAATTGCGGAGAGAACGCCAATAGCGGCGTTTATCTGCGGGGGCGGTACGAAGTGCAAATCGAAACTGACTCGATTGAAGAGCCGCCGAGCCATCACATGGGAGGCGTCTACGGCTTCTTGACGCCGACGCCGGAATTGCCGCGCAAGCCGGGAACCTGGCAGACGTATGACATCACCCTAGTCGGACGCATGGTGACCGTTGTGCAAAACGGGCAGACCATCATCGACAACAAGGAAATTCCCGGCATCACGGGCGGCGCGCTAGACAGCCATGAAGGATTGCCCGGACCAATCTATCTTCAAGGCAGCGAAAAAGGGCGCGTGACGTTTCGCAGTATCGTGCTCACGCCCGCGGAAAAGTAGAATAATTTGTGAAATGAAAAAGTGGCGAGCCTGAGAGGACTTGAACCTCCAACCTCATGGTTCGTAGCCATGCGCTCTATCCAGTTGAGCTACAGGCTCGCTGATAAACTCGATTTTACCACAGAAATTTTGGCGGCCTAGCGATGCCGGGTCTAGCGAACCGGTTCGTAGTCAGACGCTCTATTCCGCTGAGCTAAGGGCGCACGGCCAATTGATTTTAGCACAACCCCAAACCCAATTAGCCGGTACCTGAACTGCTCCTCCCAAATTCCACGCGATGTTCTTCGGGGCCGAACCAAACTACAACTGAGCCCACCAGTAGAACGATCAGCGCGAACAGGCCCATCGCGCGGCCATAGCTCATGGACTGAGCCATGAGCGCTTCGAAATACGCGCTGCCTGAAGCGATCAACACGCCGAGCTGATACGCCAGGCCAGGAAAGAAGCCGCGCAACGCATCCGGCGACAGCTCGTTGATATGAGCCGGAATCACTCCCCATGCACCCTGTACCATGAACTGCATCAGAAATCCCCCCGCCAGAATGAGCGAGAAATTGGGCGCGAACACCCACATCGGAATAAGCAAGCAGCCGAGGAGCAGCGCCGTCACCATCGCACGGCGCCGCCCCTTGCGGTCCGAAAAATATCCAAACGCCAACCCGCCGCAGATCGCGCCGAACATAGCAAACGCCGTAATGTAGGATGTTCGCTCAGGGCTGAAGCTGTGCTGGTGCTGCAGGTAGGTCGGGTACATATCCTGCGTACCGTGCGAAATGAAATTCACCATAGCCATCAACACAACGAGATACGCGAAGCGTCTGCAATTTCCAAAGAGCGCTTTGCGATATGCTGGCCAATCCGTCCGCGAACGATGCCAGGCCTCCGGCTCTTTCACTCTGGCGCGGACGAAAAGCGTGAGCAGCGCCGGCAATCCGCCGACAAAAAAGAGCGGCCGCCATCCCCAGTGCGGATAAATGAAGCCGTATGCCACCGCTGCCAGCAAGTATCCAAGCGCGTACCCTTCCTGCAGGAAGCCGGAAACGAGTCCCCGCCATTTTGCAGGGATGGACTCCATCGTGAGCGAAGCGCCCACGCCCCACTCGCCGCCCATACCGATGCCGTAGAGCAAGCGCAGGAAGAAAAAGACTCGATAGTTCGGAGCGAGACCCGAAAGCACCTCAATTAGCGAGTAGTACAGAATGTTGACGATTAACGGAATGCGGCGTCCGTAGCGATCCGCAAGCAGGCCGAAAATAATCGCCCCGATCCACCTTGTGGCTAGAGTGGCCAAAATCGTCAGCGCCATGTCGGCGTGCGTTTTGCCAAACTCCTTGCCAATGTGCTCTAAAGCAAAAGTCAGGACGAAGAAATCGAACGCGTCGAAGGTCCAACCGAGAAATCCGGCCAGAACTGCGTTGTGCGTGCCTTTGCCTTTGACGGCCGGTTGATCGGAATCCGGCATCTCCTACGCGCTCCACTCCTTCGCGCGCGGCATCAAGCGGGACAGCAGCGCCGCACAAATTGCGGCGAACACCAGCAGCACGAATCCAAGCCCCAATCTCCCCAGCAGCATCTTGCCCGAACCAAACAGCGCCAGATAGACCATGCCGCAGCCCAGCGCCCAGGAAAGCAGGTTGCGTCCCAAGTCGCGTGTTTGCGGAACGTCCTGCGCCAGTTGCGCGATGGGCCTCCAGCCCGCAACATACGGCCGCACCTGGCGGTAGAACTTCACCAGCACGTCTTCCCTTTCCGGCTTGGTCAGGAAAGTCACTACAATCCACACCAGCGAAGTCGCTGCCGTGGTGGCCAGTGAGGTCTTCGCGAACAGTACGACGCTGTCGCCCGAAAAGGGTTTCGTCAAGGAAAGCGCCGCGGTCACGGCAATTGCCGTGGCCATAGCCGCGATTTCGCTCCACGCATTGATCCGCCACCAATACCAGCGCAGCAAGTACACGCCTCCGGTTCCGGCGCCGATGGTGAGCACGATTTCCCAGCCCGCCACAATCGAGCCGAGTTGCGCCGACACGTAAGCCGAGATGATCACAAGAAGTACGGTGGCCAGCCGCGATATCACTACGTAGTGTTGTTCAGTGCCGTCGGGCTTCACAAAGCGCCGGTAAAAATCCGCCACGAGATATGACGCGCCCCAATTCAATTGCGTCGCTACCGTTGACATAAACGCGGCGAGGAAGCCCGCAAACACCAAACCGCGTAACGCGTGCGGAACGTGTTCCGCCACAATGCGCATATACGCCGGCTCGGGCTGCGCAAGGCCCGGATAAAGAACGATCACCGCTAGCGCCGCTAGGATCCAAGGCCAGGGACGCAACGCATAGTGGGCGACGTTGTACCAAAGCACAGAAAGCAAGCCGTTGCGTTCGTCGCGCGCGCTGAAAATGCGCTGGGCAATGTACCCGCCGCCTCCAGGCTCCGCCCCCGGATACCAAAACGCCCACCACTGCACGCCAAGAAACACCGCGAACGTAATTACAGGAAGGGCCCACATCGCTTGATAGGTGAACGGCCGCGAAAAATCCGGAAGGAACTTTGTCGGATCGCTCGCCGACGGTCCCGCCGCGACGGTCATCGCATGGAGCTTCTCGAGCATGGCGTGCATCCCGCCGAGGGCGTCCACCGCGTACCAGGCAATGCCGATGACGATGGCCATCTTCAACACAAACTGGAAAAGATCCGTCCACAAAACGCCCCACAGGCCGCCGAGCGTCACATACAATCCGGTGAACGGAATCAAGACCAGAACGCAAATCCACTTCGAGGTCGATTCACTTACTCCCAAGCTGATGGCCACAATCGCGGTCATCGCTTTGGTGACCCATCCGAGAATCAAACAGTTCATCAGCAATCCAAGATACAGCGCGCGAAACCCGCGCAGGAACGCCGCAGGTTTTCCCGCGTAGCGCATCTCCGCGAACTGTACGTCCGTGAGCAGACCCGACCGCCGCCACAATCGCGCGAAAAGAAAAACTGTCATCATGCCGGAAGGCAAAAAGCTCCACCAAAACCAATTCCCTGCGATGCCGTTTCGATACACGAGCCCGGTGACAACGAGCGGCGTATCCGCTGCAAATGTCGTCGCCACCATGGACGTTCCCGCAAGCCACCAGGAAACGTTGCGGCCCGAGACGAAATAATCTTCCGTGCTTTTCCCCGAGCGGCTTCGGAAGTACAAGCCGAGAATCAGCGTGATGAGCAGATAGCCAACGACGGCGGCCCAATCGGCAGCGGCAAATGTCACGGTGAATCCTTTCCCTGCAAGCTCTGCAAGTTTTTACGAGGCGCGTGCGCAGAACTATATAGCACTTTTTATCCTGAGCATAGCGAAGGGTCGCGTCCTCGTAGCATCGGCTTTTGTCGCGCCCGCCTTCTGAGCTTCACGTCAGCAGGCGTCATGGAAAGAGTGCGGCCTTATGCAAATGAGCGCGCCAGCCCCGGCCTCGATGCCGTTGAGTACGCGGTTCCTAGGAAAATTCCGGCGGCTGTTCAGTGACCTTTAGCGCATCCTGGCGTCTATAAACTGAGGTTTTGGTGTGACTAGCCCCGACTCTCAACAAGGCTCGTTCCAACTGTTCGCGTGGCTGGAATCGCTGCGCGCCGACGCCGTGTACGGTTGGCGGCAACTGAAGAAGCACAAAGTGACTTCGACGGCGGCAATTCTGTCGCTCGCATTGGGAATCGGCGCGTGCACCCCAGCATTCCGGCTCATTGATGCCCTACTATTGCGCCCATTGCCAGTGACCGCTCCCGAACGCCTGTACTTTCTCTCGCGCCAAGGCCCTAACTGGGACGGCAAGCCCAACGTTGACCAAAACTGCGAGTACCCGCTCTTTCTTCAGATGCGCGCGACGGTCAAGGATCGAGCCGAGTTGCTAGTCTTCTCCTACGTAGATAAGGTTGATCTTTCTTTCGGCTCCGACCAGGAAATCGAGAAAGCGCACTTGCAATATTTTTCAGGCTGGATGTTCGAGGCGTTCGGTCTGCGACCCGCATTGGGAAGGGTGCTGACGGAGAGTGACGAGCAAGCGCCAGGAGCACATCCGTACGCGGTGCTTTCTTACGACTATTGGAGCCGCCGCTTCGGCCAGGATCGCAAGGTGATTGGCCGCAGCTTTCGAATGGGCGAAACGCTCTATCAGATTATTGGCGTTGCGGATAAACAGTTCACCGGCACGGAGCCGGGCACGTTCGTCGACATTTTTGTTCCCGCGATGATGCATCCTTACGTGACCCGCCCCGACGCCAGCGTGTTCCGCGTGTTTGCGCAACTGAAGCCGGGCGTTGTGATCGAGCCCGTTCGCGCGAAGCTGCAAGCCAATTCGAGGGGGTTCGAAGAAGACAGGGCCAAAGGATTTGTCGGGATGCCCAAGCAGAGCCTGAAGGATTTCTTGAACCAAAAGCTCTTGCTGGAGCCTGCTCCTACGGGCGTTTCCGATTTGCAGAATGACAACCGCCGATCCCTTGCGGCGCTGGGTGTGTTAGTGGCGCTGGTGTCGCTGATTGCCTGCGCGAACGTGGCCAACCTGATGACGGCACAAGCCGCGGCGCGCGCCCACGAGATGGCGCTGCGCATCTCCATAGGCGCGGGACGCCGGCGGCTTGTGCAAATGATGCTCATCGAAAGCGCCTGGATCGCGTTGCTTGCCGCGGCGATCGGCGCGTTTTTCGCGTGGTGGTCCGCGCCGTTTGTGGTGGGCAGAATCAATCCGCCGGACGATCCGGTGCGATTGATTCTTCCAGCGGATTGGCGCGTTTGGGGATTCGCGTTGGCATTGACCGTCGGAGTGACGATGCTTTTCGGTCTGCTGCCGGCGCTACGCGTCTCTGCGATTAAGCCACTCAGCGCGGTGAAAGGTAAAGAAGAGCCACAGTCTCGGCGTGGGCTAATGCACGCGCTTATCGCATCGCAAGTGGCTTTCTGCTTTCTGGTGCTGTTCGCTACCGGCTTGTTCGTTGCCACGTTCCAACGCCTGTCGCACCAGCCCCTCGGCTTTTCCGGGGAACGGCTGCTTACTCTCGATACGTTTGCGCGACAGCCGCAGCCTCCGGCTTTGTGGGCCCAAGTAGCGGAACATCTGCGCCAGGTGCAAGGCGTTGAGAAGGTGGCCTTTGCAAGTTGGGCTTTGCTCGATGGGAATAGCGTGAATAGCTACATTTCCGTCAACGGGGCGCCTCCGATCCAAAGGCTCGCCTATTTTCTGCGAGTATCGCCCGGCTGGATCGACACCATGAAGATTGCTTTGATTGAAGGCAGGGATTTTCTTCCGCGCGAAACGGCTCCTGGCGCAGCCATCGTGAACGAAACTTTCGCCCAGACTTATTTCAAGGGGGAAGATCCGGTGGGAAAGGCGTTCGCCCGCTCCGAGGATAACGCTGATAGGAGACTGTTTCGGATCGTAGGCTTTGTTCGCGATCCTCGTTACGGCAGCGTACGCGAGACGCCGCTTCCCGTGGTCTACGTACCGTTTCAGGGCGTTCGGGGCGACGGATCGTGGCTCCCGGAAAACTGGGGAACGTTTATTGTGCGCACGTCGAGCGCCAATCCGCTCGCGCTGGCGCAAACTCTTCGCCAGGAAGTGCCGCGAGCGCGCCCCGAATTCCGCGTGAGCCGTATCCGCACGCAACTGGAAATCAATCAGGCGCAAACGGTGCGCGAACGGCTGCTGGCCATGCTGGCTGTCTTCTTCGGCGGAGTGGCGCTGGTTCTGGCGGGCGTCGGTTTGTACGGTGTGCTTCACTACTCGGTCCTGCAGCGGCAGCGTGAAATCGGCATTCGCATGGCACTGGGAGCCCAGGCAGCCGCCATCGTCCGAATCGCTACATTCGATGTTTTCTCGATGATCCTCCTGGGGGCAGTTGCCGGCTTGGGGCTCGGCATGGCGTTCGCGCGCTACGTCGAAGCGCTTTTCTATCAGGTAAAATCCACGGACCTGGGCATGCTTGCGTTTCCATCCTTGACGCTTCTTGCAGTAGCGTTACTTGCCTCGCTGGCTCCGGTAATCCGTGCGGTCCAAATTGATCCAGCCACAATGCTACGCGCCGAATAAGAGTCCCTCAATTACTGCACAATTGGCGCGCGCGCCGCTCGGCCAGGAAATACTCCTTCAACGAGTTGTCCATCCTTGACCACTGGAACGCCATTCACCAACACGAAACGAATTCCCTGCGAGTATTGGAGCGGACTCTCATAAGTGGCCTTGTCGATAACTGTGTTCGCGTCGAAAACGGTGATGTCCGCATCGGCTCCCACATGGATTCGCCCCTTATCCTTAAACATGGGCGCCCGCTTTTCCAAGCGCTGGGCCGGCATCAGCGTCATTTTTTTCAGAGCGGTCATCAAATCCAGAGCCTTCTTTTCCCGCACGTATTGCCCCAGCACACGCGCGTAGGTTCCAGATGTGCGCGGATGTCCTTTGCCGTTAGAGAGCGAGCCATCGCTGGCAATCATGGTGAGGGGGCTTTCGATCGCGGCGTCAATATTTTCTTGCGTGTTGGAAGGAAGAATAATCATTCCGCCCTCTTTGCGATAGCGGAGGAAGGAATCACGCGTCAGATGCTCTCCCGTGGCGGGCCAAAGCATCGGAGCAAAATAGCTGTCCGGCTCGTTCTCCTTATGGTCGAGAAATGCCGCTTGAATGCTCGTCATTCCCATCGTGTAGGGGTAAGCCTCGGTGGTCACATCCATCCCGTGTGAGCGGGCCTCCGAAATCATCTGAAGCTCGTAGACCACATCCGGGCCTCCCGTGCTCTGGATATGAACAATGTGTAGCGGAGCGCCGCTGATTGCGGCAGCCGCCATAGCCTCCTCAAAGCCAGGGAAGTTTCCTTCTTGGGCTCCAAGCTTCGGAGCCCCCGCGCGGATGTGAATGTGGCAAGACGCGTGATACTTCGCGGCCACTCGAAACACTTGCACGATTTCCCAATTCGTCGCCGCTTCGGTGTAAGCCGGGCCAACGCCAACGGCGAGCGCTCCTCGGCGTAGTCCTTTCTCAAGAAGCGCCATGATCTGTTGCATGTCTTCCGGCGTTGCTTCGCGGTGCGCTGCATCTCCGCTTGGAAGGAGTTGCCCCGGATCATGCATCACTGCCATTCGCGCGGGGATGTGCCCCACGCTTGCGCCAAAATTGATAAGCGCCTTCCCTTCGCGCTCGCCATACCAGCCGTTCACATCGGCTACGCCGACTTCCAGTTCCAAAGCCGTCGTTGTGCCATCGGCGGCCTTTGCCCGATAGTTCTCCGCGTCCTGGCCATGTTGGTGCAAGTCGATGAACCCCGGTGCGACCACCAGGCCCTTCGCATCAATGGTCTGCTTCCCTTTCAACGCGCCGCTGCTGACCGCGCGAATTTTCCCGCCGCTGATTCCCACGTTGCGCACGCGATCAAGGCCGGACTGGGGATCCATCACCCGCCCGTTCGCAATCACGACGTCATACGAAGTCTCTTGCGCGCGAGTAGATCCTGCGCCGCCGAATACGAAAGCAAACACCAAAACGCCTGCGACCACCAACCAAAACTTGCCCGAGCCTCTTTCTCTTGCGCACCACTCGATCATGGTTCTCACCCCTTTGCCCGCTGATCCCCCTAGTTACGCGCACGGCATCATACGACGTTTTCCGAGCTGATTTCTCGATCAGCCGAGGTATTTGCTGCTAAGGCGATGGGAAAGTGGAAATGTCACCGAAAACACAAGTACTCGCTTCTCCTAGGTAGGCTTCCTTCATCCTTCGTGATGGTCCCGAGGGGCCCATGGCCTACTCGTATCTAAGGGCGACAATGGGATCGACACGCGTCGCCCTCCACGCCGGAATCGCGGTCGCCGCGAACGCTACCATCAGCAGCAGCGCCGGCACCGTGGCAAACGTCGCCACGTCCAGCGCACTGACCTTGAACAGGAGGCTCGCCATCACTCGGGTTAGTGCTGCTGCGCCCGCAAGTCCAAAAATGATTCCAATTGCCACCAGTGCCATCCCCTGCCGCACCACCAGCCCGACGATATTCTCCGGTCGCGCTCCCAGCGCCACCAGCACTCCTATATCGTGCGTTCCCTGGGTCACCAGATGCGACATCACGCCGTACAATCCCACGGCGGCCAAAAGCAGCGCGAACACGGCGAACGCTCCTAGCATGGTGCTCGAAAAGCGCTGCCGCGCCAGTGAATCGTACAGGCGCTCCTGCATACTCCGAACTTCGTAAACCACTACATCTGGATCGACCGCGCGGATTTGCCCTACGACCGCCGAAGAAAGCCCCGAACCCTCCGTTGCCGTGCGCACCGCCAGAAACATCTCCTTGTCGGGGTGCTGCTCCTGTGGAAAATACGTCGCGATCTTGCCCTCCGTCTCAAGGCCGCATTGTTTGACCACGCCCACGACGCCCACAATCGTCATCGGCTTTTTCGGGTTGAACCATAGATGTTTTCCGACAGCATCGCCATTCGGCCAGAAGCGCTGCGCGAACTTCTGATCAATGATGGCCACTTGTGGTTTCTCTGCAGTATCGTCCTCGTTGAAGAACCGGCCTGCTCGCAGAGGAATCTCCATGGTCCGAAAATAATTCGAGCTTGCGATTCGTATGTCCGCCTGCAACTCTTGCCCCGGTGGCGGCGTGTAATCTTCTACGTTGATCCCTCCCCAACCCACCGAACCCGTTAGAGGCAACCCCGATACCACACCCTCGGCAACCACTCCTGGCAGGTGAGCAATGCGGCTCTCTATTTCCCGATAGAAATTGACCACCGGATTATCCTCGCGATACTTCCGGCCGGTTGCCGCAATTTCCATCGTAAGGATATGCTCGGTCGTGAATCCCGTTGGCACACTTTGCAGCCTCACAAAGCTGCGAATCAACAGCCCGGCGCCGATTAAAAGCATCAATGAAAGCGTAAGCTCGGACACTATCAGCAGCCCGCGCAAACTGTGCCGCCTGACGTGCAAGCCGCCCTCGCTCTGCCCGCTGCGCCCGCCGGCCTTCAGCGAAGTATTCAGGTCCACTTTGATCGCCCGCCACACCGGTGCCGCTCCGAACAGCACTCCGGTGATCAACGCAATGCCAAATGTGAATGCCAGAACCGTTGCATTGATGGCGATGTCCTCCAGCCGCGGGATGTTCCCTGGATTCATGGTGCGCACCACGTATAGGCTCAGTTGCGCGACGAGCAGCCCGGCGGCGCCGCCCAGAAGCCCCAAGAGCACGCTCTCCGTCAGAAGTTGCCGCGCCAGCCGCTGCCAGTTGGCTCCCAACGCCGTGCGAATCGCTACTTCTTTTTCGCGTCCGGCTGCCCGTGCGAGTAGCAAGTTCCCCACATTTGCGCACGCAATCAACAGCACCAACCCGACGGAGCCGAGCAGAACCAGCAACGCCCGGCGCACATCGCCGACCACCTGTTCCCGTAGCCCGATCACATGCATGCCGAAGCTCGCGTCGCGCTTGTCTTTCTCTCGAATGCGGCTTGCGATGACATCCAAGTCCGCCTGCGCCTGCTGCAACGAAACGCCCGGCTTCAGCCGCACCATAATGTTGTAGTTTTCGTCGCCACGTCTTTTCTCGGCATCTGCGTCGAGAGGCAGCGGCGCGAAAAAGTCCATCTTGTCCATCGGCATCTCCGAAGGCATCACTTCGGCGTTGAGCATAAAGCTGCCCTGCAAGACTCCCGCCACTACGAATGGGTTGCCATTGAGGACGATGGTCTTGCCCACGATTGCCGGGTCCGCGTTAAACAGCCTCCTCCAAGCCCGTTGTGTAAGAATCGCCACGTCCGTCTTGCCCGGCTTGTCCTCCTCCGGTAAGAGCAAACGCCCGAGCAATGGTCTCGCGCCAAGCATTTTCAGCAAAGTGGACTGCGTGCGCACTCCAAACACTCGCTCTGGCTGCTCGCGGCCTGCTAAGACGAAAACACGACTCTGCGCCAACGCCATTTCTTCAAACGAATGGTTCTCCCTCTGGACATTCAGATATTCACCCGGAGACGGCCAATCGCGAAGGATTCCAATCGCCGGCGAATGTAGCCACACCGCCGCTAGCCGGTCGGGATGCGCGTAAGGGAGTGGACGCAGGAGCAAGGCGTCTACGACGCTGAATATGGCGGAGTTGGCACCGATTCCTATCCCGAGGGACACCACAATCACGAACGTTAGCATACGGTTCTTGCGCAGCGTCCGCAGCGCGTAGCGCAAATCCTGCCAAAGGCTCTGCAGCATATGTGGCCTCCTCAAATCGAGCGGACTAACAGAAACCGACCGGTCGGTGCCTATGGGATTATAGACAAGAAAAGCGAGCAACTCTGATAGACGGTAATCGGCAAGGGTCAATTACTAGCCGCAACTTTTCCGAATTGGGGACCAGCACTTGCCGCTGTTGAAGCGTCATGGAGCGACAAGACCTGGCAGCCCGTGGATTCCTCAGGATGAGAGGTAAGCCGAGTCAGCAGACCATTCCAGAATCCAAGCCTAATTACTTCCATAGTGATTCGGAAGAAAAAACCCGGGCCGCTGGGGGGAGCGACCCGGGTGGGGGTACTGCTGAGGGGGGCCGGAGGAAACTCTTTCTATGTGAAGCAGCGGGTTACCCCGCTGCTCTTATCTAGTTCACGTGGTTCACGGCCAGCATGCAAATCTGGCGCAATTCTTCGTACGTGAAATAGGTCTCTTCTTCCTCGCCGGAAACTTCTCTATGGCCAAAGCCGGATTCGCTCGAAATCCGATTCAGCTCCTGCTCGGACAAACCCAGCAGGACTGCCGCCCGCCGCCGAGTTACGTACTTCAGCTCTTGTGTCTTCATGTCAGCACCCTTCACGTTGGCAAAAGAACCATGCTGTCTTCTTCCACTGCCACGATCATGGTCTTATAAATATCCACGTCCCAGCCTTCTCCAATTCGCATCCGGACCGTGTCGCTTCCATCCTTCAGAAGCCTTCCTCGCAGCGGCACTTTGATGTCGCCTAATGCCACCTGAAGAACGACTGGTTGCCCAATCCAAGCCTTAAACGCGCTGTCCATTCTCTCGACCCCGCACAACTTCAGCGTGACGGGAAGAGAATCGCGCAGAGAATTGCGGCTCACAATGGTACAGAGAGGGTACGGAACTAGTAAGTTCGTACTGTTTCAACCTGATAGGCCCTAATAAATGAACAGCCTAGCGAAGTACATTCGTACTGTCTTGACAGGACGGGCGTGCCATAGCTCACAACGGTTGCGGCTGGCATCCTTGTGCGCATGAAGAAGTACACCAATTCCGCGCAGGAGAAGATGTCCCCGGGGACAGCCAAGCCGTCCCAGCGGCCAGGCATTGGACTGGCCCTTGGCGGGGGCTTCGCGCGCGGATTTGCGCACCTCGGCGTCTTAAAGGTTCTTCAGCAGTACAACATAAGGGTTTCTCACATCGCCGGCAGCAGCGTGGGCAGCATTCTCGGCGCGGCCTATGCCAGCGGAGCGCCCCTCGAACGCATCATGGAGACTTGCCGGACGCTGCGCTTCCGCGATATCGCCCGATGGCGCGTCTCTCGCCTCGGCCTAGCCAGCAACCACCGCCTTGCCGCGTTGATGGAGCGCGTTTTCGGCTCGCGTCAATTTGAAGAGCTGAAAATTCCCCTCGCAGTCGTCGCAACGGATCTGTCTACCGGCGAACCAGTGGCTTTCACACAAGGAAACCTGGTGGATGCCATCCGCGCGAGCTGCGCTTTCCCCGGCTTGTTCGAGCCGGTGGAAATTGGCACGCGGTGCCTTGCGGACGGCGGATTGGTGGCCCCTGTTCCAACGCAAGCAGCCCGCTTCATTGGCGCGCAAACCGTGATTGGAGTTTCGGTAGGCATGCAAGATGGACATCGCGGGGCGCCAACAAATATTTTCCAGGTCGTGAGCCGCGCAGTCAGCGCGGCTCAAAAGCACCAGCTCGAAGTTTGGGAGCGCCATGCCGACCTTGTACTTCGTCCGGACGTGCAGTTCCTGGCCTGGGATGATTTTGTGCGCGCGGATGAGGCCATTGAAGCCGGCGCCGCTGCGGCCCTTCGCGCTTTGCCCCGCATTGAACACCTGCTCGAGAAAAAGGCGGACGCAGAAATTCCATCAGAAGCACGGCTTATGTTGAAGAAAAGAAGTCAAATGTGGCTGACGGAGGTGCAGGCATGATTCGTCCCAGCATGCTGTTCGTGGCCCTTGGCGGCTTGGTCTTCCTGTGGCACGAATGCGGGCAAGACTTGCCCTTTTTCTGCTACCGTATAGGACTGGGTGCTGTCACGGGCTTGCGCAGGCGCGGGCTCGTTCCGGTTCCCACAGGATTTCCCACTTATTTTGCTGCGAGGAACAGGGCTGAGTGCTTGACGCCATCCGTCACTTCTTCTATTTGCTTTTCAACCCCGAGGGACTCAAGCAATTAGTCCACGACGGCGGCCCGGCGCTGATCTGCACGATCGTTTTCATTGAAACGGGATTCTTTGTCGGTTTCTTCCTCCCCGGTGATTCCCTGCTGGTCACCGCGGGCATTTTCTCTGCCGCGGGCGTAATCCCTCTCAAGTGGCTGCTTGCGCCGGTCATGCTCTGCGCGATTGCGGGTGATCAGATTGGCTACTGGATCGGGCGCTCGGCGGGAGCGACGCTCTACCGGCGTGAGGATTCTTTCTTCTTCCGCCGCAGCCATTTGCAGCGCGCGCATGATTTTTACGAAAAATATGGGGGAAGAGCCGTGATTCTCGCGCGCTTCGTGCCCATAGTACGAACGTTTTGTCCGCCGGTCGCGGGAGCGGCGAAGATGCCGTATGGGCGCTACCTCGCGTTTGACATTTTCGGCGGCATCTTCTGGGTTGGGACGATGATCCTGGGCAGTTTTTTCCTTGGCCATTTGGTTCCCAACATCGCTCAGCGCATCCACTACGTGATCGCGGTGGTGATTATTCTTTCGATCCTGCCGGCGATCATCAGCATTTTGCGCGCCCGGCGCCAGCTCGGCGCTAACAACGTTGGCCATGCAAATCGTTCCGCTTCCTTTCCACAAGCCGAGAAAGAGTAACTCGTGACCTCTCCTAAGCTGCGGGCCATCATTTTCGACATTGGCCGCGTGCTGATTCGCGTTGATGTGGCCCGAGCTATGAGCGGCCTCGCCGATGGCGTGTCACTCTCTCCGGAAGAGATATGGTCCGCCCTTGAAAAAGATCCTCGCTGGAAGGACTGGCAGGAGGGCCGCATGTCGCCGCAGGACTGGCACCTCCACGTGTCCCGGCGGCTGGGAAGCAGGCTCAGTTTTGAGCAGTTCGTGGAGGTCTGGAACCGCGCCTTGGACCCTACTCCCATCCACGAGGAGGCCTTCCTCGCGAAACTGGGAAAGAAATATCGGCTAGCGGTGCTGTCCAATACTGACCCTTTGCATGTCGCGCATCTGGAAAAGGCCTATGGGTTCTTGGAGCTGTTCCCAGTACGCATCTACTCCTGCGGGGTTGGGGCGAGCAAACCCAATCCCGTCATCTACAAAGAGGCCCTGAAGGCCTGCAAAATCCGCGCCCAGGAAGCAGTCTACGTGGATGACGTGCCAGCCTACGCCCAAGCGGCGACGCAACTGGGCATGCAAGGGATTGTGTTTCAGTCCGCTGAACAACTTCATTCCGACCTCAGAGCACTTGCGGTGGAATGAAGCAGTCAACGCTCCGGCTGCTCAGACGTGGTTACACTGGAATTGGTCATGCGCAGAAGGGCACGATCCGGCCGACTACGCTCAGGACAAGTGTAGACGGCCCTGCCCCCGGCCCGCGCCCCTCCGAAGCTGAGGGCAAGCAGAAGGCAGTCAAGACCGGCGGGCTAGCGAGTGCAGTGCCGTGATATTACTAAAGTTCTGGGACGCAAAAAATATGCTATTGGCGGGGATTTCACGTAATCTTTGCTAGGTCTAGTACCCGCCCCTTGGGAGGCGCTGCGAGCAAGCGGTGATTCTTCTAGGAGTTAGCGCCGTTTGGGGCTTTTTCCCTTTGGTTGGATGCATGCATGCCCGTCTTAATAAGCCGGTAAATCCGGCAAAGGCCCTAAGGGCGAGGAGAGTAATCAAACTTATGTCAGACGATATGAACGTGGATAAGGGTAGTCCTTCCTGGCAGCTTCCCGCGATTGTAGTTCTAGGGGTAATTGCATTAGGAGGACTGGCTTTTGGCTGGAGCGCGTCGTCCAAGCTGGACAGCACACAGCAAAATGTGGCGACCCAACTGAAGACGACCCAGCAGTCGGTTCAGCAGGATATGTCCTCCCTGAAAGACCGTTTGGCGCAGGATGAAAAGTCGAATACTGATCTGCAAGGCGATTTGAAGGTCGTAACCGACAAACTGAAAATCACCCAAGGCCAACTGAAGAAGGCCCGTACGGAAGCGGCGAAGTTGAACGACGAGACGAACCAGAAGGTAACGGCTCTCGACACTTCCGTGCATTCCGAACTGGCCTCGAAGGCGTCCAGCGATGATGTGAAGACGGTAGACACCAAGGTTGTGGGTGTCCGGACGGATCTTGATACAACCCGCGAAGACCTGAAGATGGCCAAGAGCGAGATGGGAACTCTGATCGCCAAGAACCATGACGAAATTGACCAGCTCCGCCGCCTGGGTGAACGCGACTACACCGAGTTCACCATCACCGGCAGGAACCGCCCCCAGAAGGTCGCGAATGTGACCGTTGAACTGAAGGGCGTGAACCAGAAGCACAACCAGTTCAACCTGGCGATGGTTGTTGAGGACAAGCGCTTCGAGAAGAAGAACCGCGCGGCCAATGAACCGATTTTCTTCTATATGACTGGCACGCACATTCCCGAAGAGATCGTCATCAACAAGATCGGCAAAGACACCATCAGCGGATACGTTAGCATTCCAAAGGCGAATCAGGAGGCTAGCTCCACCGCCACAAAGTCTGGCAACTAACAAAGAAAGAACCTGGCTGACTAAGCCGGGTGTGCGAGAGGCGGGCAGAGATTTCTGCCCGCCTTTTTTTTGTTGCTGCGAGGCCACAAAGAGCAAGCCAATTCGTTAGAATGAGCGTTGTATCGAGGCGGCCTGCTTAAGTCCCTTGTTCCTCAGGATAAAAAAACGGCCGCTACAACCGTAGCGGAGATTGGTTTGCGCCAGACGTCCAGCGTTCTTTACATAGCGGTTGATTCCCTGCTCCCTGAGCGGGGAAAAAACGTCGCCGGCTTTGATGAATTCACGGCAACGCTGGACCACGAGGGGATCCCGACGGTTTGGGTTACCAGCCGCTCGCGCATGCAATTCGACGAGCCTCGCCGGAAGCTGGGCCATTCTCACCCGTTCATTGCAGAAGACGGGTGCGGCGTGTATCTGCCTGAGGACTACTTTCATTTGCGACCGGATTCGGCCAGCTCGCGCGAGGGGAAAGTTTCGACCAGGCGGCTTGGCCGGTTTACGTGCATCCCATGCGCGGAGGCGCTGCCCGCGGCTGCTGAGGAATTAGAAGCGCTTTCTCAGGAGACTGAGGTCCCCATAGTAACTTTGCGGTCGCTCTCGGTTCGGGAGGTTGCTCAAAACACGGGCCTGCCGGCACGGGAAGCGGAATTAGCCCGGCAGCGCGATTTTGACGAGCTGTTCTTTTTTGCGGGCGCCTCGGACCAGCAAGTGCACGAGTTCCTTGCGGAGGGCAGCAAACGGAAGATGGTATTTCGCCAGCACGGAGTGCTGTGGTCGGCCGCGATTGGCGCCAGTGTTCAGGGTTGCGTTGCGGCACTGACCAAGCTTTTTGACCGTGCGCTACGATACCATGCGCATTCCGTAGGCATCGCGACGCAGGATCTTGCACCGAGCCTGCTTCCCTTTTGCGATAGAGGAATTCTGCTGGGGCACCGAAAGGCGGAGGATGGTTCTGAATCCTCCAAAACCGGGCGACGGCCTGGCCGGATTCGGAAGATGCCGTTGATCGCACCTGAGGTTTGGGAACAAGTGCTTCAAAACGTCGCTCCGAAAGCGTAAGGTGACGAAAAAGATTTGCACAATTCGTGAGCAAATTTGCACCAGGTTATTTTGCACACCTAAAAGAGAAGCGTTTGGAGTTAGCCGACAACTGACTTGTTTTCTTGGCGATGAGTGTGATTGCGAGATGTTCAGTGTGTGGCGCAGCAATTGCTTGAACTTTGCAAGCCAGCGACGTGTCCCCGTCGAACTCGCAGGGAATAGTACTAGGAGATCCCAAACCATGGAATGGATTCGACGCGTTTTTCGAAGTGAGATTCGCGAGTCGCACGTGGGCATCGCCCTGATCGCTTGCCTGATTGTGATGAGTGCTATGTCTGTCGCGCTGGTCTGGCAGGCGCAAATTATCGCTAACCAGCGGGATGCAATCCGCTGGCTGGAGCAGCTCAAGGCCGGGAATTAAGGAAGTAAGGAATCACCATCGGGAAGAAACGAGCCAAACCGCCTGACCCAAGCCTTTGCACATTCTCCGTGTGCTAATGCTTCCTTCGTGCCCTGCCATATCAAACGCGGTGTGATTAAATGAACGCAAGGAGGGGAGCCTGGCGGCTCCCCTCCTTGTTAATTACTGTGTCGTTTCGAAGGCGCGCAAACAACACGCACCTGTTTCGAACGACTCGCACCGCAAAAGTGGTGCGCTCAGTTTTGGTGCGGCTCTAAGCCCGGTGGAGTCATATTCCCTCCGGAGCTCGACGAGCTCACTCCTTGCTTTTACTCCCCGAAATCGCCGGGCGCAAGAGAAAATTTGGCGAACCGACAAATTCGCCCCTTTTTTTCAATTGACCCATGAGGATGGGTTCATTTTATGAAGAGGGTTTCGCGCAACTGGTCGCGACCAATGAAGGATTTCATGGTCCGATAGCGACCGAAGAGGTCCTGAATTTCCCTGTTCTGATAAACGCGCTGCGCGGGGCAAATAACTGCGGTCGGAACCATTTGCAGTGTACTTGAACTCACGACACGATAACGCCGAAAGCCTTCGGGCTTCTTGCTGTGGAACATCGCGAAGACCACGCCGCCGGGCCGCAACAGTTCCGTCAAACTCACAACAACTTGTTTCACCACGGCCTGCTCGAGATAGTCCAAAAGATCCCAAAGGAGCACGGCATCAAACGAACTGCGCGAGTATTGCAGATTCTCTTTCATGAAGCGCGCAGCCCTGGCGCTGGGAGTCATTTCGACCGTTTCGCCCGCCGCGAAGTCCTGCTTCAAACGCGCTTCTTCCGCGTTCAGAAAGTTCTTCCACGAGCGGAGAATGTCTTCGGAAGAGACACGGAACCCCCGCTCAATGAAGAAACTCAAGGTCGTTTGCGAGGCCGGGCCCATATCGAGAAGAGTGCCGCGCTCCAAGCCATCCAAGTTCCACAGGAGTTCCTTCAATCCATTCGAAAGCCGGTTGTATTCCAATTCTCCCGACGCGCGCGGTGAGCCCGGCTGGGCAGGCGGCGCGCCGGGGGTGCGTGAGCGCGAAGTGAGATGAATCGGACCGGGAACTTCGTGACGCACTGTTTGCGTGTTACCGCTACCGACTCCAATGCCGAGTTTGTTGAGAAAGCTCATCAGTCAGCCGCCGTTCCAGAGTTGAGAGCGGTGGGTTGAGATGAAGACTTGGCCGTTGTAGAACCCGCAGCAGCCGCTGCAGACTTGGACTCTGCGCTCTTTGCCGTCTCCAACCTCCCTGCCTCGACTTTCCCGCGCAGCGTCGCTCCGTCTTCGATGGCTAGCCGGCCCGTTTGCACTTCGCCGTTAATTTCTCCAGTGCTTCCAATTTGCAATTTATCCCGCGCGACGACTTTTCCTTCGACTTTTCCGCGCACAATGATCTCACGAGCAACCAGATCCGCCTTGATGTTTCCATTCGGTCCAATTGTCAAGCAGCAGTCGGAGGCGAGGTTCAGTTTTCCTTCTACGAAACCGTCTACAAAAAGGTCCTCAGTTCCGCTCACTTCGCCCTTGATTCTAATTCCTTGGCCAATGGTAGCTGCCGCGCGCGAAGAGTCGGAAAATGAATTTGAGGAATCAACACTCTGTGACTTTCCAAACGCAGAGGCTACTGCGGAATTCTCAGCAACTCCTTGAGATCGTGCATCATCTTTTTTCCACATCGGGCACCTTGACGTCGAAAATTGGATTTTCGAAGTCGCTCATCGCAGGGCTGGTGGGGAAGCCGCGACTCAGAAGAGCGAACATAATACAGTACTTAGCGGCTGTAAACAAGGAAGGCAGAGAGTAAATGTAGTGTGTTCGTTCGATAACTACCCCAGGGATAGCGGATTTAGCCCTCTCAACCGTACTATCTCTTGTGTGGTTGGCGACTGAGTTGAAGACCTGAGTTCCCAAATCGTTACCATCATTCCCGTGATTTCGCGCACAAAAAGCTTGGCGGATTTGGGCTTTTCCCACCAATTCTCCGGATCGAAATCCCCGTCACGGGCTCCGGCAACACGTATCTCAATGTCCTGTGGAAAAACATGCCGGAAGATATAGCGCGCGCGGCGAGTGTGATAGTTCGATGTAACCACGATGGCTTTGTGCCATTTTTTCGTCTTGGCAAGCTTAGCAAGGGCTTCTGCTTCTTCTCGTGTGCTGTCGCCATCCTGTGCAACGCGCAAAATCTTGTCTTTGGGGACCCCCCGTTCGACCAAGTCGTGCTCCATGAGCTCCGCGATTCCCGCGCTCGGGCGCAGCCTTCGCCCGCTGGCGACGACGAACGAGGCCTTCCCCTCCCTGAATAACTCGGCCGCGCGCGTGGCGCGATCCGCATAGAAATTATCGTCGCTCAAGACAATGATGACGTCGGCTTTTTCGAGGGGATCTTCGATGATCCAGGACTCCGCAGCGAAACGGAAGATCGGATGGCGGACGAAGTAGAGCCCCAGGGAGAAAGTCACGAGGAAGAGCGAAGCGATCAGTTTGATTAGGATGCCACCAGCTTCGCCCGGCGTGCTGCAATGCTTCATGAATTAGGATCCAGCGATCGCAAATTCGATGCCGCCTGTTCCGGCAATTCGGCATTGAAGTAGACTTCTTTGATGCTATACGACTTGCTGCGTTTTTCCACGATTGGAAGGATTTCGATGTGCCAATGGTAATCATCGGCTAGAGTCTTCCAATAGCCTGCCATTTCCCCTTTTTTGTTCATCGTGCTGGGGGAGGTGTGGAGCACCAAGTGATATGCGGGGGCAACTTTTTCGAGGCGGCGCAAGGTTCTTCCCAAGAGCGCCGCCAATTGGCGGCGATTGGAACCTGGGCGAGGCTGTTCGAAAGTATGGTTGTGGCGGCGGTGCAGCAGCCAGATTTCGTAAGGGACGCGAGAAGCATAGGGGCACAGCGCATAGTAATCGCTCTGCACGTCCACGATACGCTTCCCTTGTTTTTCTTCCTGGCGCACCATGTCGCAGAAAATGCAGCGCTCTTTGTCTTTGAACCACTCATGCGCGGAACTCAGTTCGTACTTAAGACGGCGCGGGACAAAGATGGTTGCGGTTACTTGCGAATGCGCGTGAGGCCATTCTTCACCCGCGGGCGATCCTTGGTTTTTGAAGACGCTGATGTATTTGAAGCGAGCGTCTTTTTTTAAGTCGGCGATGCGCGATGCCCACACCCAGAGCACGCGTTCGATCTCTTCGTCGCTGAGCTGGGACAATCGCCGGCCGTGTTGGGGAGTCTCGACGACAACTTCGTGGGCGCCGAGCGCGCCCATTTTGTCGTACATTCCTTCGGCCAGGCGTCCGGGGTCGCCTTCGACGTGATAGAGCGGCTCCGGGTGCGGAACCACGCGTACTTGCCATGGCCCCGATGCGGGCCAGGTTAAAATGGCGGGAACCTTTTCAAGTTTCGCGGGTTCGAGGGGGCACTGCTCAGGAGCCTCCGCAGCGACTTCTCTTTGTCCCAGGACGACCCAGCTTTGAGTGATGGGATCTTTGCGAAGTTCCATGCAATATCTTTTAACGGGTATAACGCGCGGGTGTGGGGCCTTGCTCCAAACGGTGGCGGTCCCAGATGGCTCCTTCACGAGTGTAATAAGCCATTTCGAAATCCTGCGTTAATTCCAAAGCGTCCGTAGGGCAAGCGTCTTCGCACAGCCCGCAAAACATGCAGCGCGAAGTGTCGTAGGTGAAGTGCGTCAGCACTTTTCTGCGGGTGGCGTCGTCTCGCGACCATCCAACGACGATGAGATTTTCCGGGCACGCCAGGGCGCACAAATTGCAGCCAATGCAAAGCGTCTCGCCGGTCTCCGGATTGTTATTCAAGCGCGGCGCACCGCGGTACCGCTCGGCAACCATGGGTCGCTCGAGGGGATATTGCTCGGTCACGATTTCCTTCGGATTCTGCATCCGGAAGGTGACGGCCAGGCCCTTGATGAAGTCGACCTGGAATAAACGCTCGAGGAGTTCCTTCATGGAATGTAGTTTGTTTCGGCAGCGCGGAATTGTCAAGCAATCTGCTTTCGGGCCGTGCAAAACCTTAATTGGCGGAATTTTCGTAAATCCGTCGTCCATCCTTCTGCATAGCACTGCGTGTTATTCTCACTGCGATATGGATTCCGACACCGGGTTCATGCAAAAAGCTCTTGAGGAAGCGCGTTCCGCGGCGGCCGCCGGGGAAGTGCCTGTCGGCGCGGTGTTAGTTGACGAAGGGAGAGTCATCGCCCGTTCCGGCAACCGTACGATTCGCGATTGTGACCCGACGGCGCACGCGGAGATTATCGTGCTTCGCAAGGCCGCGCGGGTCGTGGACAATTACCGGTTGGCGGGCACAACTCTTTACGTGACCATCGAACCATGCAGCATGTGCGCGGGGGCGATGATTCAGGCGCGAATACCACGCCTGGTCTACGGGGCGAACGATCCAAAGGCCGGCGCCGTCCGCACTTATTTCCAGATTCTTTCTAACCCGAGTCTCAATCACCAGGTGGAAATTACCGCCGGAGTTCTTGCTGCGGAGTGCGCGGAAGTAATTCGGGCCTTCTTCGCCGAACGACGCTAGCCGGACAGGTCCAAGGCACACCGCGCGGCGATGCATTGCTGAAAAATCGACGGCTCTGCTACGATGGTGTGACAACCTTGCGGAGAGGTGACTGAGCGGTTTAAAGTACTCGCCTCGAAAGCGAGCGTGCGGGAAACCGTACCGTGGGTTCGAATCCCACCCTCTCCGCCATACCAATTTCCACTTTGTTTTAGGTCAATATTGACACCTTGCTACCGCCGTGCTACCATTTTTCATCATTTATTTGGCATGGTGTCCGGCATGGCCAGCGTCTACGCAAGGTTCAAAGGCTCCCGGGGATGGGAGTATCAAAGGGTTGGAAAAGGCCGCCCGCCGAAGGGCGCGAAGTTCCACATTCGCTTCACAGACGCACAAGGCAAGCGGTGCTGGAGTCAACCCTTCGATACTCCGCAGCAAGCCCAGGAAAACGCTGATGGCGTGGCCCTGGCTACCCAAGCCGCTGCCCAAGGACTCACCGTCGCTGAATACCAGGAT
>DATEGO010000020.1:0-104414 GCA_035280065.1 Candidatus Acidiferrum sp.
CACCACCACCTCGCGGGCGATGATGTCGGCCGTGACTTTCGCCGTGGCTCCGACGGTGAGTTTCCGCTCATCCAGTTGGACCAGTCCTTCGACTGAGCCATCGATCAGCAGATCTTCGTTGCCGGAGATTTCTCCTTTCACATGCAGACTTGCCCCGAGCCGCGCTGTGCCGCGGTCCGCGGTCCCGCCTAATGGACGCATTGCATCTGTACTCATTGCCGGTTTTTCCTCCCAGGCCGCCGGAGCTGGTCGCGACGGCTGATTCGAAATTGGATTTCTCTGTTCCGGTTGCCCGGGTTGCGGTGCATCCGGTTTCTTGTTACCCCACATCGATCCTCCCTAAGGGACAGCACACCCCACGTAGATTTTCGCCCGGGGGTAATGCAAACTGTATTCCTCGCAGGGGCCCTCAGCAAACAAACTCTGGACGCATTGTTCCTGATAGTTACTAGACTGTTGGGCAGGGTCGGTGGCGTGTGGAATTCTCCCGGAAATCGCGCCGAAAGTAAAGAAGAGCTCTATATATTAAGAATTAGTGAGCTGGCTTGTCGGGAACTGGCTGCGTGGCGAGGAAATCCTCGACGAAGCGGTGCGAGTAGGAATCGAGGAGTTGTTGAATCCGCTCGTGGTTCACCGATTTGAGAATGAATCCCGCGTGATGAAACTTGCTGACGCGATAAACGATTTCGTCGTCACGGTAAGCGGAAGTGTCGGGACGCTCCTGGCGCGCAAGAGATAGAATCACGCCCGCGTAATCGCGCCGTCCGGGCGAAAGCTCGTAAGGTTGCTTCCCAGCGCCGATTTCGAGCCGCGCCCACTCGCGCCAGAGGTTAATGCCCGTGGCAGCTTCGACGACATCCGCAATGTAAGCGCCTCCGACGCGCGCGGCAATCTCGAGAAAATAGAATTTCCCATCCGCAAGAGCCTTCAGAAACTCTGCATGCGTCACACCTCGGACCAGTCCCAGACTCTCGATTAAGTCGCGATTGATTTTCTGCAACACGCGCGTTTCTTCCGCATCACGCGGAAGCGTTCGCGTTGTGAAAACACCGCCCTGGTGCGACGTTTCGAGCGGCGGCGCGCCGTAGGCGTGGGCCTCCGCAAAAACAACTTCGTTCCCGGAAATCACGCTGTCCACGTGATAAACCGAGCCAGGCACAAACTGCTCGAGCAGATAAAACGATTGTTGATCGCCTAACTGGTCGAGCCAAGGCCAAAGTTCTTCCTGCTTGTGAATCTTCTTCATTCCGATGCCGGACGCCTGCGAGCGCGGTTTGAGCAGCCACGGACCAGGCACGCGAGACATGAATTCGCGCAGGCTGTCGTAGTTCAGAACGTGCACAAACTCCGGCGCCAAAATCCCTGTCTCCTTCGCGCGGGCTCGCATCGCCAGCTTGTCACGAAAATACCGCACCGTGGTCAAGCCCATGCCGGGAATCCGTAGGTGTTCGCGAAGGGCGGAGACGTTCTCCATGTCAAACTCGTCGAGCGCCACGATCCGGTCAATCGGTTGCGACCTGGCCGTGTAGCTCACCGCGTAGATCAGGCTCTGAAGAGGCAGTTCTTCCGGCATGGTGAATACTTCGTCGATACATTCGAAAGGCCAATCGGCGTTGCGCAGCTTCTCGACCGTCAACAAGAGCACACGGCAGCCCATGCCCTTGCACGTGCGAATAAACTCCTGCCCCTTTTCGTAGGAACTAATGCACAGAATGGTGAGAGGCCGGCTTTCCGACATGCGCTACCTCTGGGCCAGGGCAATTCGAGCGCGGATTATACAGCGCCAGGGGCGGGTGGAAATAAAAATTGCAAGAAAGGCCGGACGCGCTGCGCCCAGGCCGCTTCGTTGTGCTCTCCGCCCTCGATGCGCTCGTATTGCAAATCGCGCTCCAGCAGCCAGCCCTTTTCAATAAGCACGTCGCGAAACCGCTCCACGTCGTGCACAATGCGCGGTCCTTCCCGTGTGCCGATGTCCAGCCAGATCCGCGGGCGCGGCTCGACATGCATGGACTTCACAAAACGATGGATCACGAACTGGTTCCACCAAACCGAAGGCGACAGGGCGGCAATTTTTCCAAAGATCGTGCAATGCTTAAGTCCTAGGTAAAGCGACACCAATCCGCCCAGCGATGAGCCGCCGATGCCAGTATGCTGCGGTCCCGGAAGCGTACGATATTCGCTTTCTACAAAAGGCTTTACTTCCTCAATGAGAAATCTCGCGTAACGATCGGCGCGGCCCCCACCAAGTTTCGGCACTTGCGTGGGCGTGTATTCGCGGACGCGAGCCTTCGTGTTGTACATGCCCACGATGATGAGCGGCTCGACGGTGCGGGCATTTATACCCTCGTCCGCTGTTCGGCCCACATGCCAGTCCTGTCCCGGGATGAAAGACGTGGCACCGTCAAAAAGATTCTGCCCGTCGTGAAGATAAAGAACGGGAAAATCCCGCGCGGGCTGGTCGGCATATCCGGGTGGCGTGTAAACGATAAGGTCGCGCTGATTGCGCAGGAAGCGCGACCGGAACTTTTCGTGCTTGCAAAGCTGTCCAGAACTCACTGTGCGATCGTCACCAGGAGGTCCTTAGCTTCCACCTGCTGGCCGGGTGACACGAGCAGTTTAGCAATACGACCGGAAACGGGCGCATAGATATTGGACTGCATTTTCATCGCTTCGAGAGTGAGTAGTTTCGAGCCGCGTTCGACGGCATGATTGGCTTGCACCGCCACGCTGCTGATAACGCCCGCCGTTGGAGCGGCCACCTGGCCGGGATCGGCGGGGTCTGCTTTCGGATGCGCGCGCTCCGTGACGCGTAGCGATCTGTCCCGCACGGTGATCTCGCGCGGCTGGCCGTTCAATTCAAAAAAAAGCGTGCGCGTGCCGTCAGGATGAGGCTCGCTAAAAGTCAGGAACTTGATGATGAGCGTTTTTCCGGACTCGATGTCCACCGTGATTTCTTCGCCGGATTTGAGCCCATAGAAGAATGCCGGCGTGGGCAGCACGCTGACGTCTGAGTATGTCTGACGAAACCGGTCAAACTTCGCAAATACTTCCGGGTACAACAAATAGCCTAACAAGTCGTCGCGCCGAACTGCGTGCCCGATCTTTTCCACTAGATGTTTCTCCTCCTCCTCGAAATTCGCCGGGGGCAAGTTCGCGCTCGGACGGCCTTTCAATGGAGCGCGGCCATTCAGAATGATCTTTTGCAACTTTCTCGGCCAGCCGCCGGGAGGAACTCCCAAGGCTCCAGAAAACATCTCCACCACCGAATTGGGAAACGGCATATCGTGGTTTCCATTGAGCGCGAGAACATCCTTCGGCTGCATCTCCTTGGCCATCAGGAACAGCGTCATGTCTCCGACTACTTTGCTCGAAGGCGTAACCTTCACGATGTCGCCGAAAAGCCGATTCACCTGGGCATACATTTTCTCCACTTCGCGCCAGCGATGCCCCAGCCCCAAAGCCGTGGCTTGTTCGCGCAAGTTGGTGTACTGGCCACCGGGAATTTCGTGCTGGTACAGTCGCGCCGAGCCGGCCTTCGGTCCGGAGTCAAATGGCAAATAGTACGTGCGAACTGTCTCCCAATAATCAGAACATTCGTTGAGCGCTTCAATGTCGAGTTGAGTATCGCGCGGCGTGTGCCGCAGCGCTTCGACAATGGAGTTGAGGTTCGGCTGGCTCGTGCCGCCACTGACTGCCGCAACCGCTGCGTCCGCGACGTCCACTCCGGCATCTGCGGCCTTCAGGACCGATCCCGAGTTGATGCCGCTCGTATCGTGCGTGTGGAAATGAATCGGGACGCCAACCTCTTGCCGCAGTGTTTTCACCAACTCGAACGCCGCATGCGGTTTGCAGAGGCCCGCCATATCCTTGATGGCCAGAAAGTGTGTCCCCAGCTTTTCGAGCTGTTTCCCCAGCGCGACGTAGTATTTGAGCGAATATTTCGCGCGCCCTTTATCGAGAATATCGCCCGTGTAGCAAATCGCCGCCTCGCAAACCGCACCGGTTTCCAAAGCCGCGTCAATCGCCACGCGCATGTTGTCAATGGAATTGAGTGAATCGAAAATGCGGAAGATGTCGATACCTTGCGCATGGGCTTCCCGGACGAATTCGACAATCACGTTGTCCGGATACGACGTGTAACCGACCGCATTCGCCCCGCGCAGCAGCATCTGGAAACAGGTGTTCGGAATGCATTCGCGCAGCACGCGCAACCGGTTCCATGGATCTTCATGGAGGAATCGCATCGCTGCGTCGAACGTGGCCCCTCCCCACATTTCCAGGCTGAAGAGGTTAGGCAGCCGCTGAGCGACCGCGTCCGCCGTTCGAAGCAAATCATGCGTGCGCACGCGCGTGGCCATCAGGGATTGGTGCGCATCGCGAAAAGTCGTGTCGGTGATGAGCAAACGTTTCTCTTTTCGCGCCCAATCCGCAAACTTTTTCGCGCCCAGCTTTTTCAAGAGTTGCCGCGTCCCATACGGCGGCACGATGCCCCGCGCCGCGGGAGCAACAGCAACTTCAAGATCTTTTGGAATCTGCTTTCCTTTCACTTCGGCATTGCCGTTCAGGATGACGTCGCCAAGGTAGGAAAGAAGTTTCGTTGCGCGGTCGGCGGTACTAGGCAAATGGAAAAGTTCCGGCGAATCGTCCAGGAACGAAGTCATGACATCACCTGTCCGGAACTTGGGGTGATTCACGACGTTTCTCACAAACGGAATGTTGGTCTTCACGCCGCGAATGCGGAATTCGCGCAGTGCCCGGTCCATCCGCTGGCAGGCCTCGGGAAGATTTGCGCCCCACGCCGTTGTTTTGACGAGGAGAGAATCGTAATACGGCGTGAGCGTCGCTCCCGCATAAGCCGTTCCGCCGTCGAGTCGAATCCCAAATCCCGCCGGCGACCGGTAAGTCGAAATTTTCCCGTAGTCAGGCGCGAAATTGTTCGCGGGGTCTTCTGTGGTCACGCGGCACTGCAGCGCGGTGCCATTCAGCGGAATGCATTCCTGCTTGGGCAAGGCCAGGGGCGCTTCGTGGAGTTTGTGGCCCTGGGCGATCAAAATCTGCGAGCGGACCAAGTCAATACCGGTCACCATTTCCGTGACGGTATGCTCCACTTGAATGCGCGGGTTCACTTCAATGAAATACCATTTCTTCGAATCCACGTCGTAAAGGAACTCCACCGTTCCGGCATTGCGATACTTCGCTTTGCGCGCGAGCTGCACGGCTGCATCGCACAGTTCGGAGCGAATACGGCGGTCTAGGTTTGCCGCGGGCGCAACTTCCACGACCTTCTGGTGGCGCCGCTGCACCGAGCAATCGCGCTCGTAAAGATGAAGCAGATTGCCGTGATGATCACCGAGAATTTGGACTTCCAGGTGCCGGGCGCTGCGCAAGTATTTTTCCAGGAACACCGAAGCATCGCCAAAAGCGGACTTCGCCTCGCCTTGAGCTTCTTCGAGTCGCGCATCGAGTTGCGCCGGGGCGTACACGACGCGCATCCCTCGCCCCCCGCCTCCCATGGCCGCCTTCACAATCACTGGGTAACCGATTTCTTTCGCTATCTTTTGCGCTTCTACCGCGGACTTCACCGGCTCTTCGGTTCCCGGCAAAACCGGCACCCCCGCCGAAGAAGCGAGCCTTCGCGCCGCTGTTTTGTCGCCCAATAATTCCAGGAGATGAGGCGGCGGGCCGATAAAAGCGATCCTGGCACTTTCGCAAGCGCGCGCCAGGGCTGGATTCTCGGAAAGGAATCCGTAACCCGGATGAATCGCATCCACTTCCTTTTCTTTAGCTAGCGCGATAACGCCTGCAATGTCCAAATAGGCTTCCACCGGACCTTTCCCGGCGCCGATTTGATAAGCCTCGTCGGCCTTGAAGCGATGCAGCGCCAGCCGGTCTTCCTGCGAATAAATGGCCACGGTGCTCAAGCCGAGTTCATTGGCCGCCCGAAAGATGCGAATGGCAATTTCGCTGCGGTTCGCAGCCAGAAGCTTCTGGATTGGCCTTGTCTTCATCATTATTCCGGTGCGGGCCTCTAGCGAAATTCTATATTGTCCCGCAGTAATGCGGCGAGCCTGGAACAGTTTTTTCAATGCACCGAATGCAAAGTCTTTCTGAATCAGGAGCCGGAGTGGGCGCTTCGTAGGATCAATTAAGGGAGCGTTGGCCTTTTTTAGGGATGCCTCGCGGCTCCAGAATCGGCAGTAAGCGGCACGACCGGCGCGGCCTGCAATTGCAGGAGCTGCGCTTGCACTCTAGCCCAGGCCTTGGTATTGCGCTTCGTCGCATACGGCGCATCCGGATCCGCAAAGAAGTGCAAAAGCTCTGCTTTGGTCTGTGAATTAACATTTGCAAAGCTCCTTTCCGCCAACTCGCCCAGCAGTTTCGCATGCGCGTCATCGTTCATGCGGTATTTCCCAGGCCCGGTGTTCTCCCCCACGTCAAAATTGTCATTCTCCAGTTGCAGAGTACCTTCTCCGGCATCGTTCAGCAGTTTGCGGTAACGGCCGAGCGTGGCATTGAAGCTAGCCTCGAACATATGTTCCGTTTCTGGCGTAGGCGTGCGGAATTGAAGCACTTTCAACGGGCCGAACTTCGGAATCAACTTGTAGAGAAACGCTAAAAAGATCTCTGAAGGACTGGGCTTTTTATAATTCTTGCCCCATTCCTTCTCGTAATTCGACTTCGACAAATTGTAAAGAAATCTTTTCTTTGTAGCGTCCGGAATGTCGTCTTTAATCTCATCCTTCTTCAGGTGCCAGGCGATGCGCGTAGCTTTGGGAATCACCTTGCTCACATCGCGCCGGTAGGAATTCAGCGCTTTATCTTCATCCACGAGCACAGCCTTCAGTTCCAGCCCGTAGGTCTCGCGAAAAGCCTGGTCAAGCACCCGTTGCGCAACTTCAAACCCAATGAAGTCATGATAACCGTCGGGAGCGTAACGCTCTTTCGCAATTTCCAGCACGTCAAACCCGAATTCCGTCTTTACGTGGGCGAGCTTGCCGTCCTCATAAGTCACGCTGTCCCCATATTTCTTGCCCAGCCCAGGATAGAGGACCGCCACCGCCCGGTTCGTTCCGATGCGGTGACCGTCGTTGTCCGCCGCATAATGCGCCAGCGCGCCAAGCGCGAACCCATACTCGTTCAGTTCTTGCGCATCGCGAAGCAGTGCCTGCACGAAATCGCCGCTGCGCACATAGTGCGTGAGATCGCTGAAAAACGGACTGCCGTAAGGGTAGTAGCCCATGTCCTGAATGATTGCGCCCCCATACGCGTAGGCTTGCGCCCCGCTCAAATCTTCTTCCGTGGCTTGCGGATATTTTTTCAAAAGCAGCGGTTTGATGTGGATGTCCCAAGCCGCGTCTATGATCGCTTCATGGGAAAGCACCGCGTAGCCTTGAACACCAGCGGGCCACACCAGGATAGACGCCAGCAACAGAACGATCATGGCGCGAATCTTGCTAAGGAATCGGCTTTTCATTTCCACAAGGCCAGGGAACAGAACGACGACGGCAACGCTCTCTAGAATAATGCAGTTGGGGAAGTTTTGAGAGGATGGAAAGTATTGGGGTACATCAGAGCCGCACGAGGCTGCCCCCAGCAGGCTGGGGCGAGTCACCACTTCCTAATCTCGAGTAACGCTTCAATATTTCCTCAAAACGCCAATAACCCGCCCCTGAATCTTCACGTCGTTCGCGGCCACGATGATGGGCCCCATTTCCGAGTTGGCAGGCTGCAGCCGCACTTTTCCCGGAGTGTCGCGATAAAAACGCTTCAGCGTCGCCTCTTCGCCGCTAACCAACGCCACCACAATATCCCCGGCGTTGGCCACTTGCGTTTGTTCGCAAACGACATAGTCCCCATCCATGATGTGGTCTTCGATCATGGAATTCCCTTTGACCTGCAACACATACGAATTGCCGCCACGCGCAAAATCGCCCAGCGAGAGTGTCTCGCGCTCCTCGATCGCTTCCAACGGCCGGCCGGCTGCAATGCGCCCCACCAACGGAAGCTCTTGGACTTTGCGTTCAATCACCTGCTCTTTGACGGGCTTCGGCAACTGCACGATTTCGATCGAGCGGCTCTGGTTGTACCCGCGCCGGATGAACCCTTTCTTCTCGAGCGTAGTGACGTGCTTGTGCACCGTGGCCAGCGAAGTGAGCTTCATGCCCTTCCCGATTTCCTCGAAGCTCGGCGCATAGCCGTGCTTCGTTTCAAACGCCACCAGATAATCCAAAACTTCCTTTTGCCGCTTGGTTAAGGGCATGGGCGCGCCTCCATCTCGGAACCTTTTCCACAGGCACTTTAGGCGAAAAGAAAGCGAACGTCAAGCAAAAATTTCCACACCCCACTCCGGCCCACAGCCATCCCGATCCCGGGTCTCGCCCTGCCCGCATCTAGGTAGTATCACCCCCCGAGAATCGGCTTTTCCTATGTTACGCATATCCATTCTTCGCCTGATTGCTGAGCATCAAGAGCCGTTCTAAGTTACTGCCTTACAGCGTCGTTCAGCTCCGTGCCGGCAGCAAAGCGACTCCTGACGTTGTCTGAATTGAGGACCGTGCAGTCCCCATCGATGCTCTTTTTTAGGTGGCGGTGTCGCTTGCAAAAAGACATTAACAAACACTCCGGTGAGCCGGGTTTCTTGCCCGCTCTTTCCTCGGCTTCTACTCTGAATAAGAACCTCCGCCGCAGTGAAAGGGTTCTTATGAATTTGCGCGTTCGCGTCTGGGCCGGCGCGGAACGCGGTGATGATTTCCTAAGCGAGGGTCAGACAATTGACGTGAGTCATGATGGCGCATTGATCGCATTGATCATGGTGGATCGGGATTTAAGTGTTGGACAAACCATCAAAGTCCGGCGCATCGGAGTCAACAAAGGGGCTGTGGCGCGCGTGGTCGGTACTTACATGGAACCCGCTTCCAAGTCACGCATATTCGGGATTGCCTTTACAGAGAGCAACGGGAATCTCTGGGACATTATCTTCCCCACAACAGCGGACCTAGACAAAGCCGTCCTGCGCGCCTTGCTTCGCTGCGTTGCTTGCGGGCAGCTTGAAGTCGCATACCTCAATGAATTTGAATCCGATCTCTTTCTAAACCATCATAGCGTTGCGCGCCTCTGTGGACTGTGCGGCAGCTGGACCACCTGGATTCGCCCGTTTGGGCAGGTCCCCGCAAGTCTGAAAGCCGCCGAGGAGTCCGGAGTTCCGGATTCCGGGATGCAGAATCACCGTTCCCATGACCGCCTCCGCACTGAAACCGTCGGGTGCATTCGCAATTCTGTTCTTGGAAACGATGTCGTTCTCGTTTCGGACCTGGCGCGGGGAGGTTTGACCTTTTACAGGCGCCAGCCTATATTCCGAAGGAACGAGCCTCGAAATGGCGATTCCGTACACATCAAAAGCTCCAAATGTCTTTTCTCTTGTTAGAATCGTCGGTGCCCGGAAGGGAAAAGAACGCGATTTGACCGAATATCGGGCCACTTACCTCGTGTGACTTGACTCCATGGAAAGTGCGCCAGACCAGACATTGAAAAACGAGCCAAGGCTTCAATTGATGGTGGAGAGCGTGAGAGATTACGCTATCTTCCTGCTCGACTCTGAAGGCCGCGTCACCACCTGGAACCAGGGAGCCCAACGCATTAAGGGATACACGTTCGACGAGATTCGTGGACGCCACTTCTCCGTTTTTTATCCTCCCGAAGACATCGAAAGCGGCAAGCCGGATTACGAGCTGAAGGTAGCCGCACAGGAAGGGCGATTCGAAGACGAAGGCTGGCGTGTCCGGAAAGATGGATCGCGTTTCTGGGCCAACGTGGTCATCACCGCGCTAAGAGACGCCAACGGCCTCCTCCTTGGCTTTGGAAAAATTACACGCGACCTAAGCCAGCGCAAGTGGGCCATGGAGGCCAATTTCGAGAAACTCTTTCGCTCCAGCCCCAATCCGATTCTTCTTAGCAGCCTGGACGACGCCTTCTTCATTGAAGTCAATGAGGCTTTTTGCGAGCTGCTCGGCTATACCCGGGACGAGTTGATTGCTCAAAACTCCATCGCCTTGGGCGTCTGGCTTTACGCCGAACAGCGCACGCATATCGTGGTCGAACTGAAGGCCGGGCGCCCTGTTCGTGGAGAACCGTGTGAGATGCGCACCAAGTCCGGTGACCGGCGAAACGTCGAGGTTTCTGCCGATATTATTGAGTTTCGTGGAAACTCCTGCCTCTTCGCAACGCTCCTCGATACGACCGAGAGCCGCAGGCTTGAGGCGGTCGTCGAAGAACTCTCTACGCCCGTTCTTCAGGCGCAGGAAGGGCTGTTGGTCGTGCCGTTGATTGGACGGGTCGACGGACCCCGCGCCGTGCAATTGCGCAACCAATTGCTCAATGCCGTCCACACGCAGCGTGCACGCGCCGTGGTGATCGATCTTACTGGCGTCCCGAAAATCGAAAGGGAAACGGCCGACGGCTTAATTCGCGCCATTGAAGCAGTTCGCCTCCTCGGCGCTAACGTCATTCTCGCGGGCATTTCCGCGGTCATCGCCGACACCCTCGTCGCAATTGGCGCTAGATTCAGCATAATCAAGACCACCGCCGACCTGCAGAGCGCCTTGGAAGAAGCCAAAAGCCTCTTGGGAGAGGAGAATCACATCCGCTAGGCGCTTGGCGATCGCGTGGCCGACCCCTGTTGGCCCCGGGTCTTTTCTTCTCAGACACACCCGTGAAGTTGGGGCGAGGCTGCTTCCTCCCTCACCAAGCCACTGTGGTATCCTTTATCGGTCGGCTCTCGGCGGTCTGCCTGCGAAGCCATCCTTTCCCGCGCCGCCTCATCCTGAATTCGAGCCACACTCCCAGGGGGAGTTCAAGGAAAGTGGAGGTTTAGGCTAGGAAATGTCTACGCTCGCGGAAGTTCCACCAACAACCAAGTCAAAGCGCGAAGTCATTGAGCGGGCCGTCATTCGCTTCGCCGGCGACTCCGGCGACGGCATGCAGATTACCGGTAGCCAGTTCACCAATACCGTCGCACTTTACGGAAACGACATCGCCACGTTCCCCGACTATCCCGCCGAAATCCGCGCCCCTGCCGGAACCATCCCTGGCGTCAGCGGCTTCCAACTGCATTTCTCGTCAAATGAGGTCTTTACGCCGGGCGATGCTATTGACGCCCTGATCGCCATGAACCCCGCGGCCCTTAAGGTGAACATCGGCGACCTCAAGGCCAACGGCATCCTCATCGTCAACAGCGACAGCTTCAAGGAATCTGATCTTCGCAAGGCGCAAATCGCCGTCAGCCCCCTGGAAGATCACTCGCTCGACAAGTACCGCGTTTTCGCTGTCGAGCTCCAAAAGCTGACCCGCGCCGCCCTCCAGCATTTGGGCATTGACGCCAAAGCCATGGACCGCTGCAAGAACTTCTTCGCCCTTGGCATGTGCTATTGGCTCTATAACCGCTCCACCGATCCCACCAATCGTTGGATTGAGCAGAAGTTCAGCAAAAAGCCGTTGTTGATGGAAGCCAACAAACTGGCTTTGAAAGCCGGTTACTCGTACTGCGAAGCTACGGAAGCCTTCCAAATCAGCTATGAGATTCCGCCCGCCCAATTAACGCCGGGAGTGTACCGAAACGTTAGCGGAAACCAGGCTTTGGCTATGGGCTTCGTTGCCGCCGCCCAAAAGGCGGGGCTGAGCCTTTTTCTTGGGAGCTATCCCATTACGCCGGCCTCCGACATTTTGCATGAACTCTCGCAATACAAGAACTTCGGCGTGTTCACCTTCCAGGCGGAAGACGAAATCGCAGCCGTCACCTCGGCCATCGGCGCTTCCTACACCGGCTGCCTTGCTATCACCACCACTTCCGGCCCAGGCATGGCCCTGAAAACGGAGGCCATGGGCCTCGCGGTCGCCACAGAGATCCCTCTGGTCATTTGCGATATTCAGCGCGGCGGCCCTTCAACCGGCTTGCCCACGAAGACCGAGCAGGCAGACCTTCTCCAGGCGCTTTTTGGCCGCAACTCGGAAGCTCCCATCCCCGTGCTCGCGGCAGCCACGCCCGGCGACTGTTTCTGGGTGGCTCTCGAAGCTTCGCGGATCGCGCTGAAATACATGATTCCCGTGATTGTCCTTTCCGACGGCTACCTCGCCAACGGAGCCGAACCCTGGCGCATTCCCAGAGCAGAAGATATTCCACCCATCCCCGTCAAGTTCGCCACCGACCCTGTCGGCTTCATGCCTTATAAGCGCGACCCACAAACCTTGGCGCGTCCCTGGGCGCTGCCCGGCACTCCCGGGCTCGAACACCGCATCGGCGGCCTCGAAAAACAAGACGGCACTGGCAACGTGAATTACGAGCCGCTCAACCACGAAAACATGGTCCGTGTCCGCGCCGCAAAAGTTGCCGCCATTGTCCAGGACGTTCCCAACGTTCTGCCCGAAGGCGATCCCTCCGGCGACCTGCTCGTGGTCTCCTGGGGCTCGACCGCCGGCTCCATCACCGCCGCCGTCAAATCGGCTCGCGCCAGAGGCTGCAAGATCGGCCACCTCCATTTGCGCCATTTGAATCCGCTGCCCGGGAACGTCGGCGAGATTTTGAAGCGTTACAAAAAAATTCTTGTCCCGGAACTCAATATGGGCCAGCTACTCTGGGTTCTCCGCGCAAAATATCTTGTGGACGCCGTCGGCTTGAACAAAATTCAGGGCCGCCCGTTCAAGCAAGCCGAACTCGAACAAAAGTTTGATGAAATGCTAGGAATACAGGGGAACCATCGATGAGCACGGCTACGCTTCCGCCACCGCTGACAAAAAAGGATTTTCAGACCGACCAGGAAGTGCGCTGGTGCCCCGGTTGCGGCGACTACGCCATCCTCTCGGCCGTGCAATCCGTTTTTCCGGAGCTGGGCATTCGCAAAGAGAATTTCGTCGTAGTCTCGGGCATCGGCTGCTCCAGCCGTTTCCCGTACTACATGAACACCTACGGTTTCCACACCATCCACGGCCGCGCTCCGGCCGTCGCCACCGGAATTAAAATTGCCAATCCCGAACTGGAAGTTTGGATCGCCACGGGCGATGGCGACGCACTGGCCATCGGCGGAAACCATACGATTCACTTGTTGCGCAGAAACGTGGGCGTCAAGGTTCTCCTTTTCAATAATCGCATTTACGGCTTGACTAAAGGACAGTACTCGCCTACTTCCGAGTTTCATAAAGTCACCAAGTCCACTCCCTATGGCACTGCCGACCGCCCGTTCAATCCAGTTGCGCTGGCCACCGGTTCCGAGGCCACATTTGTTGCACGTTCGGTAGACGTCTTCCAGTCGCACCTGAAAGACACCCTGAAGCACGCCGCCGCGCACCGAGGCACAGCCTTTATTGAGATTCTCCAGAATTGCAACATTTTCAATGACGGCGCGTGGTTCTCGCTCACCGAAAAAGATGCGCGCAGCGAACACGTGCTCCAACTCGAGCACGGCAAGCCGCTGGTCTACGGCAAGAACCGTGACAAGGGCATTCGCCGCAAATCCGATGGCGACATCGAAGTCGTGCAGCTCGGCAACGGCATCACCGAAAGCGATCTTGTCATTCACGACGCGCATCATCCGCGTCCGTCTTACGCCTTCTTGCTCTCACACATGGAGCACCGCTCCGGCTTCCCGACGCCCATCGGCGTCTTCCGGGCGTGGGACGATCTTCCGCGCTACGAAGACGTGATGAAAGACCAGATTCAGGAAGTTATCGCCAAGAAAGGTTCTGGCGATCTGAACAAACTCCTCCGTGCCGGCGACGTCTGGGAAGTCAAGTAGGCCTGAGGCGACACAAAGCCCTGCCACGGAAGCCAGCGCAACAGCCGTTAGGCTGCGGGGCGCGTTACGGCTTGCCTATTCTCTTTTTCTCCTAGCTATAACGAATCACTGATACCTTAGAACTGGAAGTGGCCAATCCACATTGGCCTGTTACTGTCATTCGCTCTCATGCTTTAATGCATGAAACGGCTTATGGTCTGCCGCATCCAATAAAGCACCAGCGGAGGGCGTTTCAGTTTGGACGATCCTGCCAAACTCGGTTCGTTTGCCTTACTAGGGGAGGCCGATCCCGTTCCCCAGAGCCTGTTTGTTGCTTACCCCGAACAGGCCAAGACCCTCGCGCTTCTTCATGAAGTGAGCCGCGAGCTCACCTCCATTCTCGACCGCGAAGAACTACTCCATCGCGTTGCCGAGCGTATCAAGAAAATCGTCGACTATGACGTCTTCACGGTCATGCTGTGGAACGAGCAAACCCAGCATCTCGAATCCATCTTCGCCATGCGCTGCAACGATGCCATTCCCGCGCGCACACGTGTTCCCCTCCACAAGGGCCTAAGCGGCACTGCCGCCGGCCAGCGGCGTGTTCTGCGTGTCCATGATGTGAACGAGGACCCTCGCTACATTCGCTGCGAAACCGGCGTGGACGCACGCTCGGAAATTGTCGTGCCTCTGCTCATGAAAGACCGGCTGATTGGCGTTCTTGATCTCGAAAGCGCGCGGCCCCACGCCTTCACGCTCGAACACGAACGCATGCTCTCCACCCTTGGCTCGTACGTCGCCGTGGCCCTCGAGAATGCGCGCCTTTACGAAGAAGCGTTGCAAAACGAACGCCGCCTGCGCACCGATCTCGATACCGCCCGCGAAATCCAGCGGCAGCTTCTTCCCACCGGAGCCCGCGAGATTCCCGGCCTCGACCTGGCCGCAGCCTATGTTCCCGCACGCGAACTGGGCGGAGATTTCTACGATTTTCTTCCGTACGGCGAAGGCCGCCTGGCCATCGCGCTAGGTGATGTTTCGGGAAAAGGAACCGCCGCGGCGCTTTACGGTTCACTGGCCATCGGCATGATTCGCGAAATCGTCGTCGATCGCGACTGCGATCCGGCCTGCATGCTCGCGCTCCTGAATCAGCGCCTCCATAACACGCGACTGGATTCGCGTTTCATTGCCATGCTTTTCGGTGTCTACGACGCAGCTCATCGCCGGCTCACGCTATCGAATGCCGGTTCGCCGTATCCCCTCCTGCTTCGCGATACCCATGTGATTTCCGTTCGCCTGGAAGGCGTTCCTCTCGGCCTTCTTCCGGACACGCAATACGATGAGTCCGTCCTCGACCTCCTGCCGGGCGATGTAGTTGTGTTTGCTTCTGACGGCATCTTGGAATCGGAAAATGCTTCCGAAGAGGAGTTTGGCCTGCTACGACTGTCCGCGGTCCTGAGCAATACTTCTCCGGACGATTCGGCTCGTGCCATTGCCGAACGCATCCTTGCCGAAACCGATGATCACGGCGCGGGCACGTCTCCGCACGACGACCGCACACTCGTCGTCCTGCGCGTCACCGACGAGGCCGGCTCCGACTTCCACAAGCTCCCCGTGATCTACTGAAGCCAAAGATCCGGCTAAATTTCTTGTGCACGACTGAAAGGACATGTCATTGCGAGCCGTGCTTTCTGCTTGCCTACCGCAGGCAGGCAGCGAGGAATCTGCTTTTTGTTTGGGCAACTCTTGGAATGAATTAGTGGGATGAATCCGCGTTCGAATCCGCCGCATTCGCTTGCAACAGTTCCGGATTCTTCAGCAGTGGAAGCCACTTCTCGCGCACCGCGGCGAAGTCCGGCCAATTCTTCTTTGACACTGGATCCGAAGGTGGCAATCCCAGCCTCTCGAAATTTTTGTACTGGCCTCTTTGCAAAATCCGAAAGTCCAGATGCGGCCCAGTGGACAGCCCCGTGCTTCCCACCAGCCCGATGGTCTTGCCGATGTCAACGTGCTCGCCTGAGTGCACGAACATGCGTGACAAGTGCAGATACATCGTTTCGTATCCGTTGGAGTGCGCAATCTCCACCATGTTTCCTTCGCCGCCTTTGCGTCCTGCAAAAACCACCCGCCCGCTTCCAATCGTTTGCACAGGCGTGCCCACCGGAGCGCCGTAGTCCGTTCCCATGTGCGGCCGGTAAGTCTTCAGGATGGGATGGAATCGCGAGCGGCTGAAGTGTGACGTCACCGGCGCGCCAAATTTCAGCGGCGAGCGCAAAAAGGCTTTCTGCAAGGACTTTCCGTCAGCCGCGTAATATCTCGGCTGCCCGGCGGGATCGTGAAACAGCAGCGCCTGGTATTTCCGTCCTGCGTTTTCATACTCCGCCGCGAAAATCTTTCCGTACCCGGCCGTTTCCCCGTTCATATATCTCTTTTTTTCCAGAAAGATTCGAAAGGAGTCACCCTGCCGGGGATCGGTGGAAAAATCCAGGTCGTACCCAAAAATCTGTGCCAGCCGGAGCGCCAGCTCCGGAGATTCTCCTGCGTCTTCTACGGCATTGAACAGAGAATCGTTCACCCGGCCGGTTACCGCCACAACCTCTGTTTTCGATGGGATTTCGCTGACTCGCGCCCTGAACCCGCCTTCTTCCGGAACAATTTTAAGCATGCGGTCTTGGTCGATCTTGTAATCAATCTCCCGCAGCGCGCCTTCCACCGACCGCCCCACCGTGATGGTATTCCCCGCGCGGAGCTGGCGCAGGTTGAATGCGCGCTGCGCTGCGGCCGACGCGCTCGCCGCTTCTTCCGAGCTCAGGCCGAATTTTTGCAGGGCCACTTTGAAATTTTCACCGGAGGAAACCTTCCCGTTGTGCGGAAGAACGGTCTCGTCGCGGATGCGCTTCGCCTCTTCCTGTGCCAGTTGCACCTGGTGGTCGTATTCGTCTCCTGCGGCCAACCGCCGCTCGAATACATACCCCAGGGTAACCGCGCCTGCGACGCATTCACACAAAACCAGTATGACGAACCTTCGATTCACTATTCCCTCAAAGTATGCTTCCTATTCAAACCCAAACTAGCAGAATTGGTTGCAATTCCTCTCCGGCTGGGCGTCAAGGGAGCCAACGCACACCCTCTTTTGTCCTAACTCCGCCCCCGCGTCAAACATGCTTTAGGAACCGTGCGCCCAATCCTCCAACAGCTTATCGGTAAGCAGCGTTTCTCAGGAGGTAGTATTTTGTTCAGCGCAGGTGGTACCAAAACAAAAACGCCGCGAAAACTCACGCAGCGTAATGCCCTACCGTCAATTATACCAAGAACGTTGCTAGCTTCCGGTGTGGAACGCTACCGTCGGACCGGACGACACAAAATAGTTTTGCTCGCGTAGCTTCCGGTACATGATTCCGGCAACTTGAGCGGCCGTCGGCCCTTTCACGCGCCGCGTATTCCCGCGCAGAAGCACTGCTAGCGCGATCTTCGGGTGCGTTTCATCGGCGTAGGTGATGAACCAGCCGATTTTGGAGGGCGTTGTGTGGTCGTCGCAGGTTCCGGTTTTGCCGATCGGCGTCTCGTCGCCGCCCCGATCGTAGCTCGAACGTCCCGTGCCATACAGCACCGCCGCCAGCATCCCTTCGCGGATTTCCGGAAGAATAGGAGCGATATTCAGCTCACGCTTCACTCTCGGCGCGAAATTCTGAAGCTCTTCCTGGCTGTGGGGATATTGCAAATAATAAAGTGTTCCGCCATTGGCAAAAGCCGCGGATAGCGCCGCCAGCTGCAGCGGCGTCACTTGAATCCCTTCGCCGTAGCTCGACATGCGCGCCACTCCGCCATGTAGAGGTGGCGCCGTGGGAAACGATCCCGGATGCTCGTCCGGCAGGTTGTAGCCGGCAAGCTCGCCCAGGCCCAACAACCGGCCGTACTTCGAAACCGTTTCAAATCCCATGCGCGCGCCAAGTTGTTCGAAAAACTCGTTGTTCGAACGCGCCATTGCTTCCGTCAAATTCATGTATTTCCGCCGGCTCACGCGCAGCATCGTGTCGGGCGTGATCACATTCTCTTCCAGCGCCGCTAGCGCGATGGTTGGCTTGATGGTCGAGCAGGGAATATAACCATCGCCGAACGCGAGCTTTTGATTGACGACCGTCAGGACGCGGCCCGTGTTCGGATCCACCGCGACAACTGCGCCGTTGTACTTTCCCAGCGCTGCAACCGCGGCCGCCCGCACTACCGGATCATCGTAACTGCTGTCATCGGTGCTCGTGGAATCCGCAAACGTGGGAACGCCGGGATACCGATTCACATAGCGATGCGAACGCGAACGCGTCGCTCCGGCTCCAGCCGGCATTGCCGGCATCGGCAGCGCGCATAGCGCCGTCAACAAAATTATGAGACTGCTCTTTCCGTACTGCGTTTTCACTGCTCCCACCCTCATAACAAGGTCGATGCCGACTTCGCGTCCAACCCCAGATTACCCCACCGCTCATCACGCCGGGGCCGAACTTTTACATCAAGCTCTCATTCAGCGTCAACAAACATTCGTCGAAATTCTCTCAACCTGTTCGTTGTTGCCACGGGTCATGACGCCTGCCTCTACCCGTCCGGGGATAACTTGCATCCCAGCAACCAATCCGAGCGGTTGTTGATTTGATGCGACTTAACGCCGCTTCGCTTCGTCCTAAGTTCTCAAACACTGCCCCGAAGAGGAACACTCGCTCTCAGGTTGCGACACTATTTTACGAGTTTTCCGGCTCTCACCGCAATAGCGGATAAGCCCTAGTACCCCCTTATGTGCTTTGTTTTCAACTACCTGCCCGCCAGGCCAGGCCCCCGCCCTTCCGCCCGATGTGCCGTCACAATCCCGTGTGAATGCGGCCTTTCGTCGAATCTCAACCTGATACGTTCATACGTTGTCGACAGGAGAGTAGCACAGACTGCAGGCCCTGAGGGTTGTCCGCCAACTGAACTGCTGCGAACCTCTTTCGCACCACCACTCCGTCCCGAACGAGATGCCCAAAATGAAAAAGAGGGGCGCGTTTTTTTCACCCCCTCTTTGATCTGTTCTCTTATTGCGAACTACGAACCGCGAACGGTTAACTTTCCTTGGTCTAGCGCGCTGGCCGCGCTTTCGCCGCATCCGCGCCTGCCACTGCGGTTGCTGCCTTCACCGGCGGCTTTTCGCCATGTGACGCAGCCGGAACCGCTGCAGCATGACCGTTCGCTCCCGAAGACGCGCCCGAATTGCCCGGCTGCGAAATTTCCATCTTCTTGCGCAGCCCGTTTTCCAGCTTCTCGCGAATGTCCGTATTTTCCTTTAGGAAAACGCGCGCATTCTCGCGGCCCTGCCCCATGCGCTCGCCGCCGAAGCTCAGCCACGTTCCGCTTTTCTCAATCAATCCTTTGTCCACGCCCAGGTCGATCAAATCGCCTTCGCGCGAAATCCCTTCTCCGTAAAGAATATCGAATTCCGCCTCACGGAACGGCGCCGCCACTTTGTTCTTCACCACTTTCCCGCGCGTCCGCGAGCCTACCACTTTGTCTCCTTCCTTGATCGACTGGATGCGCCGGATGTCCACGCGCATGGACGCATAAAACTTCAGCGCGCGCCCGCCCGTGGTCGTCTCCGGATTCCCGAACATCACGCCAATCTTTTCGCGAATCTGGTTGATGAAAATCAGGCAGGTGCGCGACTTCGAGACGATCGCCGTCAGCTTCCGCAGCGCCTGCGACATCAGCCGCGCCTGTAAGCCCATTTGCGGCTCGCCCATTTCGCCTTCCAATTCCGCCTTCGGCACCAGCGCTGCCACCGAGTCCACCACGACCACGTCCACGCCGCCCGAGCGAATCAACGTCTCCGCGATTTCCAGCGCCTGCTCGCCGTTGTCCGGCTGCGACACCAGCAGGTTGTCCACGTCCACGCCCAATTTCCGCGCGTACACCGGATCGAGCGCGTGCTCCGCGTCAATGAACGCCGCCTGCCCGCCGAGTTTCTGCGCCTCGGCAATCACGTGCAGCGTCAGCGTCGTCTTGCCGCCGGACTCCGGCCCATAAATCTCAATCACGCGCCCGCGCGGGAATCCGCCCACGCCCAGCGCGGCGTCCAACGACAAGCACCCGCTCGGAATCACGCTGACCGGCACCAGCACGTCTTTGCTGCCCAGGCGCATGATCGAGCCTTTGCCGTACGACTTCTCGATCTGCGATATCGCCGCTTCGAGCAATTTTTGTTTTTCATCTGCCATCTCACACCTCGGTCGAGGAAATTAGAAATTCAGTCTATCGGGAAAATCGAGAGTTCCATTCTCGGGGACGTAACGAAGCAGGGAGCTTACCACTTCATACTTGCGCTCGCTACCTCTTTTTCAGCCCCTCTTACCGCGCGCAACCGTGCACCACTTCATGATCCGCCAGCCGCGCCTGAGCCACCCGTTCGCGCTCATCCAACGCCATCTGTTCCCGGTAGCTCAGACGCCGCAGCCGGGACAAATACCTGCCCCGCGTCCGCGCCTCGAATAGCTCCTCTTCGAGCCTCTCGCGCTCCTGACAGCTTAGAACATTGCTTGCAAATCCGTGCATGGCGCACCTATTGAAAACGGCGAGGGGCAAAGTAACATATAGGCGAACAAAAAGCAAACACTATTATTCGCCATTTGTTCGCTCCCCTCTACTGCTCGATGAACTTAGTCCCGATTCGTTTTTTAAGAACTGCTTCAGACGTTGTTCATCTCTAACCGTAATTGTAAAACCCGCGCCCCGATTTGCGCCCTAGCCAGCCCGCGGCAACATACTTATTCAGCAGCGGGCACGCGCGATACTTCGGATCGCCGAGGCCTTCGTGCAGCACGTGCATAATGTCCGCGCAAACATCCAGCCCGATAAAATCCGCCAGCTCCAGCGGCCCCATCGGATGATTCATCCCCGTCTTCATCACCGCATCGACCGCTTCCGCCGTGGCCACGCCTTCCATCACGCAATACGCCGCTTCGTTGATCAGCGGCATCAGCACGCGGTTTGAAACAAAGCCCGGCGCGTCGTTCACCGCCACCGGCCTTTTCTCCAGCTTCTCCGCCAGCTTCATCGTTGTTTCGAAGGTCGCATCGCTCGTTTGCAGCGCGCGAATCACCTCCACCAGTGCCATCACCGGCACGGGATTCATGAAATGCATGCCCACAAACCGGTCCGGCCGCTTTGTCAGCGCCGCCAGTGCGGTCATCGAAATGGACGAAGTATTGCTCGCCAGAATCACCTCCGGCCGCAAAACCCCGTCCGCCTCAGTCAGCACCGCGCGCTTGATTTCGATTTTTTCCGGCACCGCCTCCACCACAAAATCCGCAGCCGCAATCGCGCGCATCTCCGTCACCGGCTGCACGCATTTCAAGACTTTTCCCTTCTCCGCTTCCGCCAACTTCCCCTTCTTGATTTCCCGGTCGAGGTTTCTTCCAATCGTCTCCAGCGCCCTGTCTAGAAACCGCTGCTCCACGTCCCTCAAAATCACCTGGTATCCCGCCCGCGCAAAAACATGCGCAATGCCGTTCCCCATCGTTCCCGCGCCCAGCACCGCCACTGTTTTGATGGAATCAACCGACATTATTCTCCCCGCTCTCTTCCACATCATCTCCTTCAGCCTGCTCCGCTAGCTCGACCCGACGAAAGACCTCCTCGGCCCGGGGAGCATCACGACGAAGAACCCATATTACGAATTCAAACCTGGGACGGACGGGGACAATGCTGCAACTCAAGCGGACAGGCAAAGCCGGACTTACTCGCTCTTTGAAGTGGCTCGGGATTTGCGCCTCATCGAGGGCGGCCAGAAGTCTGTCCACCCTTTGCTGGCCTTCCCCGCTCCATAGTTCCACGCTCGACGAGTCAGCCTCTCCTCGAGTCAACACAAGTGGTAGGTGACAATCGCTGCATTCTGTGAAGCCTTCTCGAAATTCGGTATGGCAGAGCGGACAAAACACAATGGGTAGTCTACAGCAAAGCGAACGGCGCTGGCCCACACCTTGTAGCGGCCGTCTGGGGCGGGTGTCTTCTGTTCGCTAACACGCAAACGAGGCGCCTCGTCTCCGCGCTCTCTGTGCCTCTTCCGCTGCGCTCTCGTGTTAATTGATTCTTTTCTGTTCTCTCTTCGCTGTATTGCGATAGCTGTTGCGCGAAGCAAACGCGAGCCAGGCAGCGAGCGTGGCGAACTTTTCATCCTGGGTCCAAGGCGAGCCAAAGGGTTTTCCAAGCGCAGCCAGCCGGCGCAAAAGCATGGCCGGCTGAATATGCAACGCTCGCCTGCCGCTTTCAAGAAGCTCCTTCTCTCTTATTTTGATGGTCTGGAGGCCGGAACGCGTTGCCGCACAGGAAAGCGCCTCGCGGAAAAGTTCTCCGTCGGCGGTGTGAATCAGTGCATGCGACGCAAGAATGTTTTCAAAACTCGGAAGCGTTTTCCCCGAAGCCATCAGCAAAGCGCATCGTGCCAACTCCATGCCTTGCTTCTGTAACTCCTCGCGCATGGCCTGAATCGCCTGATAAGCAAGTTTCTGCGATTCCTTCTCCACTCCCGCAACAAATTCGCGCGCTTCCTCAAGCGGCAATTTTTCCGCGGTGTGATACGGCTGCCGAAACCGGTACGTGAATGTCTCGACCAGCTGCACGCGTTCTCGTGCCACCACCCGCGGCGCGCCCTTCTCCACGCACACCACCACCATCGCCGCCCACCCCGAATGCACCCGAAACCCAAGAGCTGCCTGCCTTGCTTGCGCCACGGAAATTCACTCCAGCGGGGAGTCTTCAACAATTTCGCGGACAATCTCTTTGGCAGCCGCTTCGTCTTCCGGCAACACAAATACCTTCTTGAATCCGTCTTCCTGAACCTCAACCCGTGCACGAATCTCGTTTTCTTTAAGAGACATTTCAATCAAGCCTGACTCGAAAGTGGGACTTTCTGTAAATACTTCGACCGTTGCGTCTTCCGGGTACCACGGACCAAGATAAGATTTGCCTTTGCGAACCGTGCCTGGAGCTGACTCATCTCCTACCGGCAATTCCATGAGCGCTTGATCCTCGTCTTCATGTCTCCATTCGCTGCTCTCTTGCACAACCGTTTCTGGCAATTCCAAGAGCTCTTTGGACCTTTTCTCATCCTCCGCCGGAACCGAAAGCTCATATTTCCAAGTCACGCTCATTCCGCTGCGAGACTTCATCCCTTGTCTCACCTGGTAAGGAATTCCCGTGTCCTTGAGGTGCTGGCACAGCAGAACACACGATTCCTGACTGTCTCCCATCCAGATAATCCTGTTCGCTTGGCCCGCGCGTTCGGATTCCTGTGGCAACGCGTCGACCAAGTTCACATCGCAGTCGGTGCAGTGCGTGAACCCGGGACGATACTCAACGCGGCATTGCGGACAAAACATGGCCGGAAGTGTAACACCAAAGGAATGGCCCGGGCGCGTGGTCATCCCGCAAATCGTCTCCGGATACTTTCCTTTGAATCTCTTCTGTAGGGAGCACCATGCCTCTCATTCAAGCCCTTTGAGTCATCGTAACTTATTAACACCACGATACTTAGAGCAGTCACCCCGGCTTGCGTCTTTTCGCGACTCCGGCGCGTATAGCAGTTAGAATGAGCGCTACGATTTCATGTCCGACTCTCCGGCAAGCCGCATCGTTCTTGGGTTCGAACGCGTTCTCGCCAGCGGTGTCGTTCTCCACGCTGATGCGCGATGAAATGAAAAGCATCGCGCGCGGCTTGCAGAAGCGCGATCCCGATTTGCTTGACCGCTTGATCGAGCAATACCAATACCGGCTGTTCCGCTATTTGCTTTACATCACCGGCGACAAGGCGCGCGCCGAGGATTTTTTTCAGGAGACGTGGATCCGCGTGCTCGAGCGCGGCCATCAATACGACGGCAAATCGAAATTCGAAGCGTGGCTCTTCGCCATTGCGCGTCACCTGGTGATCGACTGGCAGCGCACGAAGAAAGCGCAAAGCCTCGACGCGCTCACCGATCCCGCGCAGGAAAATCCGTTGCAGCTTCCGAATGAAAACGAGCCATCGCCGTTGCATCAAGTTCTCGCGCAAGAAAGCGAGCAGAACGTGCAGGCCTCGCTCGGAAAAATTGCCGCGATTTACCGCGAAGTCTTGGTTTTGCGTTTCCAGGAAGAATTGCAAATCGGAGAGATGGCGGGAGTCTTGAGCATTCCGGTTTCGACCGTGAAGTCGCGGTTGTATCGTGGACTTGAAGCGCTGCGCGGCGCGCTTCAGGAAGGTGCGGCATGAGCGAGAACGTGCACGACCGCGCGCTGCAACTCGTTGCCAAGGGTCGCGTGGAAGGCCTGGCGCAATCCGAGAGCGACTGGCTCGCCGCGCATTTGCAGGATTGCGAATTTTGCAACGAACATGCGGGGCAAACCGATCGCGCGCTCCGGGCGCTGCGCACTGCGGCGATTCCGCTGCCCGCGGACCTTGCCGGCCGCACGCAATTCCGCGTGCGCCTGCGTGCGCTGGAATTGCGCGAGCGCGAACCGAAGCGCCGCATGCTCTGGCTCGCGTGCGCGGCTTCCTGGATTTTTGGCATCGCCAGCGCGCCGTTCGTGTGGCGCGTGTTCGCATGGTTTGGCCAGCTCACCGGCGTGCCAAAACTGGTTTTGGAAATTGGTTTCGGCCTCTGGTGGACGATTCCGGCAGTGTTTGCGGTGATCGTATTGCTGCTGGAAAGTGCGCGGCAGTCCGAAGAGCCGGAGTGGATGAAGCCCGGGCGCTGAGTTAGGCAGGGCAGAGAAAAGCAGATCCCTCATCACACAAAACCGTGATTCGGGATGACACGTGGTTGGCATCAAGATTATTGAGTGGTGAGAGAGAGAAAATGGCTGATTACTCACAAAAAGTGACGAGCACGTTCAACGAAAGGATGCGCCTCAACCGCGTCCGCAGGAGAAAAGAGAAGCTGCGCTTCTGGGATGAATTCATGATCATTCCCAAATGGCTGATTGGCCTGGTCGCTTTTCTTTACTTGCTAGCGTTGGGCATCGCGATTCCCGTCAACCTGGCGCAGCGTTTCAACCCGTACGGCAACGACATGTTCCCGCCGGAACTGCGGGACAATCCAGTGCTAGCTTCGTTCGCCCTCGCCGGCATGGTGACGCTGGCCAGTGTTTTCATGGCGCTTTTCATTTTCCTGACGGCGTACGTCAATCGCGATGCCAGCCGCCGGGGCATGAATTCCGCATTGTGGACTGTCCTGATTCTGATTTTTCTTCCGACCTGGGGGCTCATCGGTTTTGTGATTTATTTCTTGATGCGCGAGCCGCTGCCGTATCCGTGCCCGCAATGCAGCGCGTCAGTGAGCGCGCGGTTCAATTTCTGCCCCAACTGCAAATGCAACTTGCAGCCCTCCTGTCCGCAGTGCAAGCGCGAAGTCGCCGAACTCGACAAATTCTGTCCGTACTGCGGCACCGACCTCGGGGCCGGTATGGCGTCCCTAGAAAGATCTCAGCAAGCGCCGAGTGTGGCCAGCTAAAGCGAAGTTTGCCTGAGACTTAGCTAAAGACTAGAAGCGTTCGACGGCGAGGGCGACGGCATTGCCACCCCCAAGGCAGAGGGCGGCGACGCCGCGCTTGAGGTTGCGGCGCTGCAATTCGTAAAGCAGAGTGACGAGGATGCGCGCGCCGCTGGCGCCGATGGGATGGCCGAGCGCGACCGCTCCGCCGTTCACATTGACTTTTTCGGGATTCAGTTTGAGCTGGCGCGTGACGGCAATCGCGGCCACGGCGAAGGCTTCGTTCAGCTCGACGAGATCCACGTCCTTGTCGCGGTCCCAGCCAGTTTTGGCGAGCAGCTTTTCGACGGCGTCCACCGGTGCCATCATCACCCATTTTGGCTCGACGCCGCTCACGGCTTGCGCGACGATGCGCGCCATCGGTTGCTTGCCGAGCCGCGACGCATTGCGTTCGCTCGTGACGATGAGAGCAGCCGCGCCGTCGTTCGTACCTGGAGCGTTGCCAGCGGTGACCGTTCCATCTTTCTTGAACGCGGGCTTCAGCTTTTCGAGCGCTACTAGTGAAGTGTCTTCCCGCGGCGATTCGTCGTACGTGATGACGACGGGATCGCCCTTTTTCTGCGGAACCTCGATCGGCAAAATTTGCGCTTCGAAGAAGCAGGACTTGCGCGCGCGAACGGCCTTCTGGTGGCTCTCCGCGGCGAAGCGGTCCTGCTCCTCGCGGGTGATGCCGTATTTTTCCGCGACGAGTTCTCCGGTCATGCCCATGTGGAAATTTTCGTATGCGTCCCAAAGGCCGTCATTAATCATCGAGTCCACGAGTTTTCCGTCACCGATGCGATAGCCGGTGCGCGCCTGCGGCAAAAGATATGGACAATTGGACATGGATTCCATACCGCCGGCGACAACGATTTCCGATTCGCCCAACTGCACCGCTTGCGCGGCGAGGGCCACGGCCTTGAGGCCGGAGCCGCAAACTTTGTTGATGGTCATCGCGGCGACGCGCGGCACGCAGCCTCCCTTAAGGGCCGCCTGGCGCGCGGGATTCTGGCCGAGTCCCGCCTGGACCACGTTGCCCAGGATCGCTTCGTCGATTTGCTTGGGTTCGAGCCCGGCGCGGCGAATCGCTTCGGCGACCACTTTGGCGCCGAGTTCAGGCGCGGAAAATCCGGCGAGGCCGCCCTGAAATTTTCCGATGGGCGTGCGAACGCCGGAAAGAATGACGGGAGTTTCGGTGTTCATGCGGACCTCCGAAGGTCATACAACAGAGGAGCGACGAACAGTAGTATAGCGCGTTGCGGAGGCGGACGCTTTTGGAGGTGAGATGGGCGCAACATTTCTTCGACTGCGCTCAAGGTCAAGCTGCGCCCCTACAAAGCGAACGAAGAATTCCATCCGCCGCCGGGTGAGGGGAAGAGCACAGACTGAAGTCTGTGCTACTGGTTAATTCGCGGCGGCGGCGTTCGGTTGCGCTTCGTCGGCGCTGGGACCGTAGAGTCCGGGAACCGCAACATTCAAAAGCCGCAAATACACGGTGAGTTGTGCGCGATGATGAATGTGATGGTTCAGCACCATCCCCCGAATCGCAGCGATGCGCGGCATAGCGAAAATTTCCTGGCCACCGGCGAGCAGGCGCCAGTTCTTTAGCATTTCCGCGTCGCTGACGCCTTGGAGCGAGGACTTCGCGTCCTTGACATTCTTGTCGAACTCGGCAAGCGCCTCTTTGCGGTTGGTGATTTTCGGCGGTTCCCAGCTCGCGCCGCCGACGGGGGCGTAGTCGAGTTCTTCCGTCTGGATGGTGTACGGCAGCCAGCTCACCATGTTGGATACGTGGCCCGCGAGCCAGCCGAGCGTGCCGGACTTTTCGTGTGGCTTCCAGCTCCACTTTTCGTCCGGGCAGCGTTCCAACACCTTGCGCGTGTTTTGCATTTCCTGGTCGAATTCCGGCAACAGCGATTGTCCAATGGTCATGGCGATTTTCCTCCCAAGCTTCTATACAACAAAATTGTGAATTCCTTTTTGCGACTGCGTCACAAAACGGTTTCGCAGGGCCAGTATCTTAGGCGAACAAAAAGCGAATTGTCAAGAACTTTCGCGAACGCCTGATGACCGCGGCCCGTTCTCTGGAGAATGGCATCCCGGCGCGTATGGTCTCGCTCGAGCAAGGAGCGGTTCCTCAAAGACCAAATTGTCATTTCGCCTGAGGCATGGATTTGAGTTGACAGCGCGGCAGCAAGGGACAGAATGGCACCATGCCACATCAATTTACGACATCGTATGTCAAAGACTCCATTGGGCTTTTTCACTATTACAAGAAGCTGGGCGAGAGGGCGATGGCGCAGTGTCCAGACGAAGGATTGTTCTCAACGCTCGACGCGGAGTCCAATTCTATCGCCATCGTCGTGAAGCACATGGCGGGGAACATGCGTTCGCGATGGATGGATTTCCTGAGTACCGACGGAGAGAAGCCCGACCGCAATCGTGATACGGAATTTGAAGATGCCCCAAAGACGCGGGCGGCGATGATGGTATTGTGGGAGCGCGGATGGAAATATCTTTTCGACGCGCTTGAACCGCTAACTGATTCGGACTTGGGCCGCACGGTTACGATTCGCACGGAACCGCATTCTGTGATGCAAGCGATCAACCGGCAGGTCGCGCATTATGCGCATCATGTTGGGCAAATTCTTTTTTTGGCAAAGCACCTCACAACGAAAGCCACTGGAAGGTGGGACTCGCTGAGCATCCCACGCGGACATTCAAAGCAATTTGCGGCCGACGTCGCGGCGGGCCGCAAGTCGCAGCGCTGAATCCTAGAAAAAAACAAGAGAATATCCACAGACACATCTTTCCTTCGTTTCCTCCTCGACTTAAATTCGGCTACCCTTCTTATTTCATGGCAACTCTGTTCGACATGGAGCCGCTGGCGACCGGTGAACCGGGGCTGAAGCTGAACGATGCGCAGCGGCGCGCGATCCTGCACGGAGAAGGGCCGCTTCTGGTGATTGCGGGCGCGGGGACGGGAAAGACGCGCGTTATTACCGAGCGCATCCGGCACCTGCTGCATGCGAACCCCGACCTTACCGGCGAAAACATCCTGGGGCTAACATTCACGAAAAAAGCCGCGAGTGAAATGAAGGCGCGCGTGGTGAAAACTACCGGTGAGCGCGGGAAAGCGGTGACGCTCGATACTTTCCATGCCTTCTGTGAATCGCTCCTGAAAGATACCGACCCGCAGCGCGTGCTGCTGGGCCGGGAGGATCATTGGATCCTGCTAAGGCGGAATCTCGCGCGTCTGAAGCTGGACAAATATCGCCGGCTGGCCGAGCCCGGAGAGTTCCTGAGCGACTTTGTGGAATTTTTCTCGCGCTGCCAGGATGAACTCGTTTCCGCAGAAGATTACCAGCGGTATGCGGACCTGCTCGCACGCGAATTGGATGGGGAGCGCGCGTTTCTGGATGCCGACACCCTCGCCGAGCGCGAAGAGATGGTTGCACGCGAGCAGGAAATTGCGCGCGCGTATCGCGCCAGCGAAGAACTGCTGGGCGAAAAGAAACGCGTCTCTCTGGGATCGCTGATCCCCAGCGCAGTGGCGCTGCTGGAAACAAACGCGGCGCTGCGGGAATCGCTGCAGCAGCGCTTTTGCTACATCCTGGTGGACGAATTTCAAGACACCAACATCGCGCAACTGCGGCTGCTGGAGCTGCTGGCGGGCGAATCGCGAAATATTTTTGCGGTGGGCGACAACGACCAGGCCATCTACCGGTTTCGCGGCGCTTCCTTTGCGAGCTTTCAGCTTTTCCTCGAAAAATTTGCCGGTTGGAAGGCGGGCGATGATTCGCAGAAATTTCGCGTCAGCCTGACGGAGAATTACCGCTCGACGCCCAACATTTTGCGCGTGGCCACGCAAGTCATCGGGCAGAACACGGTGAGCGCGGACTTCCCGAAGAAGTTCCTAAGCGCCGCACGTCCGGAAGGCGAGAAGATTCGCATCGTCGAATTGGCGAACGACGAAGAAGAAGCGCGCTGGGTCGCGGGCGAGTTGCAGCGCGTCCATGCCGCAGGCCGCCGCTGGATGGACTGCGCCGTGTTGTACCGGCAGCACGCGCATCGCGACGAACTGGTGCGTGAGCTCTCCGCGCGAAGGATTCCCTTTGTTATCAGCCGGCTTTCCATCCTGGAGCATCCGTTGGTGAAAGATGTGCTGGCGTATCTGCGGCTGATCGCGCGGCCGTTTGACGACATTGCGTGCGCGCGCGTCCTTTCCGCCCCCGCGTGGAATCTGCAAGCGAGAGACGTGGTGCGGCTGGCCGAGCGTGCGGCGAAAAAACGCGGCACGGCGCTCTACGACGCGCTGCAAGCTCCGCAATCCGAGCTGCCTTTTGATGGATCGAAAGCGCGGCTCGCGCCGCTCCTGGAATTCCTCTCCCAGCATCGTAAAGCCATGAGGCGGCGCACCGCGCGCGAGATTTTGGCGGATTTGCTCGAATGGCTGGAAGTGGCGCAGCGCGCGAGCGAGCAGGACTACAAATATGTGGCGCGGCTCGCCGAGTTTGCCAAGGAATGGGAGCCCAAGAGCGACACGCGCGGCCTCCCGGAGTTTATCGAGTATCTGGACTATTTCGAACAAGCCGGAGGAGTGATCGCTCTGGAAGATGATGCGCCCGCGGATGCCGTGAAGTTGATGACCGTGCATGGAGCGAAGGGGCTCGAGTTCCCGCACGTGTTTCTGCTGCGCGTGAACAACAAGAAATTTCCGGCGGCAGAACGGCCGCGGGTCTTCGAATTCCCCGCCAGGCTGATGAAGGAGGGCGAGCCGGCCGAACAGTTCCACATTCAAGAGGAGCGGCGGCTTTTTTACGTGGCGCTGACCCGGGCGCAGGAGCGGCTGACGCTTACCATGCTAACCGAACTGAAGGGCAAAGTTCCGGTATTTATCGAGGACATTTTGATGGAACCCGCGGTTCGGCGGCAGGACGTGCGCCAATTGATGCCGAAACTGCCCGCAGCTCCGGAGAAAGCTGCGGCAAAGAGTCTGGCATCAGGAAGCCTGGAGCTTTTTCCCGCTGCGGAGGGCCCAGCGAAAATTTTCTCGCGCATGGCGGACTGGGCGGAGACGTTTCGTCCGCCGTCGCCCGAGCCGCTAACGCTCAGCCCTTCGGCGGTGAACGGCTATCGGACGTGCCCGCAACAATATTTGTTCGGGTATTTGTGGTCGCTGAGGGAAGGGCCGAAGGCTTCGCTCAGCTTCGGCAGCATCATGCACAACACCGTCAAACGGTTTCTCGGCGAGCTGCGCAAAGCCAACAAGCTGCCGCTTGAGGACCTACAGCGGATTTTCGAATTGGAATGGCGCTCGGTGGGCTTCGAGGACGAATACCAGGAAGCGGAGTACAAGAAAGACGGCATCGAGCAGTTGCGCGCGTTTCATGAAGCCACAATGGCCGCGCCGCCGCAGGTCCTCGAACAGGAAAAAAGGTTCGAATTGCCGCTCGAGCACAACGTCATCATCACCGGCCGAATGGACCAGGTGAACTCGCTGGGGCGAAACGAGGTGGAGATTGTGGATTACAAGACCGGCCGGCCCAAGAAGGAATCGCTCGCCAAGAAGGATTTGCAGCTCAGCTTGTATGCTATGGCGGCGAAAGAGATTTTTGAATGGAATCCCGTGCGGCTCGTCTTCCACTATTTGCAAGACAACGCGGTTCAGGTCACCACGCGCGATTCGAAACAGCTCCAAGAAGCGCAAAACATCGTGCAGGAAGCGGCAGCGGACATTCGCGCAGGGCAATTTCCTCCCAGGCCGATGCCTTCGGTTTGCCGAAGCTGCGCGTACAAACCAATTTGCCCGGCGCATGAGGAGGAGTTGAGCGGATGAAGAAGCATTGGATCGTCATGAAAGGATTGCTCGTCGCTGCCGGTGTTGTGTTTGCATGCGACGGCGCGATCGAGCAGCAGGCCGTCTGGCAGCCTTCGCCGGGGCATACCCAGGTGCCGATCTGGCCGGGGGCCGCGCCGGACTCGCAGCCTGTCGCGGGGCCGGAGGTGGTTGAAACATCGTCGGGGAAGGATGGGCTGATTGCCGGCAAGCCAGTGACGGGCGTGAGTAACGTGTCGCGGCCTACGATGACAGTCTATTCGCCAGACGGAAAAAATACCGGCGCTGCGATTGTGGTGTTGCCTGGCGGGGGCTATTGGGGCTTGGCTATCGATTTTGAAGGCACGGAGGTCTGTGACTGGCTGACCCCAAAGGGTATCACGTGTGTGGTATTGAAGTACCGCGTGCCGCCCGAGGGAGGTTATCCGAAGTCCGCGGCGTATCCGAAATCGGGGCCGTATCCGGAGTCACCAATGGCTTTGGAAGATGCCCAGAGGACGATGGGGCTGGTGCGCCTGCACGCCCCGGAGTGGCGCATCGATCCGCACAAGGTTGGCGTGCTCGGGTTTTCGGCAGGCGGGCATCTGTCGGCAGCGATCAGCACGCACTATGAGAAGCGTTTGTATCCCGCAGTCGATGCCGCCGACAAAGAGAGTTGCCGTCCGGATTTTGCGGTGGCTCTTTACCCGGGGCATCTGTCGATTTCCGCGGCGCAATGGGATGCGAAGCAAGGCGCCAAAGAGTTTGTGGTACATATTCCGCCGAATTCTGACAGAGATTTGGGATTGAATCCCGAAGTTCCTGTCACGCGCAATACGCCCCCTACGTTTTTGCTGCAGGCCGAGGATGACCATGTGGACAATGTGAACGACTCGTTGGCCTATTACATTGCGCTGAAGAACGCGGGAGTTCCCGCCGAGATGCATCTGTATGCGCAGGGCGGGCACGCGTTTGGGTTGCGCCGCACGAAATTTCCGATCACGGCATGGCCTCAGTTGGTGGAGACGTGGCTGGTGACAATCGGGATGATTTCCCAGTAGGCGCTCGCAGGTAAGTCCCCTTTGTTGTTATGCAAACAGAGCTGCCTGAGCCGATGCGTCCTCGGGGTCGCGAAAGTTGCTGAGACCGACGCCCACCAGGCGAAAGCGTTGGGCTGGATTCAAGCTAACGCGGTCTCGGAGCGACAGCGCGATGCTCGTCAACTCCGCGCACGAAGAAGGGGGAGACGGGGGTGTATGGCTGCGAGTAAGAAGCTTGAACTCGGCGGTTTTCAGTTTGAGCACTACGGTGCGAGCGATGCGGGATTCCTTTCGCGATGCGGCCCAGGCGTGTTCGGCAAGTTTGCGGATCATGGGCTCCATCTCGGCTAACAGCACATCGCGTTCGAACGTGTCTTCGGCGGAAATGGATTGGGTGGGACGGTTAGGGATCACTTCGCTGTTGTCGATTCCGCGGGCCAACTCGTAAAGACGCACGCCATAGCGGCCGAAGCGGCCCTCGAGAGTTGCCAACTCCAGCTTGCGAAGTTCGCCGACCGTTGCCACGTCAAAGCCCTTCAGCTTTTCTTCCATCACTTTGCCGACTCCGGGCAGGCGGCCCACGGGCAACGGCAACAAAAACGAATCGACTTCTTCCGGCTGTATGACGAAGAGCCCATCCGGCTTGCACCAGTCCGAAGCAATCTTGGCAAGGAATTTGTTCGGAGCCACGCCCGCCGATGCAGTCAGTTCGAGTTCCGCGCGAATCTGTTCGCGAATCCTGCGCGCAACCTGTGTCGCGGTAGGGAGTCCCGTTTTGTTTTCCGAGACGTCAAGATACGCCTCGTCCAGCGACAACGGCTCGATCAAATCGGTATGGCGAAGGAAGATTTCGCGCACCTGGCCCGAGACGGCGCGGTAGCGCGGGAAATCCGGAGGCCGGAACACCCCATCGGGGCAGAGACGTTCCGCTCGAACTACCGGCATCGCCGAACGCACTCCAAACTGACGTGCTTCATACGAAGCGGCGCAGACCACCGAGCGATTCCCGCGCCACGCAACGATGACCGGCTTGCCCCGCAGTTGCGGATCGTCGCGCTGCTCGACAGACGCATAAAACGCGTCCATGTCAACATGAATGAATTTGCGAACGGCCGCGGCGAGGATGTCGTTTTCACCAAACGTTATGCGAACCTCCCGCTTTTTCGGAGCCCCTGTCACAAGCGAGAACTACGGCCGGTCTTTGTCGTCGTACTCTTCCGGCACGTCGTCTTGCGAGACTTCGCGCGTGCGCACTTCGCCTTCATCCGGATCGGGAGCGTTTTCCACGCCGCTCACAATTCCCGCTTCGAACGTCTGCCCTTCTTCCAACAACTCGTCCGTGCTTTCGGAATCCGCGCTCTCAACCACGGAAGCTCCGCCAAAGTCGCCGCCGCCCGCTCCCGCAGCCGCCACACGCGCGCGGCGCTTCAATGGCACCGTCGGTACGCTTTGGCTGCCCATCACTGCCTGTGTCTCCCGGACAGGTCGCCTCCGAGCAGCTGGCTTGCGCGCCGCTTTGCGCTTCGGCGCAGCCTTCTTCGCGCTCGACTTCGCTTTCGCCGTAATCCTTTTTGGCCCGCGCTTCGCTTTCTTTTGCTTTGCTCTTTTCGCCATGTTTGTACCCCCACTGCCGGCCAGTCTACCATCAGCCGCTAGCTTTGGTCACTTGAGCGGGCTCAGCAGGCGCGAATTTGCTGATTACTCCGCTCTTGTTTCCCCAAGAACGCGAACGCGAAGCGGAATAGGGGCCGCTTGGGCTTGGGAAAGAAACGCTACGGGATGGCAATCAAAATGCCGCCATTGACGCCAACAGAATGCTCGTGGCCCGAGCCGAATTTGTACTCGTACGTCGGTTCGAGATACCAGCCAAAGCGATGCTTGCGGGAGCGCCAGAACATGAAGTCGACGACCGCCTCGGCGCCCACGGAGTTGGTAGACGCGCCGGATTCCCTGGTGTGAATCCATTCGGGACCAGCGCCGGCCATGAACTCGATTTTCTTGGAGAGGCTCCAGGGTTTCTTGAAGAGTAGATCGGCGCTCCATTCGGTCGAGCGCCGGCTGAAGAGCGGCGTGACTCCGGCTTCGAGTTCGAGCCAGTGTTCGACCGGAGTGACCTCCACCGCAACTGTAGGACCGAAGCCGGATGCGTTTTTGAGATTCCAGGCGCCCGCGACGCCGAGTTCGAGCACGCCGGCGGACTCCTTCTCGTCGGGTTGCTGCGCAACCGTCGTGGCAGGAGCAAGCAGGAGCGCCGCTATGACGAGCGATTTTGCCAGGCGCACGGGCAGCCTCAGCAGTTTCGGGACTTGAATGCGTGTGCCAGTCTACCGCAGTTAGGCCGCGCAACCGACGCACGATTTGGTGCATCACGCTGGTAAGCTGTATCTACGACGGGAAGCCCATCGCGAAACATCGCGAAGCCGGCGCAGGAGGAATCCAGCCCATGACTCGCAAAACCGTCTACATCGTCTTTTGTGTTCTCGGGATTCTGCTGCCTTATTCGCAATTTGTGCCGTGGGTTGTGGCGCACCACGGCGTGCCGCTGGGACTTTTCGTCAGCGAACTCTTTGCCAACCGCATCGGCTCATTCTTCGCGATGGATGTTCTGGTTTCGGCAGTCGTGTTGATTTTTTTCGTTCGTCGTGAAGGCAAGCGGCTGGCTGTCCGCCATCTCTGGTTGCCGCTTGCGGGAACCCTGACCGTCGGGGTGTCTCTAGGCTTTCCTTTGTTTCTCTATCTTCGCGAACACGCGCTCGAAAGAGCTGACGCCGAAGCGGTGTAGTGGCGGGTCTCTAGACCCGCGAGATAATTGCCCCTGGGCGGATTTGGCACGATGCACGGTGTGAACGGGGTGTAGTGTTCCGGAGGCAAGCGATGTCCAAGGGGCGGCTGGAGGCATTCAGCGACGGCGTTCTGGCGATCCTCATCACCATCATGGTGCTGGATCTCAGGATTCCGCGCGGCGCGTCAGACTTGGCTGCATTGCGCGCCGTTTTGTCGCCTCTCGTCGCCTACGTCCTCAGTTTCCTCTACATTGGCATCTACTGGAACAATCATCACCATCTGCTCCAAGCCAGCCATAGCGTTAACGGAAAAATCCTTTGGGCAAACTTGCACTTGCTTTTCTGGCTCTCTCTTATCCCAGCCGTGACCGCGTGGATGGGCCAGGAGGGACTTCGCCTGGGCCCCGCGGTCATTTACGGACTCGTTTTGTTCATGAGCGGAGTTGCTTACAGCATCCTGCAACGATTATTGGTAAAGCATCATGGAAAGGACTCGCGCTTGCAGCGAGCCATGGGCTCCGATGCCAAGGGCAAACTTTCGATTGCCCTCTACGCCCTGGCGATCACGTTGGCTTTCGTAAATCCCAAGATTCCCTATGTGCTGTATTTCGCCGTCGCCCTGATTTGGCTCATTCCCGACCCGCGCATCGAACGCAGCCTGGAAAAAGACAACTCAGGAATAGCTTAGGGACAAAGCAGGCGGACGGCAGCCTTTAGGCCGCCGCTCTTTGCGTACCGCCAAGTTTGCCTCGCTGAGCCGCCGCAGTTAGCTTTGTGGGCGAATCGATCGATCGGCTGGAGATGACCTTTCCCGAAGTGCCGCCTCTACCGCGCGGCGGCGGTGTAATACCCTTCGCGGGTGAGGATGGTCAGGCCTTCGCGCTTCACGCGCACTTCAATCGAATGATAATCCGCGCTGGCGTCCGTCCCGGCGGGCGAATAAACAAGCGTGTATTGGTTGCGCGCCTCTTCCGTGACGCGCGCGTACAGCTCTTCCATTTCTCTGTTTTTCAATCCGTAGTAGACGTCGCCGCCCGAATCCTTGGCATATTTCGCGAGCCGCTCAAACCTGCGGTTGAAAACGGCAGATCCCACGCCGACGCCATAAACTGATATTTCGTAGCGAAGCAAATCCTTGATGACGGCGTCGTACTTGTTCGCGTTGACTTTGGGATTGTTCAGGCCGTCGGAAATGAGCAGAATGATTTTTCGCCGCTTGCGATCCGGGTCGCGGTCCTTCAGCAATTGTGCCGCCGTGTAGACCGCGTCGTCCAGCGCCTTGCTGGATTGAGCCTTAATTATCATGGTGGTTTCGGGCGTTTTCGGAGCCTCCCCCGTGGCCGCGTGGCCGTTGATGGTGGGGCTCTCGATGATGGCTGTGCTCGACGGCCCAGCGTCTGGCTGTTCATCCAGCCGCGTGCGCTTCAGTTCGGTGAGCAGCTTGTCCTGATCGCTGATGAACCCATGTCCTTGGTGGACGTACGTGTCGAAGCGGCAGACAAACGCTTCGTCGCTGGTGCTTAAGCCCGCGATGATGGAATCGAGGCTTTCCGCCACCTGGCGCGCGTCATTGCGTTTCAAGTCATTGTCGATCAGCAAGATCAGGGACAGCGGAACCGCGTCCGCGCTGAAGGAAATGATTCTTTGCTCGACGTCGTCTTCGAGGATGCGGAATTCGTCCTTGCGCAGGTCCGGAACGAGCCGGCCCGCGCCATCCTTCACCGTAACCGGAACGATGACTTGATTCACACGGACCCGAATGCCGGGCGGCTGTTGCTGCTGCGCGGGAGGCGGCGGTGTTTGCGACTGCGCGGGCGTCGTGGAACCTTGTTGAGGAGAGCGGGGCTGGTGCGTGCGCGCGCGCAGCGGCACGTACCCCAGCGACAGCGTCAGGAGGACCACGCCGGCCAAAACAGCGATTTTTCGTAGACTTTTCATGCTCCTCGGGCCAAACTTCGTATTGAAATTTCACGCACAGTAATTTGATGCGCGCACATCCATTCGGGCTCGAAATGGCATCCTATGGGAACGTGGCAACGACCCGCGCGCGTTTGGCGGGCATTTTTATAGCCAGGAAAGTATACATGCCTTCGATAAGCAAAGTTGTGACGCAGTGCGCGGCAACATTGGTTGTATGGGCGCTGGTGGCGTCAGCGGGCGCGCAAGAGCCGCCTCGACAATTATCACCAGAGGCCTTGCAGCCGTTCACGCAACAGCCCGCACAACAATCAACTCAGCAGAGCGACCAGCAAACGCCCACGATTAAAACCGAAGTTGGCCTGGTCAATGTTTTTGCCACCGTGCGCGACAAGCAAAAACACATCATTCCCTCGCTCAAGAAAGAAAACTTTCGCATTTTTGAGAATGACCAGGAACAAAAGGTTGCATTTTTTTCAGTGGAAACCGCACTCCCTATCACGCTGGGACTGCTGATTGATACCAGCGGCAGCGAACAAAACCGTCTGCCCGCCGAGCAGGAAGCCGCGACGCGCTTCCTGAACCGCGCCCTGCGCAAAGGCGACGAAGCCATGGTGATTTCCTTCGACGTCGACGTCGATCTTCTTTCTGATTTCACCGACGATCGCGCGCAACTCGACCGTGCCATCCGAAGCGCCCGCATCAATGCTCCCATGGTGAGCATGACGAATCCGGGCCCGCTGCCGCCGGAATCCCGCACGCGCGGACTTCGCGGCACCGCTTTCTACGATGCGATTTGGACGGCGTGCGGCGAAAAACTCGCAACGGAAGCGGGGCGCAAAGCGCTGGTCATCATTACCGATGCCGACGATCAGGGCAGCAAGGTACGCGTCGAGGAAGCCATCGAAGCCGCCGAGCGCACCAACACCGTGGTGCATATTTTGCTGGTGCACGATCCGGGCTTTGGCTGGCGACCGGACATCGCGCACAAAATTGCGGACGCCGCCGGCGGCCGCGTCATCGAAGTTTCCTCCGAGAAGCACCTGCAAGAAGCGTTTGATCAGATCTCCGAAGAACTCCGCTCCGAGTACACCATTGGATATTATCCGACGAATTCCGCGCGCGATGGAACGTTCCGCAAAATCAAAGTGGAGACCGTGGACAAGGATATGAAAGTGCTGGCTCGCAAGGGGTATTACGCGCCAAAAGAAGAGGGCTCACCGGGCGGCCAAGACTGATTCGTTAGCGCGCCAAAAGAGCTACGCGCCGAAAGATGGACCTGCCGGGTACGGCGTGGTAGCGTCCAAGTCTGAATTCGATAATCGGCCTCGCCTCATAGCAAATGGAGCACGACTCAGGTGCGACGAATGGATTGACCGCGATTCGGCGGGCGTTTAGTATTTCTGCGAATCCATTTTGCTGACCAGTTTGCTTCCTCGTTTCTCGCAGGTCGAATGCTTAACGAAACCATCAGCCTCGGTTCGTCCTTGGAATGCTGAACGAAACCATTGCGCATTACCGCGTCCTCCGCAAGCTTGGCAGCGGCGGCATGGGAGTGGTGTACGAAGCTGAAGACACAAAGCTGGGCCGGCGCGTGGCGCTGAAATTCCTGCCGGAAAACTCGAACCGTGATCCCCAAGCGCTGGAGCGCTTCCTGCGCGAAGCTCGGGCCGCATCCTCTTTGAATCATTCCGGAATCTGCACGATTCATGCGATCGAAGAGCACGAAGGGAAAACGTTCATCGCGATGGAATTGCTGGAAGGGCAGACGCTCGACAAGCTGCTCCGCCAAGGCATCCTGGCCATCTCGCGCGCGATTGAAATCGGGATTCAGCTTGCCGACGCGCTCGATGCGGCGCACAAAAAAGGAATCATTCATCGGGATATCAAACCAGCGAACATTTTTGTCACGGAACGCGGCCAGGTGAAAATTCTCGATTTCGGCCTCGCCAAACTCACAGCGGAACAGCCTGCGTACGCTGACGCAGAAACCATCGGCGACAATGAGACACTGCTTCTCACCAGTCCCGGAACCGCGGTGGGCACGATTGCCTACATGTCGCCGGAACAAGCGCGGGGCGAAGAGCTCGATGCGCGGAGCGATTTGTTTTCGCTCGGCGCGGTTCTCTATCAAGTTGTCACGGGAAAGCAACCGTTCCCGGGTTCGACCAGCGCGGTGGTGTTCGACAATATTTTGCGGAATACTCCCGTGGCTCCGGTTTCCTTGAACCCTGAAGTTCCGGCGGAGCTCGAGCGCATCCTCAACAAGGCGCTCGAGAAAGACCGCGAGGTGCGCTACCAGGTTGCCGCGGAAATGCGCGCCGATTTGAAGCGGCTGCAACGCGAGCTGGACTCCGGGAAGGTGGCCGCTGCTTCGTCCGCCTCGACACGAGCGGCGGCTGCGACAGCTACGCAGGGCCCGGCTACGGGAACGAACGCCACTCCGGCTCAAGCGCCTTCAAGCAGCTCAGTGCTGGTCGCAGCGGCCAGCAAACACAAATTAGGAACGGGCTTGACCATGGGTGGGATCGCGGTTGTCCTGGCTGCCGCAATCTTCGGGGTGTACACGCTTGTCCTGAAAACGAGGCATGTTCCATTCGAGCGGTTCTCGATTGAAAACCTGACAAACAGTGGCCACGTGATCCTTGCGGCGGTTTCGCCGGATGGAAAGTACCTGCTGGATGTAAGGGACGAGAATGGGCTGCAGTCGCTATGGCTGCGGCACATTCCAACGGCCAGCAACACACAGATCGTGCCGCCGGCCGGGACTCGCTACGGGGGCGTGACCTTTTCGCCCGACGGAAACTATCTTTATTTTGTACGTCGCGATGACGAAGAACATAGGGTTTCGTCGCTGTACCGCGCGCCGGTGCTTGGCGGCGCGCCGCAAGTGCTCATTAAAGACGTCGACAGTCCAGTGACTTTTTCGCCGGATGGCCAGCGCCTCGCCTATTTGCGCGCGCGCCACGATTCACCCGTGTGGGATTTGCTGGTCGCCAATAAGGATGGTTCTCCGGATCGGGCACTTTTCACCAGCGTTGCGATCCTGAGCGACTCACACACCCCGGCGTGGTCTCCAGATGGAAAAGTTATTGTGATTCCCCTGACGCAGCCCACCGCCGACACGTTCACGGGGTTGCTCGTGGTGGATGCCGCCTCCGGCAAACGGGAAACGAGGGCGGTCCCAGACGCGCCCCTTTTTCTCCATCCCGCGTGGATGCCGGACTCGTCTGGCATGATTATGACTTCGGTGGCAATACAAAATGGGATGCTTAACCGGCAGCTTGTGTTTCTGACCTATCCGCAAGGCCAGGTGCGCGAATTGACGGCCGATACGAACAACTATTGGCTGCTGAGCCTAGCGTCCGACGGGCGCAGTTTGGTGACGACGCAATCACAATTCAAGTATGAAGTTTCGTTGGCTCCTGCCCAGTCGCCCGATGCTTTGCGCCCCGTGCACCTTTCTTCGCATTTGGTGGTTTGGTGGTGGAGTTGGACGCCTGACGGCCGGCTCGTGTTTCCGCAAGGCGGCGACATCCGCATTCTTGATCCGAAAGGGGGAGAAAGAGTCGTGATGTCGGACAAGAGCCATCTTCCGGACCAGGCCGCGGTTTGCGGGAACGGACGTTACATCGTTTACCGGCAACTCGGGAAAGCGGCCAAAACCGCGGAGAATTTGTGGCGGATGGATGCGAACGGGAGCAATCCGACGCAACTGACGTTCGGGCACAACGAAACCGACGTGCGGTGCGCCTTGGACGATAAGTGGGTCTATTATGCGGACGCAGCCGACAACTTTTTGCCCAAGCGCGTGTCGCTCGAAGGCGGCACGCCGGAAAAGGCATTCGACTCCGCCATTGGCGGCGCCGCGCTGTCCCCCGACGGCAAAACGCTGGTCACGCTGGAAACCCGCGAATTGGACCACAAGCTGATGCTCAAATTCATCTCCACGGAAGACAAAAAATCCTGGTATCACGACGTGGATCAGCGGGCTTCACGGCCACTGGAATTCACAGCGGATGGCAAGGCGGTTGCTTACACCGTGCACGAAAAAGGCGTGGACAATCTCTGGCTCCAGCCGCTCATTAGCTCGACTTACCGGCAGCTCACGCATTTCACGTCGGAACGAATCGCGCAGTTTGCGTTTTCGCCCGACGGCTCGCAAATCGCATTTGAGCGCGGCCACACCGAGTCGGACGCCGTGCTGCTGCGCGATGTGTCGCGCTAAGGGTTTTCTTTTGACGTCAGCACTACGATTCAGGACCGTCCCCACTGAGAACTTAACCGGTTGCTACTCTTCGGGGAGGGTAACGACAACGCGTCCGTATCGACCAGTTCGTGGGCGCGAGCGATCTCGGCGAGCGGGACGCGTTCCGCGATTTCGAAGCCGGGCCATCCCGCCTCCAGAGCGCCGTTCAAGTCCCGGGCCGCTGCGGTTTTTGCTTCCTTCGGGAAATCGTCGCTGCCCAAAAAGAATAGCCGAATGTTTTTGAATACCATTGGCCAGAAAGGGATCTTCGGAGTTCCAACATCGGTGGCATAGGCGGCGACCGAACCGCCCACTTTGAGGAGTTCTACGTCAGCCTCGATATTGGCCCCAAAGGCCACTTCGACGATGTGGTCAACACCCTCGCGGGCGAGGGATTTGACGCGCGCTTTTAATTCCCCATCGTTGGGAACCACTTCGTGGGCGCCGGCGGCTCGCGCGGCCGGTTCCTCGGCCAGTGAGCGGATGGTTCCGATCACGCGCCCTCCCGCGTAACGCGCCAGTTGAACGGCGCACATTCCCACGGCGCCTGCGGCACCTTGCACCAAAACCGCGCGTCCTGCTACCAGCCCGGCGACGTGGACGGCGCGATGAGCCGTAATGCCGGGGATCCCAAGGCACGCGCCCTGCTCCCTGGAGACGTTGGCGGGCAGCGGAGCGACTTGATCGACAGGAACGACCGTGAACTCTGCCGCCGTGCCAAACGGGCGATAGGATTGGGCTCCGTAACACCACACCGGTCGCCCAATCCATTCCTGAGAAACACCGGCGCCAACCTGATCTATACGCCCGGCGCCGTCACTGTGTGGAATCACCCGAGGATATGCCATGCCGTAGCCAAAAGAGTCCTGGCGCTTTTTGATATCGCCCGGGTTGATTCCCGAAGCGGCAACGCGAATGCGAACTTCTCCGGCTCCGGGAATCGGGTCAGGCATCTCCCCGACGATCAGAACCTCCCGGGCCGGGCCTTGCTTTTCGTACCACGCTGCCTTCATGTCGCGGCTCGCTTCTTGAACTCCGCTGACTAGAACGGGCTGGTGCGCTTGGGGCGCGTTTTCTGCAACGGCTTGCGCGGAACCATTTCGTCACGGTTGGCGGTCAGGTACACGAACGACGCGACGATCACGGCCATCTGTTTCATGTCCGGCTCCTGGATGCGTTCGTAGACGTCCATGTTGGAGTGGTGCGTGCGCGTGTCGTAATCGAGCGGATCCTGGACGAATTGAAAGCCGGGCAGGCCGACGGCGTCGAAAGAAAGATGATCGGTGCCGCCGGTGTTGCGAATCGTCAGCGTGGTCATGCCGAGATTGTGGAACGGCTCCATCCATTGCGAGAAAAGCGGCGCGATGGCTTCATTGCCCTGTAGATAGACGCCGCGGATTTTCCCTGACCCGTTGTCCACGTTGTAATACGCGTCGAGCTTAGCTTGCTCCGGAAGGATTTTGATTTTTTCCGTGGTAGCCGTGTCGGGCTCCCAATCGGCGAAGTGCTGCTTCACGTAAGCGCGCGAACCGAGCAAGCCTTGTTCTTCGCCGGTCCACAAGCCGATGCGCACGGTACGGCGAAGCTTCACTCCAGTGGCTTTGAGAATGCGCATCGCTTCCAGCATCACGCCGGAGCCCGCGCCATTGTCGGTGGCGCCCGTTCCCGAGTGCCAGGAATCAAAGTGCGCGCCCACCATCACGATTTCGTCAGCTTTGCCTTTCTCGGAGCCGGGAATTTCGCCGATGATGTTGAAGGAATTTAAATCGTCGTCGTAGAACTTGTTCTGGATGTCCGCTTGCAGAACGACGGGTTTCTTATCCGGTTTTCCGAGCATGCGCACGAGCCGTCCGTAATTTTCGCTGGCCACGGCCACGCGGCATGGCGCGGGAGGGTCTTTGGGATCGCGGCTTCCGCCACCGGAGGCGTAGACCGTTCCGTCATCTCCCGGCGAGGGCTCGAGCCACGCAGCGATGCCTTCTTCCACCAGAAACTTCTGAATTTTTTCGTTCAGCTCGCGCTGAGCGCGAAAACGCGCGAAGCGGTCCTCGGCCGGCGGCCGCGAGGTAGGAACCGGCTGCGTGGATTCCTCTACAAGCTCGGGATCGGTGTAACGATGGAACTGCGCTTCCGTGCGCGCGGGGATTTCCGGCTGCTGCGCGGTCAGGACAAACTTTCCTTTTAGCTTGCCGCGATACTGCTCTATGTCCTCTGCTTTTTGAATGGGCGCCCACACCGCTTCACCCGTGACCACGCCATTCGTGCCCGGCGTCCATGCTTTCGCGTAAGCAATCAGGGGAAAAGGCCGGGGCGAAATCGCCTGCAACGAAAATCGTTCGTTGGACCACCCTCTGCCGAATTGCCACTGCTCAAGATGCACGTTGGCGAGCTGCCATTCTTTCATTTTGCCCATAGTCCAGTCGGCGGCTTGCTTGATGTTCGGCGAATTGGTGAGCCGCGGGCCATAGACATCGGCGAGATAACTCATGATGTCCATCACCTGCGAATGATTGAAGCCTTCGTCCTTGATTTGCTGGATCGCGTTCAGGTCGCTCGTGCTCGGGGCTTGCGCGCCTAGAGGAACCACGGCCACCACCAACAAGAGAATCAGCAGAGCTTTCTTATGGTTTCGCACACCCGCCTCCAAACTTTTGCGATGCCCACTTACTAGATTGGAATGATCTGGCCCACCGACACGTAAGACTACAGGTGAGACGGCTCTACCACCCCTTGCGTTTCAAACAAACCGCGCGCACGGCAAGGGTTACGCTTTAGGGAAAAGCCAAGTCAAGGCTTCGAGGTTCCCTGCGGTGAACCAGTCGGCGTGCCCTGTGGCTGCCCGGAAGAATTAGAATCTCCCGTAGCGTTATTGCCTTGATTCGGACGCGCGTAGTATCCGCGGCGCGCGCGCACTTGGTAGCCCTTGTGGTCGGGCACTTCGAGGCGGATTTTGTGATAGCGCCCATCCAGCACGTAGTTCGCGGGCTGATAAGCAATCGAATACTGGTTGCGGAGTTCGTCGCCGATGTCCTGAAAAGATTGATCGAGATCGTCCACGTGGTAGGGGAAAAAAGCGCGGCCGCCGGTTTCTTCAGCGAGGTCCCGGAGAATCTTATCTCCGTCAGTCAAGTGAAATTTGCGGTTGGAGGTTTTTTCGGGATTCGTTTCCTCCAAGGCCACCCATTGCGTGCTGGTGCTGATTGAGTAGATCACGACACTGGTGCGTTGCGCGAGTTCGATGGCTTCGGAGCGCGTGTGGAGCGATAAATTGTCTTCGCCATCGCTGATGAGAATCATCACGCGGCGGACCACATCGGGCTGGTCACCCACCGGGCGCGGGGGATGGTTCAACTGTTTCGAACAAGCCTCGTAAATGGCGTCGTAAATGGCGGTGCCCCCGCCCGCGCGTGTCCCTATGATCTGGTCGCGCAGCGCTCCCGTGTCGCTGGTGAAGGCCTGAACGATTTGCGGCTCGTCGTCGAAGGTCATGACGAAGGCTTCATCTTTGTTGCGGCGAAGCACGCTGAAAAGAAAACTGACCGAAGCGTCCTGTTCGAATTTGATGCGATCGCGAATGCTGTTCGAAGTGTCGAGCAGCATACCGATGCGCAGCGGCAAATCCGACTGCTTGCTGAAATAACGGATTTCCTGCGGCTTGCCTTCGTCAAAAACTTTAAAATCACCCTGCCCCAAATCAGGCACCAATTTATTGCGGCGGTTCAGGACAGTGAAGAGGACGTCGACGAGGTTGACTTCGCGGCGGAACGTTTGGCCGCTTGGCGGTGCCTCCTGGTTAGGAGCCGGCGCGGAGGGTGGACCCTGCTGCTTCGTGTTGCTGGAGGGCGGCGGGGCTTGCTGATTCGAAGATTGTGGCGGCGAGGGGGCTTGTTGCTGCTTCGTGGTGTCAAAAGAAGACTGTTGCGTCCAGGCCGCGGAGGCTGGAAGCAAAAGCGATGCCGCGAGAAAGGCGGCGATTCGAATGTTTGGCCGATTCATCGGTTTTAGGAATTATAGGTACGCGGCAAGCGCAGCGTCAATTCGGCTCTGCGATTCTCTGGCAGCGGCGCAAAGCTGCTTCAGGAAGTCGCGAAGCTCCCAGGGCAGCGGCGCGCGAACTTCAACCCAGGCGCCCGTTCGGGGCTGCGCAAAGCCAAGGCCCGCGGCGTGCAGAAAATTGCGGCCGAGTTGCGGCAGCGTGACTTTGCCGATGCGCAGATTTGCAGCCGCTCCGTAAAGCGTATCGCCTACGACTGGATGCTTCAGCGCGGAAAAGTGCACACGGATTTGATGCGTGCGGCCGGTGTGGAGTTGGACCTCGACGAGCGTGGTGTTGTCTAAGTGGGCGAGGGCGCGCCAGTCCGTGCGCGCGTGGCGGGGATTCGCCGGAGCGGCGCCACGGCCGGATTTCCGCGCCGTGGCCATGCGTGTGCGATGGATGGGATCGCGGCCGATGGCCAGTTCGATGGAGCCGGTTTTTTCTTTTAAGATGCCCTGGACAAGAGCGATGTACGTTTTCTTTACGGCGCGCTGCTGAAAGGCTTCTCCGAGCTTCGCGTGTGCGGCGTCGTTCTTGGCGACGAGAATCACTCCGGAAGTTTCTTTGTCGAGGCGATGCACGATTCCGGGGCGGAGAGGATCGCCGCCCTTCGAAAGCTGGAGTCCGCGGCCAAGCAGCGCGTTCACCAATGTGCCGGATGGATTTCCTGCGCCGGCGTGAACGGTCATTCCGGCGGGCTTGTTGATGGCAATGACGTCTTCGTCTTCATAGGGAACTTCGAGCGGGATGGCTTCCGCTTTCGCAGCTATGGCAGGGCGCTCGGTGATTTCAACGGTGATTTTTTCGCCGCCGCGCACCCGTACCGAACCTTTCCTGAGAGTGCTACCATCCACCAGCACCAATCCCGAATCAATCAGCTCCTGCACGCGTGTCCGGCTGAGTTCCGGACAACGCTCTGCCACAACCACGTCGAGCCGCCGGCCTGCTTCCTTCGTCTCCAAAGTGAATTGATGTTGAGTTCGTTCGCATGCAGAAAGGCCCACCCCAATTTCTGGCTCTTCGTGTTTTGCGGCAGGCATTACTGGAGACCACCGGTGTCGGCGAGCTTGGCATACCACTTGCCGGAGTCTTTCATGGTTCGTTTCAGAGAGCGGAAATCGACGCAGACCAAACCGAAGCGCTGACAAAAACCCTCGGCCCATTCGAAATTGTCCATCAGGCTCCAGGGATGGTAGGCGCGCACATTGCAACTGTGGATCATGGCGCGGCCGAGTTCATCCAAATATCCGCGCAGGAACTGAATGCGGCGATCGTCGGGAACGCGCCCGTGCTCGTCCGGCCCATCGAGATACGAGCAGCCGTTCTCGGTGATTTCCATTGGCGTGCCTTTGTATTCGTGGGAGGTGCGCATCAACATTTCAAGGGGATTCGGTCCCGGGAAAGCGGCGGGATATTCTCCTTTCATCGCCGGCTGAAGGAACCCAATGTTCCCTATCGCGTGGGCGCGGTCGGCGGCCTTCCGACCCTCTTCGGTTTTGGTGGCGGGCCGGCAGTGCGACATGTCGCGACGATTCAGATTGCTCCACCGGCCCATGCCTTCCTCCTCAACAGAAAGTTCCGGCCAAAGAATTCAGGAAGCTTTAGTAGGTGATTCTTGCTTGCGGGCGAAGAGTACGTCAAGAAGGATGAGAGCCGCGCCAATGGTGATGGCTGAGTCGGCTACGTTAAATGCGGGATAGTGATAAGGGCCGAACCATATTTCGAAAAAGTCGGTCACGGCTCCGTGAAAAATGCGGTCGGAAACGTTGCCCGCTGCGCCGCCCAGCAGCAGCGCGAGGCCGAGGTTGCCCATCGTGCTGGCGATCTTGCCGCTTACGAGCAACCAGGCAAGGACAGCGATCACTGCGAGCGAACCGGCGATTAAGATGACGCGCGTTAGGAGGGAAGCGGAGTCCGCCAACACGCCAAACGCTATCCCGGGATTCCGGCTGTGGACCAGGTAGATGAAATTGTGAATGACTTCCTGACGCCAGCCTTCGACGGTTCGTGCTTCGAACCATGCTTTTGTGGCGCGGTCGAGCAGCACGACGGCGAGCGTCAGCCAGAGCCAGCGAAGGCGGGAGGAGGGGGTCATGAGGAAAGTGGCGAGTGGCGAGTGGCGAGTGGCGAGACAAAAAAAGCGAAGAGGGATTCCTCGCTTCGCTCGGAATGACATGTCGTTGTGCTGTTTGGCATGGTCAGTTCGCGGCTACGCCGGCAGAGCCATTACCTTCGATTTCGGCGAGGGCTTCGCCGCAGCGTTCGCACACGGTCGGATAACGCGGGTCCTGGCCGACGTGAGTTGAGTAGTTCCAGCAGCGGTCGCATTTTTTGCCGGCGGCGCGCTCGATTTTTACGGCCAAGCCCGGCAAAGTCTCGCTCGGGACGAGTCCATCGCCTTCTGCGGAATCCACGGCGACTTGTGACACGATGAAGAGCGCAGGAAGAAGCAAGCCTTTTTCTTTCAGCAGCTCTTGCAAGCCCGGGGCTTTGCTATTTGCATGCAGACGGACCTTGGCTTCCAGGCCGCCACCGATAGTCTTTGCCGCGCGAGCTTGCTCCAGCGCAACCAGAACCGCGGAGCGAACCTGGGCAAGGCGTTCCCACTTTTCCGCCTCTTTGGGCGGGATTCCACAGGCGAGGGCTTCCGCATCGGGGAAAACTGCGATATGCACGCTTTCCGGACGGCCCGCCTGTTTCGGCAAATACTTCCAGATTTCCTCGGCGGTGAAAACCAGAACGGGTGCCGCGAGGCGCACCAGCGCGTCGCTGATTTTCCAGACCGCGGTTTGCGCCGAGCGGCGCGATTTGTTCTTTGCTGCTTTGGTGTAGAGGCGGTCCTTTAGCACGTCAAAATAAAACGCGCTGAGGTCCACGACGCAGTAATCATGGATGGCGTGGTAGACGCGGTGAAATTCGTAGTTCGCATACCATTCGCGGCATTTCTCGACCAATTCCGCGGTGCGGTCCAGCATCCAGGCGTCAATTTCTTCGAGTTGGTTGTTCGAAAGCGCGTCGCGCGATGGATCAAAATCAGCCAGGTTCCCCAGCGCGAAGCGGAAGGTGTTGCGAATCTTGCGGTAGGCTTCGCTGAGCTGGGTCATCACGCGCTCGCTCATTTTTACGTCGGCCTGATATTCGACTGAGGCCACCCAGAGCCGCAGCAGGTCCGCGCCCCACTTCTCGGTGATCTGCTTTGGAGTAATAACATTGCCGAGCGACTTGGACATCGGCCGGCCCTGTGCGTCGAGCGTCCAGCCGTGGGTCACGACGCCGCGATAGGGGGCGGCGTCGCGCGTGCCCGTGGCGACGAGCAGCGAGCTGTGGAACCAGCCGCGATACTGGTCCGGGCCTTCGAGATAAACGTCGGCGGGCCATTCGGGACCTTTCAGCACGGCCAAATGCGACGAGCCCGAATCAAACCAGACGTCCAGAATGTCGTTCTCTTTACGCCAATTCGACGCGCCGCACGCGCACTTGGTTCCTGCGGGCAGCAACTCTGCAGGCGAATGTTTGTACCAGGCGTCCGCGCCTTCTTTCTCGAACCACTTCACGACATTGCGCAGAGCCTTGTAATCTTCGAGCCGCTTTCCGCAACCGTCGCAATAAAAAACGATGATCGGCACGCCCCAGAAACGCTGGCGCGAGACGCACCAGTCCGGCCGCTTCTCGATCATTTCGTACATGCGGTCTTCGCCCCACGCCGGAATCCATTTCACGTGATGGATTTCCTCGAGCGCCTCCTGGCGCAAAGTCTTCTGCCTGCCGTGGCTGGCTTGGTCCATTTTGATGAACCATTGCTCTGTGGCGCGGAAAATCACCGGATTGTGGCAGCGCCAGCAGTGGGGATAAGTGTGTTTGTAATCCTGAAGGCCGAGCAGCGCGCCGCGATCCTGCAAAAGCTTCACGATAATGGGATTCGCGCTGAAGACGTCTTTGCCTTTGTATTCGGGCAAGCCTTCGAGATACCGGCCCTTGTCGTCCAGTGGTGCATAGGTTTCCAGGCCGTATTTTTGTCCGGTGACAAAGTCCTCGGCGCCATGACCGGGAGCGGTGTGTACGATGCCGGTGCCCTGATCGAGCGTGACGTAATCGGCCAGAACTCCCGGCACGTGAATGTTGAGGAACGGATGCTGGAACTTCATGCCCTCGAAATCGCGGCCTTTGAACGTGGCGCGAACTTTCGCTTCTTTGATCCCGCACTCTGCTTGCAATGCCGCTACGCGGTCTGCCGCGAGCAGCAACGTGCCTTTTTCCGTTTCCACGATGGCGTATTCAAAGTCCGGATGAAACGCCAGCGCGCGATTGTGGGGAAGAGTCCAGGGCGTGGTGGTCCAAATTACCGCGCTGACATCGCCGCCAATTTTTGCCACGTCGCCTTTGCCGCCGCCGACGATGCCGAACTTCACCCAGATGGAAGGGCTGGTGTGATCCTCATATTCGACTTCCGCCTCGGCAAGCGCCGTATTGTCGACGATGCACCAATACACCGGCTTGCGCCCGCGGTAGACGTAGCCTTTCTCCATGAATTCGAGAAACGCATCCGCAATGGTGGCTTCGTAAGGAAAGCTCATCGTCAGATACGGGTCATTCCACTGGCCGAAGATTCCGAGGCGCTTGAAATCCCGCTTGTGCTGCTCGACGTAGCGCGTGGCGAATTCGCGGCACAGCTTGCGGAACTCCGCGGGAGGCACTTTGCCTTTGCCGCCGAGTTCTTTTTCGACTTGAGTTTCAATAGGCAGGCCATGACAATCCCATCCAGGCACGTAGGGCGCGTAGTGGCCGGCCATGCTTTTTGTCTTGACGATCAGGTCTTTCAGGATTTTGTTCAACCCAGTGCCGAGATGAATTTCACCGGTGGGATAGGGCGGCCCATCATGCAACACAAATAGCGGTTTGCCCTTGCGCGCTTCTAGAATGCTCTCGTAGATGTTTCCTGCGTACCAGCCTTCGAGCCGCTTCGGCTCGTTCTGGGGCAAGCTGGCCTTCATGGGGAAGTCGGTCTTGGGGAGGTTCAGCGTCTTTTTGAGTTCGAGTGGTTCGGCCATAGCTTGGAGCGCTTCGGATAGTCCCTTCCTTGCCTGCCTTGCCGTCTGTTTGTCCAGGTACACAGCGGGAAACATCGAAAGGCAGTCGAACCTTGTATGTTACAATGAAGCGCAGATGGGTGTCAGCCGTTGGGGGCGCGCAACCTTTCCTTGCCCGGGGGAATCCTATCCCTGAGGGATTACCAAGGCGGGGCGAGTCCGTCTATACTTAGGGGATAAACGGTGCCGGGCAAATTCAACAAACTTGTTCCACCTTCTGCTCCGAAGGCAAATGTGTCTGCGACCAGTTCGCAGCCTCCCAATCAAGCCAGCCAAGCGCGGCCTGCTTATAGCCCCAGGTTTGGGCGACCCGCGATTTTGATGCCCGATGATTTTTGGTCGAATCTCAGACAGTTCCTCACGGAACGGCCTGTCAAGGTGCGGGAGCGCAAGGATGCGCCATTTACGCAAACCTCTTTTGGCGCTGGTTTCTTCGGCAATCTTGCGGAATCTCTCCGCTCAACCCCGGGCGGTAATCGCCCCGTTAACAGCCGATTGGCGGTGAGTTGGGGAGCGGGTTTCGGCAGCTTTGGCACGCGCATCAAGGAGTTCTTTTCGCCGCCGAAGCAGCCGCCTCTGCCGGCGGGAATCAAACCCATCAAAGTCAAAGACATTTGGTCGAAGGACGAAAAGTTCGGTTCCAGCCAGGCACTCGCGATCCTTTTGCATGCAGCCGTGGTTGCATTGCTGGTAGTGCCCATTGGTTTCCGGGTCGTTCAGTCTACCCAGGCAAAGAACAAGGTGGACGTTACGCCTTTGGACATTTCGCCTTACATGGCGAAACTTCCCGCGGGCGCGAACAAGGCTGGCGGCGGCGGCGGAGCCAACGACCACACCACCACTCCGGTGAACCGCGGCAAAGTGCCGAAGTTCAAGTGGACGCAATTAACTCCACCGCAGATCAAGATTCAGAATCCCAATCCCAAGCTGGCGGCGGAACCTTCGCTGCTGGGCCCGCCGGATCTGAAAGTAGCGCAAATAAACGCTCCCACTTTCGGTGATCCGCTGGCCAATGGCGTAAGCGATTCGCTTGGACACGGCAACGGAACGGGAATCGGCAGCGGTTCCGGGGGCGGCCTTGGCCCTGGTTCCGGAGGGGGCACGGGCGGCGGAGAATTTCGCGCCGGCGTGAATGGCGTCGGCCAGCCGGCGTGTATCTATTGCCCGAATCCTGATTATTCCGACGAAGCGCGCAAGGCCAAATACCAGGGCAGCGTGCTGCTGGATGTGATTGTCACCGCGGACGGGCGCGTGCTTGATCCGCACGTGCTGAAAGGCCCCGGGTTGGGCCTGGAAGAAAAAGCGATTGCGGCCGTAAGGAACTGGAGAATGCGTCCGGCGTCGGGACCGAACGGCAAACCCGTGAGCTGCCGCGTTAACATCGAAGTTGTGTTCCGCCTACTGTAGTTTTCTCTAAGGTAAGAGAACCAATCTTTGCTTTCTCAATCAGGCAACCAATTCTGCGCGCTGGTATTCTCACAACGCGTTCGGGCTTGCCTCCAGACTTGAAGGATTCGGAGGTGAGTGTGGGGGCGCGTTCATGGGCGATCCATTTTTCCGGCCGTTTAGTTCCTCACCGCGTGACTCTTTGCTTCAGCGCATTCGCGAGAATTTCCGGCAAGCATTTGGTCCGGCGCGCATCTTTCCGTCATCGGCCAACGCCGCGCCCATACACCTCTTAAGCTGGGGGCGTGCGCCTGCATTGCGCAGCTCACGAACTATTTCTTTCCTCACTCACTTGATACTCATCGCGGGAATTTTCCTGGCGCACGTCGAGACGCGCACACCTCCGAACGATGTTGCCAGACTTGGAAGGGGGCAACGCGGCGTTCCAACATTTTTCCCACTTCCCGCGCACGTTTTCGGCGAACCTCGTTGGGGATGAAGAGCGGGGGAGGCGAGAATGATCCGAGGCCAACAAAGCATGGTTTTCTTGCGCCCGATTCTTCCATACCTCTGCTGCCCCGCGTCGCGAGGTCGACGTCGCGCCCGAACTTCCTGTTATTTCGTCGGTCTTTGATCCCAACGCAGCTCAGTTCCCTGTTCCAGTCTCGAACTTGGGATTGCCTTGGATGAAAGATAATGCAGACTCGGCGGGCCCTGGGAAGGACCACGGTTTCGGGTCGGGCAAGAAAGGCGGGATGGGTGATGACGAGGGACCCGGCGCCGGTCAAGGCGAGTCGTACAAGGATGGTTACGCGAATGTCGTAACGCGCCCAACTTGCCTCTATTGTCCTGACCCGCAATACACGGACGACGCGCGCGAAGCGAAGATTCAAGGCCGCGTAACGCTGCGCGTTCTGGTCGGCGCGGACGGACGCGCTTCGCAAATTCAAATCGTTCAAGGAGTCGGCATGGGGCTGGATGAGCGCGCCGTGCAATCGGTTCGCTTGTGGAAGTTCACGCCTGCGCATGACGGTGCCCGCCGGGCCATGCCAGAGTGGATCACCATCGAAATCATTTTTCGCCTGATCTAGCCCCGCATCTGGACGCGCTCCGCGCCCAGGAGTAGGATTTTTTCATGCCCTACGAATTTGCCGAAAACGAATTTGAGCTAGGGCCCGCCTCCTCTTCCGCTCGCTCCGGCGGACCTCCGCGCAAATTCACCGGCATTGGGCTCCTCGACGCGCCCGTGCCTCCGAAGCGGCCGCCCGGACCCATTCCTGCGGCGGCGGCATCGTTATTCTTTCGCGTTCTCGATGGCCTGCTTCTTTTAGCACTTGCTGCGGGAATTTTGTTTCTGCTTTTTGCCAGTCGCTAAAGACTGACTGCAACGCGTCGGCTCTCCGCAACGTTCCCCTTTTCCGTTTGCAACAAATCCGCGCTTGCGGAAAACCTGTTACCATTTCTATCCCATGTCGACCCGGCGCTGTGTTCTCTGTGCGAGGGAATTTGAACCTCCCCTCGGCGATGCATCTACCACTGCATGCCCGGACTGCTATAAGGCGGGGTGGGGGGCCAGACAAGGAACGCTCTCGCAACAGGCCAGTGAATCGGCATCCTTCCCGGCAACCATCGCCCTAATCGGCGTCAACGCACTTGTGTTCGCCATCATGGTGCTCCGGGGCGTCTCCTTCTTTCTTCCCACGCCTCAGCAGGCCATTGCGTTCGGCGCGGACTTCGGCCCGCTCACACTCAACGGCCAGTGGTGGCGGCTGGTCACCAGCATGTTCGTGCATTTTGGGATAATTCACATGGGCTTGAACATGTGGTGCCTTTGGAATCTGGGCCGCGGCGCAGAAATCCTTATGGGTCGCTTCTCATATCTTTTGGCGTATTTCGCGAGCGGCATCTTTGGCAGTATCGCCAGCGTCTATTCGCAGCCGCTCGCGGCGGGAGCCGGCGCTTCCGGCGCCATCTTCGGCATGGCGGGCGTGCTTGTCACTTTCGTCTACCTAAAAAAGACGCCGTCGCACCTGCAAATCAACAAGAAAATGCTGAGCAGCCTTGGCACTTTCATCTTCTATAATCTGGTGATCGGAGCTTCGATTCCCGGTATCAGCAACGCGGCGCACGTCGGCGGGCTGGTCATGGGGGCTTTGGTTGGAGCGCTCTTACCGGCGGCCAGCGCTTCTGAATCTTCGCGCCGCACCCGCCTCTCTTTAGTGGTGCTTTTTTGCGCCGCGTCCTTGTTCGCGTCCGCGGTCGCGGCAAAACACCTTCGCTCCAGTGTGGCGGAGCTTCCTTCCATTCGGAGATTAATCGCCCACGGAAAGAACAACGAGGCCATCGCGAGATTGCAGGAAATCACCTCGCGCGAACCCCAATTCGCCCCCGCGCAGGACTTGCTGGCTCAGCTGTATTTGTCAGGAGGCGATTACTCCAAGGCCATCTCCGCTCTTGAGAAAGCGAACGCGGCCGATCCTTCCAACGCCATGTATCAGCATCAGCTTGCCGGCGCGTACCTCGCCACGAAGCAATTCGATCAAGCCGCCGCGTTTTTTCAGAAGCTCGTTCGCGCCAACTCTCGCGATCCACGCAATTACCTCGGCCTGGGCACCGCCCATATGGAACTGCAGCAGTACGATGCGGCCATCTCCGCGTTTCGGGAAGCTGCGGCGCTCGACCCGAAATCTCCCGCTCCGCAATTTGCCCTCGGCCAGGCCCAGCTCAAAGCTGGCCGTGTCGCCGACGCGCAGGCCACTTATCAGCGCCTGGTCGATCAGTTTCCCAACGACCCTCGCGCCCGCGCCGGCCTGGACTTCGCTTCCCGCCAGGCGCATTAAGCAGGTGTTGCCGGAATCGCTCAAGTTGTTCGCCTTTTAGCAGGAGGCCACGATGCGTGAAACCCGCCGTGATTTTTTTGTGAGCGCCGCGACGCTGTCCGCGTCTCTGGCGCTCTCCCGAGGAGTTCTCGCAGCGCAAAACCCTCCCACCCCGCCTCCTAAACCCCAGCCCGGCTACACACCCAATCCCGCGGAAATTCATTCCAATCCTGTCGAAGCCGCGGCAGCCAGGCGCGCCCGCCTCGTGCAAAGCGAAAAAGAGTTTCGCGATGGTGTCGAGCGTCTCTATCAGCTCACTTCGGACTTGCGTGACGAACTCGAGAAAACGCCGACTTCCAGCGTCTTCTCCGTCCATATCGTCAAGCAAACGGAAGCGATCGAGAGACTCGCCAAACGCCTTAAGTCCCAGTCCAAATCCGCCTAATCCCCAAAGCGCAGAGTGTGAGTGACTTGGATTCTCCCCCCTTTCATATAAATCTCCCGGCCAAGCGCTGCTCTCGCTGTCCGTTCGTGGTCTGCAAGCGAGAACAACGCGCGAGTTCTATACGTAATTCCTTATCGGGGATGGCCCCATTCACCGTCCCGAGGAAACGTCTATGCGTAGAGGCCTAATTCGCATCGCACTGATTCTGTTGCTCTTGCCGCCTTTGCTGGCCTCGGTGGCGGGCTGGTTTGTCGCGCCGTGGTATCTACACCCCATTCGGCGCGAGCTGACGCCGGACCTCATCCGCGAAGCCGATGCTTCCTTCGCCGTCACTCACTCGCAGCGCGAGGACTTCGACGTTCGGGCCGCGGACGGCGTCCGTCTCCAAGGTTGGAAAGTCACTCCGCCCAATCCCAACGGCTCATGGGTGCTGCTGTTTCATGGAGTGGCGGATAACCGCATCGGCGTTATCGGACAATCGGAATTTCTGCTGCGCGCCGGCTACAGCGTCGTCATGATGGACGCGCGCGGCCACGGAGCGAGCGAAGGTTCCATCGCCACTTACGGCCGGCTCGAGCGCAACGATACTCGCGCGGTCATCGACGCGCTGATCACCTCAGAATTTCCTTCGGGCATCAACGTTCAAATGAGCGCGCCTCCGCACTTGCCGGGAATGACGCCGCCCGTTCCGCGCCCGTTCCACATTTTCGCTCTCGGTGAATCTATGGGCGCGGGCATCGCGCTGCAATCTGGCGCGGCGGATCCGCGCATAGAAGCGGTCGTTGCAGAAGCTTCCTTCGCGAATCTGCGCGAAGCAGCTTATGATTACGCCGGATTCCGCAAATATCCCTGGCTCGGCAAGACGCTTCTCGCCCCATTCAGTTGGACGCTGCTCTATCGCGGAGAAAAGCTCACCGGCTTTCCTCTCGCGGAAATCTCTCCGATGAAGGCCGTCGCCTCGCGCTCTTTTCCGGTTCTTCTGATTTGCGACGAAAAAGACGAAGCGCTGCCTTGCCGCCACACGCAGATGATTTACAACGCCGCGCGCGGTCCCAAGCAGTTTTGGGTTGTCCCCGGCGCATACCACACCGCCGCCCTGGGCTTTTATCCCGAAGGATTCCGGTGCCGCGTGCTTTCGTTTTTCGGTGTTTACGCGAAAATCCCCACTACATCTGCCGCACCAGTTCCTGTGACGCCCCTGTTCCATTTTGGGCTCTGCCGAAAGGCTGAGAGGAAGAGAGGAAACGGCAGTAGTTGGAAAAAAGGAAAACGGGCTCCCGTGAAGCGTCAGGAGGAGCCCGCTATTTTGAGTTTACTCAGGTTTTAGGAACGGCGCTGCACGGCGGCTGAGCGGTCGCCATACGCGTCAACTACGGTTTCTTGGGCGCAGCCGCTTTCGGTGCAGTGCCCTTCGTGACAGGAGCTTTGGCTTTCCCTTGCGCCGAGCCGCCTCTGCTGAGCAGGGTTAAGGCGTCCTTTGCGTTGAACGGGAATTGGCGGACAGACTGCTCGCCGGTGGTGCTGAGGGTGACGTCCACACGGCGGTTGTTTGCCATGCGAACTGTGTCAATGTTCCTCGCTAGCTTCTGCTTTTCCGCAGGCGAGAGGCTGGAATCCGCATCGAGCAGCTTCTTCACTTCGTCCGAGGTCATATTTTTTTCGAAGCCAAACGCTTTGACCTCGACGTGATCGGCAGGCACGCCTTTTTCAACGAGGTAACTCCGGGCGCGCTCCACGCGGCGCTCCGAAAGTTTCATGTTGTACTCTTTGGCGCCGCGAGAATCCGCGTGCCCTTCGAGAATCAAATGCGCCGCAGGCCGGTACTTCAAATACTGCTGGTAATCGGCAGCCAGGGAATTCAAGGTGGCGGCTTGGCTGGCCAGCAACCCGCCCATGGGCTCGGCTTCGGCGGGCTGCGCCGTCGGGAAATAAATGCTGTGCAGGGCCAGCTTCGTTTCGAGTTCGTGGACCTGCGGCGGTTCCTTGACTTCGACGTTCCCTGATGCATCCGCCGTGCCGCCTCGGCCGTCGTTGACCGTGCATTTCACGGTGTAGGTCCCGGGCTGCAGTCCGGTGGAATCGAACTGCACGTTCGAGCCAGTCCCTGTAACCTGACCGCCCGTCGCCGTGTAGCTATAGGTCAGAGGATCGTTGTCAGGGTCGGTGCCGTTGCAGGCGATTCCCGTGCGCTCGCCGGCCAGGATCGAGGGATGCTCGACGGCGAGGTTGGCCGTCGGCGGATGATTCGGTTTCTCTTCCACTTTGATGTCCGCGCTGCACGACGCCGTGCCACCCTTTCCGTCGTCCACCCTGACACTTACCGTGTAAGAGCCCACGCGGACGCCTGTGGAGTTCCATCTCGCGTCCGGGCCGGTGCCTTCTACTGTGCCTCCGGTGGCCGAGTAACTGTAGGTGAGCGGATCGTTATCCGGGTCGCTCGCGTTGATGTGCATCGCCACCGTGTCTCCCGATCCCGCGTAAACGGAAGTGGGATTCACAGAGCAAGCTGCCACCGGCGGACGATTCGCCGGAGGAGGAGGCTGTGCGGGAGTCGTTTCGCCCCAGCGGTATACAAGCCCCGTGCCCGCGCGGAAATTGTCCTGCCGCGCATTGCCGCCCACTCCGACTCCGGAAAAGTTGGTCATGTAATAGTCCAGTTGCGCCACACGCCAGGCAAGACCCTTGCCGAGTATCATATCCACGCCCCCGCCCGTGGCCACGCTAAAGCTACTTTGCGAGCCCACACCGATGACCGCGGGACCTGCATGCGATCCGCCGAGCAGGAACTCGGCAAAGGGAACAAAGTAATCAAACTTGCGCCAGTTCAGGCGTGGGCCAAACAAATAACTGACGATCGAACCGTTAAAGGGAATTCCACCGAGCTTCCGATCCTTAAAGCGATACCCGCCCAGCTCCGCGGTCAGTCCGAGCCAGCGCGACGCGTTGTAAGTGAACGATCCGCTAGCGCCGTGGTTGTTAAAATCCGCGAACGGGCTTCCCGGATGGAAATTTACGTAGTCGTACAGCACCGCGAATTCATAGTGCGGGACGCCCTGGCCCGGTGCGTCAGAATCCTTGCTTCCCGCAGGGCGGGGCTTGGGAAATGGCTGTGGCCGCGGGACCGCCGGAAGCGCGAAGATTGCTTTGGAAGCAGCAAGCGACTTGTTCGTGACGGCGTTGCTTGTTCCTTCAGAAGGCTTCTCCGCGGCAGTTTCGGCGCGGCTTGAGGCATCATCAGCGGCTTTCTGTTGCGCGCACAACGGCGACGCAAGAAAGACACTCAGGGCTGCCGCTCCACACCAATTGCGCATCTGCTCCTCCTTAGAAACTACTTAGAGAATCTCGTTGGATCCGCGTGAGCGGCTTTGGAGGGGCCGCGCCGCCGACTGTGGGACACGTCGCAGCCCTTCCCATCGTCTACTCCTCCGCGGCCACAGGATCTTGCACACAAAAACTCCCGTTGCTATTGGAGAAAAAACCAAGAATAGACAGGACACACGGGCGATAGCGTATTCCACAATAACCATTTTGTGCAAACTTTTTTGTTTATGGGCAAGCTAGCCAGAATGGGAATTTGGCGGCCTCGGCTGGAGTTCCCTATAGGGGCTTGTTGGAGGGGCTTCGCCGTTTGGCTTTGATCAACACATCCACGGAATCCGGGCGGCCATTCCAGAAGTCCAGACGGATGCAACCGTTCGGAAGTTGTGTGACCGTAGCCGGAACGGCGCTGGCCGTCAAATACCATCCCTCGGGAAGCACGACCGCATTGCGCGAGCGGCCCAGACTGCGATCAAAAACAAGCTCGTCGGCGTCCAGGCGGTAACTCGCGGGAGCGGTGTAGGTCTCGGAAATCCGCAAGCGCACAGACTGGCCTTTTTTCACGGGCGTAAAGGGAATCACCACAATTTGCGTTGCCGGTTTCACCGATTCCTCCACCTCGATTTTCGCAGCCGCGAGTTCCGCGCCGGTCATTAGCCGCGTGACCAATTTTTCTCCCGTGTCGAGGACGTAAGCCGAAGGATCGGAGACCGTGCTGCCCTCGCGAACAACATTTAAATACTTGTCGATCCCCGGCCGGGATTCCGTGTAGTCGTGATACAGCCTGAAGGCATGCGTTTCAGGCGGCCGCAGAAAATAAACAATGTCGCGATCCTGATGAGCGCGCTGCGAAAGCCGCTGCCGTTCCGTCTCTCCCGGGAACGGAGCTTCCCAACTGCGCCCTTCCCTCGGCGCATGCGGCGCCGCCGAAGGACCCGTTTGTGCTCCCGGCTTCGCGCGAACCACCAAAGGAGCTTCGCCGGGGCCCGCATTCATAAAACTGATGGCGATGCGCCCATCCGCTTCCGGCAAAACCTGCGACGGAACGTTGCATGCAACCAGCTCGTAGCCTGCTGGCAGGACCACACTGTTGCGCTTGATGCCGAGCCCGCGATTGAAAACGATGGCGTCGTCCTCACGGTGGTAGCTCTTCGCGTCTTTGTACGTTTTCACGATCAGCAACCGTCCGCGTCCTTCGGGAGGAACCGTGCGAGCAAGCTGAATTTTGATGTAGCTTCCGTCGGCGTCGGCATCCGCCATCAGCGGATCCTTGCGCGCTTCCGCGCCGGAGACCACCTCGAAGTGAAGGGGATCTCCGGTCATGGCGTCGTAGACGGCTTCGTCGCTCGCCACGCTGCCCTTGCGGATCGGATTGTAGAAAACCTTCGCGCCTGGCGTTGCGGCTGAAACTTCGTAAGTTATTTTGAAACTGGCGCTGTCTGGAGCGAGCAGTTCGTAGCGGGTGTATTCGTCGGCCTCGGTTTGCTTCGCAGGCGGCGCAGGCTCAGCCTGTCGGTCCTGCGCGAGCAACCCGACGCCGCAAAAGTTCAAGAGGAGCGCGCCAACTGCCGCAAGCCTTGACATAGGGTATCCCTCCATCGCACGTCACCAGATCAGAAGACGGGGATGGCATCATCGCCGATTCGAGGAATGGAGTAAATGCTCGGCTGGCGCGCAGCAATGCGATTCCCGCGTCCTGCGATACACTGTTTCCGCGGACTCGCATGCACAGAACCACCACGCTCGACGACAACTGGATGGGGCGGCCAAATTCGATCGGCACCGCGCTGCTGGAATCGGACGGGCACCGCGCCATTGTAGATCCCGGCCCGGGCTCGACGCTGGACACACTCAAGAGAGAGCTTCGAGCGCACGGCGCTTCGGTCGGCGAGCTGGATGCGATTCTTCTTACGCACATTCACCTTGACCACGCGGGAGCGACCGGCGCGCTGGTGCGCGAGAATCCGAAGCTGGCGGTTTACGTTCACAAGCTCGGCGCACCACATATGATTGATCCGTCGAAGCTGCTGGCGAGCGCGGCGCGGCTCTGGCCAGACACTCTGCAGCAGTTTTTTGGCGAAGCGGTGCCGGTGCCGGCGGAGAATCTGCGCATCCTGGAAGGCGGAGAGACGATCAAGCTCAGCTCGCGCAAAATCGAGGTGGCGTATACGCCCGGGCACGCCTCGCATCATGTCAGCTATTTCGAAGATGCCGAAGGAGTCGCTTTCGTGGGCGACACGGCGGGCATAAAGATCGAGAGACATTCTTACGTGATGCCCGCCACGCCACCGCCTGATATTGACCTGAAGATCTGGGACGCGTCCTTCGCCTCCATTCTGGAACGAAAACCGACACGCCTGTTCCTGACGCATTTCGGCTTTTCCGAAAATCCTGCCGCGCACCTCGCGCAATTTCGCGAACGCCTGCACCGCTGGATGGAGATGACGGAGAAGATTCTTCAGTCGGCTTCGAGCGATGAAGCTGCAATGGAATCGTTCATGGCCAAAGCCCGCGCCGAAATCGGCGAATACCTCCCACCTCAAGACGTCGAGCAGTACGCCGCCACAGCCGGGCTGAACCTGTCGTTCCTCGGCCTCGCCCGCCACGCCCGCAAACGCGCCCAAGCCGCGTCGTGAAACAAGCTGACAGCTAACCCTTCGACTTCGCTCAGGGAGACCAGCCGACAGCTCACAGACGAAACCAAAGAAAGGCGGCCTCTATTTTTCGCGTGAGGGCATGGGCGTGAACGAGACTTCGCGCGATCTCTAGCCGCTCGACCTTAGCTCTGCACGCACATCAGGCTTTTCCTCGACCTGGGTCGCTGGCTCGGAAGGACCGTATGGTTAAGCGGCGGAGCCCTTCGTGCCTCAGGGCAAGCCCGAAGAAGAGACTTCGGTTGGGCCGGCAGGGCCGGAAGCGCCGCTGGCGGGTTCGGGCGCGGGCGTGTCGAACGATTGCAAGCGCGCCGCCAGAACATCGGCGAGCAGATCAACAAGTTTCTTAGCGCCGCTGCCGTCAGGGTCTTTTTCCGGGTTGTACTGGGCGACGTCAAGCCCGAGCAGGTTCTTGTGCTTGGCGAATTCCGTGAGCGCCGCGCGGACGTCGTCGAAGCGCAGACCGCCGCTGCCCGGTACGTTGACGGCGGGAAAGTCTTCCTGGGCGATGGCGTCGGTATCCAAGTGAAGTACAAAATCGTGCGCTTCAGCGTGCATGTGCGAAAGAGCTTCCTGCGCCGCGCGCGCGCCGCCCTTGAATTGGATGTCTCCCGCGTGGTAGTGGCGCATAGGAGATTTGGCCAGATAGTCCTGCTCGGGAGGATCGAGCCTTTCGAGCCCGAAGAGGGTGATATCCGGCTCGCGCACTAGGGGCGGCTCACCCCAGAAGCGGACTAGTTCCGGCGCTCCTTTGCCCAGAATGTGCGCGACGACCATGCCGTCAATACGGCCGGAAGGCGTGGACGCGGGCGTGTTCAAGTCGGCATCGCGGTCGAACCAGAGCAAGCTCAGGTGGTGATGATAGCGCCGCGCGGCGGCCAGAAGGCCAATCACTTGCGCGCAATCGCCGCCTAGGACCAGCACTAGCGCTCCGCTTTTTACAGCCAATTCGGCGCGCAGCTTAAGGTCGTTGAGGCCGGCGACGATTTCGGTGAGATTGCGGGCGCGGCGATGCTCTTCATCGTCGGCAAAGAGGCGGGACGCGCAGTCGCCGTGGTCAACGACTTCGTAACCGGCGGTCTGGAGCCGCTCGATGATGCCGGCGGCACGCAAAGCGGCGGGCGCTTTTTCGCTTCCGAGGGAAAACGCGGCGGCGCTCGAAGGCGCGCCAATCAAGGCAATCTTCTTCGGCTGACGGACGATTTTGACCGCCAAGGTCTCACTCCTTGTACAGAGTTTCCGACCGCCGTGCTGGCATCACCATAACGGGAACGGAAAAGTCTACAGGGTGAGATTTTCCGCTCCTGCGCGGCGTCCCGTTGGGAACTGCAAACCCATAACCAATTCCTCAGGGGCTGAAGCCCTTGAAAGGCCAACTTAATGTCGGAGCTAAGGCTCCTACCCCCAAGAAGCATGCAACAAACTCTTAGCTGCGCGGCGCCGGCGCAATAGTCGCCAATTCCGGAGGCAGCGTGAAGCGCACATCCTCGCGGATTAAATCCAAATCGCGCTGATCGGTAAAGCCAAACTCGGCCAAGCGTTGGCTGACCTGTTCGACCAGGACCTCCGGAGCAGAAGCACCCGCGGTCAGGCCAACCTGGGAGACGCCTTCGAGCCAGCGCACATCGATGTCCGAGGCGGAGTCGATCAGTTTGGCCTGAACGCCGCGGCGTTGTGCCACTTCCACCAGCCTGTTGGAGTTGGAGCTGTTCGGTGAGCCGACGACGAGAATTAGGTCCACGTCCTTGGCAACTTGTTCGACCGCTTCCTGGCGATTTTGCGTCGCATAGCAAATATCGTCGCTGGCCGGGCCCTGGATCGCAGGGAACTTCTGGCGGAGCCGCGCCACAATTTCCTGCGTGTCGTAAAGGCTCAGAGTCGTTTGCGTCAGGAAAGAAAGCCTTTGCGGGTCCTCGACTTCGAGCGCATCCACGGCGGCCACGGAATCCACGACGAGAGTGCGGTCGGGAGCTTCGCCGGAGGTGCCGATGATCTCCTGGTGGTCCTTGTGGCCAATCAGGATAATGGTACGTTTTTCGCGAGCAAATTTAAGGGCTTCCAGATGAACCTTGGTGACCAGCGGGCAAGTGGCGTCAATGACTTTTAGCTCGCGCGCCTTGGCCTCGTCGCGGACGGTGGGAGGCACGCCGTGGGCGCTAAAAACCAGGACAGCGCCGTGCGGCACTTCTTCAATTGCTTCGACGAAAATGGCTCCGCGGCGGCGTAGCTGCTCCACGACATACGTGTTGTGAACAATTTCGTGATGCACATAGACCGGCGAGCCATAAGCTTCAAGAGCCAGTTCGACAATATCCACGGCGCGCACCACACCGGCGCAAAAACCGCGCGGCCTGACGCGGAGCAATATCTTTCCATTCCCATAGTGTTGGTTCTGCATTTTCACCTATTTTACTGAAACCCCAAGAACTCTATCATACCTCAGCGGCTCGGTTGAGGACACGTCGATTCGTCAATTCTTGCTCGCACATTTGATTTCACAAGGGGAACATTTCAAAGTTCAAATGCCGAAAGTAATGATAATCTTCTGGCCAAAGATGATGAAGTTGTCAACAATCCCGGCTGTACGGAGCGAAGAAGCGTCGAAAATGGGCCCAAAAAAAGCCGAAAAGTGCCTCGTTTCAAGTAAAGTTTACCGCTCGCGTGCAATTTGCTCTAGTGTGAAAACGCCGCTATTTTTCTTCATTTGCTTGCAACTTCAGAGTTTTGGTGCACTTACAAGTCCGCCCCCCTTTGGCCCCCCAGAGGCACAACCACACAGCCATTAAGCTACTTCAAAACCTCCAATGTCCCGAAACATCGGAGGTCGTTAGGTGATGGAAGGTCCCCGAAACGGGGTTTGGAGTCCCTGTCGAGTCCAACCTCCAGCAAGACAGAAACTTGAGCAAGGGCATTAGAGGTAGGAGCTCATGAACCCGACCATCTTGCTAGTGGACATTGCCTCAGAGGAACGCGAAAACTGGAAAGCGTTTCTCGAGAATCAAAAATACGAGGTGTTCACAGCCGCGACTCCGGAAACTGCCCGCCAGCTGTGCGCGCAATTTCAGCCTGATCTGGTGCTGCTTCACGATCACCTTCCCCAAGTCCGCGGCCTCGAACTTTGCCGACGCCTGAAACAAGATCCTCTCAATCAACTCACGCCGATTGTGCTCATTTCCTCTGTGCCAACTCCGATGGAATTGGAGCAAAGCCTGGAAGCGGGTGCCGCGGATTTCTGGGGCATGACGTCTTCGTTGAGCGAAGGACTGTGCAGGATCCAAACTCTGTTGCGGCTCAAGAGCTACATTGATGAACAGGCAAAGTGCGTAGTGCTTGCGCTGGCGCGCAGCATTGAAGCGAAACATTGCTTGACCGACGGGCATTCTGACCGTCTGGCACACTACGCCCTGCGGCTCGGCGAAAGCCTGGGCCTGGGCGAGGAAGACTTGGAGGAATTGCGGCTCGGCTCCCTGCTTCATGACATAGGGAAAGTGGCGGTGCCGGACGACATTCTTCTCAAACCGAATTGCCTGAACGCGCAAGAGATGGAGATCATGCGCCACCATCCCATTACTGGAGAGCAAATCTGTGCCCCGCTGAAGTCCCTTCGGCCGATTCTTCCGATCATCCGGCATCATCACGAACGAATGAACGGAAGTGGATATCCCGACGGCCTGCATGGCGGAGAAATTCCGCTCAAGGCGCGCATCCTGCAAGTGGTGGATGTCTATGATGCGTTGATCAGCGCCCGTCCTTACCGGGAAGCCCTTTCTTCGGAGGAAGCGCTGGAAATTCTTCGCCAGGAAGCGATGCAAGGGTGGATTGATGCTTCGCTGGCTGGCAAGTTCACGCGCATCTGCCAAGCGCCCGATTTCCTGCCGGTCCGAGGCCGATCCATGCTGGCCTCGTACTACGCCTGACGAACCCTGTCCTTGCTAGCGTTGTCTTCATACAACTAACAAATTGCGGTGCGCCGTGGCTGGCATGCCGCACAGTTTCCCGCACGCCCCTTGGCTTTGTCTCTTTACGCAACGCCTGCCGATTCGGCCAGCATTTCATCACTTCCGCCGAGGTAGAATCGTTACATCTTCTGCGTCAGGCATCTTCAGAGTCGGTCAGTCTTACAGAGTCAGGGATTTCGGTATCGAAAGATGGGAAGCTTCTCGAACCCAATCAACCGCAGGCGTAGCGAGCGTGTCGTGTTACGAATGCGTCTTACCGTAATTGCGGAAGACATACAACGCAATCGCCAGCAGTACGAAGCCATGACGCAGGTCGTCAACGCCCACGGCGGATTAATGAAAATGCAGGCGGAGCTGCACGTCGGCCAGTCGATGTTGCTGATCAACCCGCAGAACAAAGTCGAGCAAAAGTGCCGTGTGGTGCGCATAGACGACACTGTCGAGGGAGACTTCGCCGTGGCGTTCGAATTCGACGCTCCCAATCCCAAGTTTTGGCCGGTGGTTTTTCCCCCTGAAGACTGGGTTGCTGTCCCCGTCTAAGCAAAGGCGCCCTATAGTGTGGTGGCCGCGCAACTCCTTTGCAATTGCCGTGTTCTATGAAGTGGTAATGGTGTCCGTTCGGAGGACGCTCTCATGACGCACGGGAAGATGGCATGCAGAAAATCGGCTCTTTTGGCGGTTACGGCTTTGCTTTGCGGATTCTTGCTGGCGGGTTGCGACGACTACGTCCAGATCACACGGGATCCGGACGTTCGCATACCCAAGCTGGCTACTTGGGCATGGCGGCCTGCGCCTGAGCCCAGCAAGGCGCGTGAGCGCGACTCGCGGCCTGTCATTTCGCGCGATGTGATTACCCGTGATGCAACCGTCGAGCGCGACACGAATGCCGACAACGAGATGGTCCGACGGCGGGTGAAGACGGCCATCGAGCAAACACTCGCTTCCAAAGGGCTGAATCAGATCAGCGACCCCAGGGCTGCTGATTTTCTGGTGGACTATCACTTCGTTGTGGAACGCCGCAACGCAACCGTTCCCGTGGCTTACGGCGGTTATCCAGGCTTGGTATGCGGGCCATATGGCTGCTGGAGTGGCGGGGGCTGGGGACCGACGCTGGTCGGCTACGAGCACATCCGCTTCCGCGCGGGAACCATTGTGTTTGATTTCGTCGAGCGAGACTCAAAGCACGTGGTCTATCGCGCCGTCGGCGAAAAGCACGTGAATTACAACTACTTTACGCTGACGCAGGACGATATCAACGGATTGGTCCATCATCTTTTGAAAGACCTCAGAACACGTTGAGTGACCTCCGGGGCTTGATTTACCAAGACAGTCCGAGTCTTGATTGACCCACGACAGATCGTAGGTTGGACTTCATCGCTTTCGCCTGCCTGCCGCCGGCAGGCTCAGAATGACACGCCGCTTGCGGCTGAAGGTGCTTGGCTTCTTGAGGTTCCTGCCTCCTCAGACAATAGGCGCTATTTACGTTCTGATCGTTTCTCTCTATTCTGCTAGGCCATGTCTGCCAAACCACACGTTGTCTTAATCACTGGAACAAGCAGCGGATTTGGCCGGCTCATTGCGGAAACGCTGGCGCGCAAGAAATTCCATGTTTTCGCAACGATGCGGAATGCGAAAACGCGGAACGCCACCGCAGCGCGCGAATTTGAGCAGCTTGCCCAGCGGGAATCCTTCAACCTTCATGTGCTCGAGCTGGATGTTACCCAGGACGCCTCAGTGGAGCGAGCTGCGCATGAAGTTGCCGCCAAGTGTGGGCGCATCGACGTGTTGGTGAACAATGCGGGCTACGGCATCATGGATTTGTCCGAGACGGTGCCGGTCGCGCAGGCGCAACGCCAGTTGGATGTGAATTTTTTTGGCGTGTTGCGCATGAATCGTGCCGTGCTCCCAGTGATGAAGCGCCAAGGCAACGGCCTCTTGCTGCACGTCAGCAGCGGCGCGGGACGTCTGGCGATTCCCGGCATGGGCCTGTACTGCGCCAGCAAATTTGCGATGGAAGCCCTCGCGGAGACCTACCGTTACGAACTTGCGTCGCAAGGAATTGATTCCGTCATCCTGGAGCCTGGGGCCTACTCGACGCCAATCGCCGACAAGCTCGAACCAGGACAAGATGCAGAACGCAAAGCAGGCTATGGCGAAATGGCACAAGTCCCCGGCAACGTTCTGCAAAAGATTCGCAACTCGCGCGCCAACCCACAAGAGATTGCAGATAAAGTGTTGCAAATCATCGAAACGCCTGCCGGGCAGAGGAAGCTGCGGTATCGCGTCGGTCCGGGCGGGCCGGGGGTGGAGCGCATCAACACCCTGACCGACGAGATTCAGGCGGAGCTGTTGGAAGCGTTCGGAATTACCGCGGCGGCCAGGTTTAGACTGCCGAGTGAGCAGCGGTAGATGGCCTTTCGAGCCTATCGTTTCGTTGTCTTTGGCGATCAATGGCGGGACTAATGGAGCAAACCAAACACAGCCACGCTGGTCCTCGTGCCGATGTACACTCTTCCATTGGCAACCATCGGTGTAATGAAATGTCCGCCGACGGGGGAAAAGTGATCGCGGTTCGCGGCAGCCTGATTCGAGTCGTAGAGTTCCCTCGTAAGATCCGTGGCGTCGTAAGCGAATAAAACTCCCGCGCCCCAATCCAGCGCCCAAACGATTCCCTGAGCGTTGCCGTTCGCCGAAATGCTAGCCACCGAGCCGTTGCTGCCGAACGTGTGGGCGGATTGGCTGGAAGGGGAAGTCGCCAACTTCGCGCTCGAAAGCGGAAAGGCCTTCACCGTATTATTTTCGGGACAAATATAAACGGTGTTGTTGAAGAAGACCGGCGACGAGTGATTTTCGCCGGAGGTCAAGGTGAATTGCTGATAGACATTATTCTTGGCGGAATTAAACTGACCCAGGTTATCGCGGTCTACAACATAGAGATTCCCGTCTTTCCCTGCGCCGACAGCAAGGTGGCGCGTCACGTTGCTTGCGTCAACAAGATCGGGCAAGAGCAGCGGGCCTGCTGAGCCAAAATCGGCATCCGCGCCGTCTTCGCTAAGAGTATTGAAAGGAGTGAAGTAGTCTCCAACTTTGAGGCCACCGGATGTGGAAAGGCGAACAAACGAATTCCCATAGCTGCTGTTCGTCCCAGGTGTGTCGCCGAATCCGTTTCCGCTGATCACGTACACGTTCCCGGATGCGTCCGCTGCGGGTCCGCCTCCGCCCATCCACATGCCGCCGCCCGAATTGTTGGGCACTAGATCGATCGCGCCGCTCTGTTTGAGTGTTCCGGCATCAAACGCCATGACCCACGCGGAATATGCCCCACAATCGCCGAACATGCCGGACCATGCTGTGTAGATGTTGTTTCCGCTCTCCAGCAGCGCGGCGCGTTCATGGTGAACCGAGGGAAGGAAAGTTACCACGCCACCGCTGCTGTTGCCTCCCGTTCCGGGATAGGTCGCGGTGATGATCGTAGGTCCGCCAAACAGCTCGTTTCCATTGGCGAGATTCAGCGCATGCAGCCGGTGGATGATGTTTCCCGCAGAGTTCTGAGACATGGCTTCGACATAGATGGCATTGCGGTTGCGATCGATGACCGGCGTCGCGGTGACTCCATTCGGGCTGATATTTCCGCAGGGCAAGGTCGTTGCGGGAGATTCCCCCGCGGGGAGAACCGAGTTCTTCCAAAGAATCGTGGCGGAATTGCCGCTGATACTTTGGGCATCAACGGCATATACCGTGTCGTTTTCCGTAGCCACGTACAAAACATCCTTGTTTCCCTGTCCGGAGATTGCAAGCTGGCTGACGAAGAGAGCCTGACCATCGATCTGGCCATCCACAGAGAACTCACCAACTTTGCCAAAATTGGCGGAGTTTACATTGGCGGGCGTCAGCGTTACTTCATTCAAGTTCAGGCCGCTGCGCTGGTTGTCATAATGATAGGTGATGACGTCCGTGCTCGACGGCGGCCCGCCCGGGGGCCTTCCGCTGACGACCGGACTTGTCGAACTGCAGCCCAGAAATGAAATGGCCGCAAAAATGGATGCGAACAAATAAAGAACGCGAAGTCGTAACATGCACCGTACCTTCAAATCACGCGGGGCTGGAGGAAAGACCCTAAAACCGGCGTAACTGACAGAGATACTGCTTCTTCGTGAGATTCGGCGACTCTCCCAATCGTTGTCTACGCTGAGAAGCCAAACAATCGGGCAAACACCCGAGTACTGTGCCTGGCCGCTTTGGCACAGCCGAAAGCAGCCAGGACCATCGCCGTCCACTCCTTGCCTCGGTGGTCGTTTCCCTTCTATCCTCATGGTCTCGATGCTGCTGAGAAATCAAGTTGCGCTTATCACCGGCTCCGGCCGAGGAATTGGCCGGGCTATCGCGCATTTATTCGCGAAAGAAGGCGCCGCCGTGTTTCTCACTGCGCGGACAGAGAAGGAACTCGCCGCGGTCGCGAAAGAAATTTCGGAGAGCGGCTGCCGAGCTGACTATGCGATGGCGGATTTGACGCAAGACACCGCGTGTACTCATGTTGTGACCGCGGTCCGCGAAAATTTCGGCAAAATCGACATCCTGGTGAACAACGCGGGGCATTATGGTCCCGTGGTTCCCGTCGAGGAATATCCGGTGGCCGATTTCGACAAGGTCATCGCCATTCATTTGCGCGCAGCCTTCCTGCTGTCGAAGCTTGTGTTGCCGGAGATGTATGCGCGAAGCGCAGGTGTAATCCTGAACATTTCGAGTGTGTCCGCGAAAGCAGCATATTCTTGGGGCTCCGCCTATGCCGCGGCCAAAGCCGGGATGCTCGGGCTGACGCGCGTGACTGCCGCGGAAGCCGCCCGCAAAGGGGTTCGCGTCAATGCCATTTGCCCCGGACCGGTCACAGAAACGCAAATGTCGAAAGAATTGGGAGCGGTGCTGGCAAAGCGGCTGGGGGTCAGCCCCGAAGAACAATTAGAGGGCTTCCTGAACGGCTTGCTGCAAGGTCGAGCGCAGACCGCCGATGAAATTGCGCGCGCCGCACTTTTCCTCTGTTCCGAACAATCCAGCGCCATCACGGGACAATCGATTAACGTCGACGGGGGAGTAGCGTTCTACTGAGCCCGCTGAGGCAAAAACCTTGCCTGTAACTGCGTTTTGTTGACTTGCCCCATCCACAAACCTAGAATCGAGTCATCTTCTCTCCCCCAGCCGTTATGATCGATCAAACCATCTCGCATTACCACGTCACCGAAAGGCTCGGCGCCGGCGGAATGGGTGTGGTGTACAAGGCGTTCGACCTGGTGTTGGAACGGACCGTCGCGCTGAAGTTTCTGTCGCCAAATCTGGTCATCAGTTCTCGCGACAAAGAAGTCCTGCTCCGCGAAGCACGCGCCGCCTCGGCGCTCGATCACCCCAGTATTGGAGTCATTCACAGCATCGAAGAATCGGAAGGCGGCCAGCTTTTCATCGTCATGGCGTATTACGAAGGAGAAACGCTGGCGAAAAAACTGACGCGCGGACCGATCCCTGCCCGCGATTCCCTGGACCTCGCGATGCAGATTGCGGGCGGCCTCAGCGCCGCTCACGCCCACCGCATCATCCACCGGGACGTCAAGCCGTCCAACATTATCGTTACGAATGAAAACGTGGCGAAGATTGTGGACTTCGGGCTCGCCCGCGTTGTGGCCAGCGCCAGCGCCACACAAAGTATCTCTTCGACGGGAACTCTTCCGTACATGTCGCCGGAGCAAATCCTCGGAGAATCCATCGATCAGCGCAGCGACATCTGGTCCCTCGGCGTAATCCTTGTTCAGATGATCGCCGGGAGCCATCCATTCCTGCGCCCCACTGCCGGAGCAATGACCTTCGCCATTCTCAATCAGGCCCCCGCCGCGGTGGACGTGACTCCGACAATTCTCCAGCCGATTCTCTATCGCGCGCTATCCAAAAAACCCGAGACGCGCTACTCCAACGCGGAGGAAATGCTTCACGCCCTCGAAGCAGCGCGTGCGCAGATAACCTCGACCCCGGCTTCGCCGGAAGAGGCCACCGTCGCTTCCATCAACACGACCGATCTAAAGCGCTACGCGAACAACGCATCCAGTCCAAGGTGGGCGGGAGGAACGCCGAAGAAAACCCAGCGCTTGTGGATGGGATCACTGGGCATCGTGGTGGCTGCGTTGGCGGTTTTCTTTCTTCCGTCGGTCCGTGAGCGCTTCGTGGGCCTCGCCTACGCGGGCAGCGAAAAACATATCGCGGTACTTCCGTTTGCCAACAAGGGAAGCGATCCGGAGTATCAGCCCGTCGCCGAAGGTCTGATGGACTCGATGACCAACAGCCTTTCGAACCTGGAAGCGGCGCAACACTCCCTGTGGGTTGTGCCCGCAAGCGTGGTGCGCGAACACAAGGTCAGTGATCCTGCGACAGCTTTCCACGAGCTGGGCGCCACCATGGTGGTCGAGGGCGCAGTCGAGCGCAAAGGCCATGATGTGCTGCTGACGGTCGTTTTGATTGACGCGAAGCGCCTTCGCCAAATTGGCTCCCTACAGCTCGACGACCCCGCGGGAGATCTCGCCGCTCTCCAAAACCAGGCGGTTACGCGGCTTGCCCGAATGATGAGAGTCACTGTACCCGAACCCATCCATATGCCTTCCGGCAGCAACACACCGGGCGCTTATGAGTCTTACCTCAAAGCTCTCGGGTACATCCAGCGCTACGATAAGCCGGGCAATCTCGACCTCGCTATTGCTGCACTCAACTCAGCCCTCGAGAAAGACCCACGTTTCGCCGCGGGCTACGCAACGCTGGGAGACGCGTATCGCCTGATGTTTCTCATGGATCACAACCCCCACCGGATCGAGCAAGCCCTCGCAAACTGCCGAAGGGCGCTTGAGATCGATGAACATCTTCCGGCCGTGCGTGTCACTTTGGGTCATCTCTACGTGGCCAGCGGCAAGAACGACTTGGCGTTGCAAGAATTTCAAAAAGCCCTGGAGACTTATCCACGGGACGCGGATGCTCTGACCGGAATGGCAGGAGTCTATGAGCGAACCGGCAAAGCCGGAGATGCTGAAGACTACTTCAAGCGCGCCATTGCTCTGCGCCCGGACTACTGGGAGGGGTATCAGTTACTCGCGGGATTTTACTTGCGCCAAAAGCGAATACAGGATTCCATCGCGCAGTACCGCCGCGTCATCGAGCTTACACCCGACAACCCCGAAGCTTACAGTGATCTTGGCGTCGTCTACATGGAGCTAAAGGATTCGCGGTCTTACGCTGGTGCGGAAGCCGCTTTTCAGAAATCGATTCAGCTAGCTCCCAACTATCAGGCCTACGCCAATCTCGGTTTTCTTTATATCGACCAGAAGCGCTACGCCGAGGCTGCGCAAGCAACACGCAACGCCTTGGACCTTAACGACAAGGATTGGCGCGTCTGGGCCAACCTGCAACTTGCTTATGCGTGGATGAAAGACAATGAAAAAATGGCCGCTGCTCGCGCTAGGGCGCTGAGCCTTCTGGAACAATACGCCTCTTTGAATTCCCAGGAAGCTTCCGTTCAGTCCATGCTCAGCACTTACTATGCGGAAGACAAACTTCGCGAAAAAGCGCTTGCCTGTGTGAACGCGGCACTACGCTTGGCTCCCAAAGACCCATGGATTTTTGCCGACATCGCGGAAACCTACGACGACCTCGGCGATCGCCAGCGCGCTATCCAATTTGCGCAGGACAGCCTGAAAAACGGGTACACTCTGGCAGACCTTCAAGAGCGGCCCGCTCTGCACAGGCTTCTCGCTGACCCAAGTTTCCGGCCCCGCGGAAAGTAAGAACTCTTTAAAAAAGGAGAACTACCGTGGCTACAACAGGTGCAGCAAAGGCAAGAGAAACGGCCCTGCCCCGGTCCGCAACCATTCAGATCCGTCACCAGGCGCCGAGCCCGGGCGGCAGAGTCGAGGTTGCGCCGTGGAGTGGCAAAGTCCATTTCGTGAACAAAGATAAGAAGGAATACCGCCTTCGTTTTTTCAGGCCAGACTCGGAGCCACTTCGGGGAATCGACATTATGCTTCCTCCGAAGGGCACCGTCACGGTCGGCATTAAGCCAGGGGATGAATATCACTACGGCGTGTATCCAGGAAAGGGCGACGTCGCCGCGCTCGGAAAGGGCGGCGGGCCGATTATCAACTGACTTCGATCAAATCGCGCAATCAATCGCCTTACTCTGCCGGATTACGCCACGCTCGTCGGTGACTGCCGCGTAGCTGGAAGTCTTATCGGTGGTGTCTTCCAAGAGAAGATCATAGCCTTGCCCATCTGTCGTTACGTTTAGTCGTAATGCCCAGCCGGGCAGAACTTCTGTGCCGGTCGAGAAAGATGTATTTGTCGCATATTTGGCAAACCAAGGCGTGCCTCTCTTCTTGAATTCATCACTTGCCAACAATGCGTCTCTTGCCGCGTAAGCACCATGGCTCATTTTGTATTCCAATTCGGTAGTATTGATTACACCCAAGAGACTGACAGCGAGGACACGCTTAGCGCGATCAGTATCTGAAGAGGAATGCGGAGTGTTTTGGCCGCGGACTGTCTTGACCGTCGTTATGAGTAGAGCTATCAGAACAATCGAAAAGAGGACTGACTTTGTTCGCATGGTGGACCTCCTGAGGAAATTATTTTGCGCGGAATACCTACCGGGCGGCCTCAGGCTGGGAGAATGGGAGGAGTCGCCACGAATCACGCTACGGAAATAGACGGATTCCGTCAGGGAACGTCGTTAGTGGATTTCGTTTTTGTGGACCGCTCCGCCCTTCATCACAAATTTCACTTTTTGCAGTTCCGTGATGTCCTTTAGTGGATCGCCGCTGACGGCCACGAGGTCCGCCCATTTCCCGGCCTCGACGGTACCTGCTTTGTCGCTCCAACCTAGCAGCTCCGCGGCTACGGAAGTCCCCGTGCGAATCGATTGCATCGTCGTCATTCCGTATTGGACGTAGTACTCAAATTCCTTTGCTTGATTCACTTTCTTCCAGTCGAAGCCCCCGGCATCCGTGCCAAGCGCAATCTTCATGCCCTTCTTCATCGCCTTTGCGAAATTCTCGCGCTGCAGGTCCGCCATCTTCTGCCAATTTCCGCCGCGGCCCGGCGCGACGTACAAGCCAACCGTCAAAGTCGGAACCCAATAGACTCCCTTTCGCACCATTTCGTCCATCAGCGCGTCGGTCAGGCCGTCGCCATGCTCAATGGTGTCCACGCCCGCGCGTACTGCGGCCGCAATTCCGTCGCTGCCGATTGCATGTGCCGCCACCTTCTTGCCGATCCGGTGAGCCTCGTCCACAATCGCTTTCGCTTCTTCGTCCGTGAAGTTCACCATGCTGTGCAGCACGCCATCGGCTTCAAAATGATAGCGGCGGTCCGAGTAATATTTGATCCAGTCCGCGCCGTACATCGCCTGTTCGCGCACCGCTTTGCGCGCGCCTTCCACACCATCAACATACTGCACGCCCGTCGGCATCTTCAGCTCCCACGAATACCCCAGCAGCGGATACATTCCCGTGGGCGTCATCGCGCGCGTGGCCACTTGCATGCGCGGGCCGGGCACTTCGCCGTTGTTGATGGCCGTCTTCACGTCCACGTCCGCATACATCGCGCCTTCGGTTTCCAAGTCGCGCATCGCGGTGAAACCGTGCGACAGCGCAATTTCCGCGTTGCGGGTGGCAAGAATCGCGCGGTAAGGAATCGACTGCTTCAGCAGTTGTTCGTCGTAATCCGCCGCGGTGACGTCGCCTTGCAAAAGAACGTGTGTGTGCACATCCATGAATCCCGGCAGAACCGTTGCTTTGGAGAGATCGATCACTTCCACCCCGGCGGGAGCGTTTCCACCCGAAGTAACCGACACAATCTTGTCACCCTCAATCAAGATGAGCGCGTTCTCCACGGGCTTATCGTTTTTTCCATCAATCAATTTTCCCGCACGGATGGCGGTCCGGTGCGGCGCCTGCCCCGCAGCAAGAACAGGAATGAGAAGACTAGGCAAGACAAAGGTAAGAAAGCGGCGCATGGGGATTTCCTCCTTAGGAGCCGCAAGCCTATCAAAGACTTCTCTTCTCGTCGCCTGCCAAAAAAACTCTTAAGCCCTGGCGCGATTCGGCGCATCTATACAGCCGGGAACTATTCGACAAGCACGCCACGTTCGGCTAACATCTGCGCTTCGGCCTTTGGAGCGGCAGAACTCCCCGTTTAAGAGGACCGCTCCGAACACCATTGGAAATCCAGGCTGCATTGCCAGGGAGAGGACGTGAGCCAATCGTCTCTTGCAAGGACTCCGGATAATTTCGTGAAAGAAGAATCGCGCCGCAGCACGCGCATCGAGCGGTCCGTTCCGCTGATCGTCTTTGGCCAAACCCAGTTGGGCGAGCCATTTGTGGAAAGAACCGTCTCCACCAGCGTGAATCTGCACGGCTGCCGCTATCCTTCGCGGCACGATTATGGAGTAGGGACCTGGGTGACACTGCAAGTGGTTGGTCTGAACGTGGAGCCGGCTCCGCCGGCGATTCGCGCCAGGGTGCGCTCGATTCATGCGTCGCAAAGCACGCGCGAATTGCAGCAGGTGGGAGTGGAACTGGAGACTCCCGCCAACGTCTGGGGCATTGTCACGCCCCCACCAGACTGGTTGGGCGTCGGAGAAATGACCGGCTCTATGCCTCAGTTCACGGCCGTTGCGGAGCCTGAGCTTCAGTCTTCGGCAACTCCCATCGGCTCCAAGGCGGAGGAGCCTGAAACGCGAGACGCCGAAGAACCGGACGCGGAAGAACCGGACGCGGAAGAACCGCCTTCCGTGCTCGAACACAAGTTGGCGGACGTGGCCACTTTTCCTTCTCCCTCACCCGTGGTCCCGAAGATCTCCGGGCCGACGCTTACGGAGGGCCCCAAGGGGCAGCGCGTCGTCATCACCCCGGATGGGCTGATCAACGTTCTTCAGGGAAAGCTGCAGCAGGCCGCTGAGAACGCCGTGCAAACCGCCATCGCCAAGCAGTTGGACGAAGCCGTGCGCAGCGCATTGTCTGCCATCGACGAGGTCAAGCAGTCCAGCATCCGCGAAGTTCAGGAGCTTTTCCCCACCCGCGTGGAAGCCGCTGCGACCGGCCTGGCCACAAAAGACGACATCGCCGCAGTGACTGCCTCCATAATCGCAGCGCATTGGAAAGAGGAAATGAAGAAGTACCGCAGCCAAGCCGAGGAGTTGACCGAGAGGCTTGCGCGGCAGGCCACGGAATTGAAGCGCGAGATCGACCGCTGCCAGCAATTCCTGGGAAAGATAAACAACGAGCTTGAGCCCCGGGTTCAGGCTCGGCTCAGCGAAGCCGTGGCTTACGCGACCAAGGCATTCGACGGAGCGGCCGCCCGAACCGTGGACCGGCGTTACGAACGTCTCTTGGAAACCACGCAGTCTCTGCTCGAAGAAACCCTTTTGAAGCTGGACGCGCGCTCAGCCGAGGCGCAGGCCTTAGTGCAAGGGGCGGTGAACTCTACGCTCGCGAATTTACAGCGGCAAGCCGAGTCGCAGTTGAATGTCGTTCTTTCGGAAACGAAAGACCGAGCGGCGTCGGCCCTTTCTTCTCTCGATGCCGAGAACCGCGCCGCCTGTGAAGCCCGACGACAGACTCTCGAAGCGGAAGTGGCGCGTGCCGCCGAGCGCTCCACCGATCAATTCCGCAAAGGCATCAAGGCGTTTCTCTACTCCTGCCTCGTTGCCGCCGTTAGCGCAGTGGATGAGCACTCGAAATCGACTCTTCAGAATCTCACCAATGACAACGGGAAGTCCTTGCAGGAAGGCCACGAACCAGCGAACGGCGGCAACGGCTCACCAAGTTCCGAAGGCCCGGAAATCCTCCCCGCGCCGGATATTGATCCCTTCACCCATTAAGCCGGAGAGAGTCTCGCCGAAACGAAAAGGCCAGCCGCTCTCTTAGGACGGCTGGCCTTTTTGTTTTCCCTGATTGCAGAACTTCCGTTACTCCTGAAGGAGGCAGGAGCAACCGTTCCGCGTGTGCTCTGGCTGAGACAACAAACTCTCTTTTAGCTTGCGGGCTGCTCCGAACCCGGACGCCGGAACGGCCGGCGCGCTAGGTCCTCAATGTTGGAAATCCCATGCCGCACCGCAAGCATAACGGGATGCCGACTGTCGGCCACCCTGTCTACGGTAACAGCCCAAGCCCGCTGGAGTGTATAAAGGCTGATGATGACCCCGGCAATCACCAGGAATCCCAAAGCAAACAGCGCAAAGGCCGCAAGGAGTTCGCGCACGAAATAGAGTTGCAGTGCGCCGATGACCCCCAGCAGCCACCACATCCACTTACGGTCCTTATCTAGCTTCCTTGCTTTCATTTGACTGCCAACCGCACTCATCGAGTTCCCCCGCTCCTAAAAAACCCTTACTTCACCGACATTAGATGCAGCAACCTGTCCTTTCGGGCACGTCTTCAATACCTGTACCATTAGACACTGTCATCCCGTTAAAAATCGATGGTACGCAAGTCACATTTTGGGCGCAAAACCAGTCTCCTAGTACCAGATTCCGCAGACTTTCTTTACCGTAAAGCGATGAAAGTGAATCAGTTAGGGCAGTATACACTTTCGCCATCGTTTTCGCCAGATTTTCCCTGTACCGGCTGTGGATAAGCTGACCATCCGTACAGGGGGCCTTTTGGCGTCGTAATAGTGGTGATTCCTGCGCTCCCGGCGTATCAAGTACCGGGGCTACCCGCCACTCCCGAGGCAAGTACGCTTTGGCAGATTACACGGAGGGCAATATTCATAAGGAAGCTGCTAGCCTAGCTCAAGTCAGGTGCAGGATGTAGGGTAATCCTTGACTCAGTTTCCCTTCAGTGCGTACCCCAGGTCAAAAGGCAGCTTGCCGTCCACGCGCAGGACCTTTACGGAGCTATTGATAGCATACACGTCGATGATGCCAGCGGCTCCCGGTGTCGCCCCTACGGTACGCAGCAAGTCTTCGTCATTCTCCACAATCTTCACGGTCAGGCGGGATTCGTTCAACTTGGCAATCATGGCCTTGGCTTCGCCGGGTGCCGCGCCAAAGAGTTTTTGCGCCGCATAGCGCATTTCCGGGGAATCGGGATCCTTCATCACCAGCGTGAAGTTCTTGCCGTCCGACCAAGCTTTCTGCGTGCCTTTGCAAAGCTTCGTCAAATCCGCGAGAGGAACATCAGTGAGCTTGCTCCCGGCCGAAACCACCACGGCCATGTTCTTGATTCCGGCGATTCCCAGGCCAGCCAGCAGCAGGACGCAGCACAGAACCGCGGCAGTCCGTGATCTCTTGAGGATTTGATTCGGCTTCATGGTCCACTCTCACCTTGGATGGTTTCCGGGCAGTATGTTCACTCGCAGCGTTCCTTGGCAAGCGTCCGTTTCAAGGCGTGTGTCCAACCTTACGCTTCCCTGTGACACCCGCCTCCGGCTAGCCCCTCCCTTAATCCTTCCGCACACCTGAACTACGGGTCAGTATCCGCGCTCGCCCTGGCTGCGCTACGTTCACTGCCTGGGCCCTATCTGAGTTCAATTTCTGGACAGGGAGTGATTGCACATGGTTCGTTACGCTGCGCGTTGGTTCCTGCTGATCTTTCCTGCGTTCTTTGCTTCCGGCGCGTTGGCGCAAACGCCTTCCACGCACGTGGAGCCGGCCTCCAACCGTGCGGCTCGCACGTCGCCCGTCGCTCCGCTGCCGCAACAACTCTTTGGCGCCATTCGTCTTTCCACCAAGTCGGAGGACGTACGCAAGTCCCTCGAGCAGGCCTGGGACAAGTACGAAAACGCCATGTACGACCCTGCGGCAGACCTGGCTCGTCAGGCGGTGAAAAAGGACCCGCAATCCGCCTTCAGTTATGCTCTGGTCTCTTTTGCTGCAAGGCGCGGCATGCCGGACTCTTACGCACTCGCCAAAGCCAAAGCTCTTCTTCCCCGCGCGACCCCCGATGAACAGCTCTTGGTTCGCTGGATGACCGCCATCCAGGACCACAATCTCCTTCCGGCCATCGCCAGCATGAATGACCTATTGAAGCGTTATCCGCGCGACAAGCACGTCCTTTACGTCACCGGTGAGTGGCTTTTCCTTCAGCAGGACAACGATCGTGCACGAACCTTGCTCGAAACCGCTCTACTAGTCGATCCCAATTTCCCCGCTGCCCTCAATCGCCTTGGCTATCTGTATCTCGATTCGAGCAATCCCGACCCCGCCAAGGCCGTCGCTTCCCTGAAGCGCTATGCGGAAGTCGCGCCCACTTCGCCCAATCCACAGGATTCCCTTGGCGAAGTGCTGCGCGGAGCGGGCGATGATCAGGGTTCGATCGAACACTACCACGCGGCGCTGCAAATCGATTCTGCTTACATCAGTTCGCAGTACGGAATCGGCGTAGTGCGCACGCTGATGGGCGATTTTCCTGCCGCCCGGCAAGAGTTCGACCGCGCCATCCCCATGGCGCAGAATCCCATGGACGAACTCTACGTCAAGTATCTGAAGACCTTCGTCTACTTCTGGGAAGGAAAACCCGCAGAAGGACGCGAGGCATTTGCCGCTCTCGCAAAAGAAGCCGCTGGCAAAAAGGAACCAAACTCGCAATTTCAAATCGGACTGGCTCAAGCCATGCTTGCTGCCGATCCGCAGTCTGAGCTAACGCAGCTGAAATCTCTTTCCGCCTTTCTCGAAAACCCACTGGCGGGCATGAACGAATCCGACCGCGGCATCGCCCGCGCCGCCGTTTTGCGGGAGCGTGCGCGTGTTCTGGCGCTTCAAGGAAATTCCGGCGACGCCTCCCAAGCCCTCTCGGAACTCCAGTCGCTGGCCACCGCTTCTCGGGATCAACTGATTGCCAGCTACTACGAAAGCGCGCTCGGCTACTTGCTGGCCGCAAAAGGTGATTTTCAAGGCGCGGCCGAAGGGCTTTCCGCCGATGAGCACTCGCCGATCGTTCTTCAACGCCTGGCTGCCGTCCAGGAAAAGCTTGGCAATGCCGCTGCCGCCGAGGCTGCCCGCACATGCTTGAAATACCATCGCAGCTCGGAAGCCGAGTGGTTCCTGGCGACGCATAATTCCGCGCCCCGCTCCAACTAGCTTACTTTTCCATTTATCCCCTGGTTTGTTAGCGGAGTAAGACGGTTTTGTCATCCTGAGGGCCGCGCCTTTGCGGCCCGATCGGAGATTCCGCCTCCTGCCGGAAAGGGTCTCAACTTGTGTAAGCCACGCTACAATCTGATTAAGGTCGCCTTGCTTACTCGCCTTGACTTATTTCTTTTTGACCAATCGCGTGATCCAAACCAGAATCACCGCGCCCATAAAGGAGACCACAATCCTTCCAATCAGCCCGCCCGCATGAAGGCCCAGTAGTCCAAACACCCAGCTGCCCACAATTCCGCCTAGGATTCCCAGAATGATATCCACTAAAACCCCATAGCCGCCGCCTTTCATTACTTGGCCCGCCAGCCATCCGGCAATCAGGCCCACGATTACCGCGTAAAGAAGACCTTCCATGATTCCCTCCCTCTGATCTGTAAGGATGGACTCCCAGTTGCCCGTCTCTTTTAGAACGTGTCTTGCCGAATGTCAACCGGACGGAATACACTTGGCTTACGCAAAAATCTCAATTCATGTCCCCGGAGAGAGAGGATGATTCCCAGGGTTCCTCGGATTGCTTTATCTTTATTCGCCTTTGCTGTTTGCGCTGCAGCTTGCTCGAAGTTTCAAGCCGACAAGGATCCAACGCCCGTTCCCGGCGCGACCATTCCACATCCGACGATTGTCTTCATGACCGACTTTGGCGCAGCCAACGACGCCGTGGCCATCTGCAAAGCGGTAATCCTCGGCATCGTGCCCGACGCCCGCATCATGGACATCACGCATCAGGTGACTCCCTACTCTATCGAAGAGGGAGCGCGTTTTCTGCAAGGCGTCACGCCTTACTATCCCGCAGGAACGGTCTTTCTTGTGGTGGTCGATCCGGGAGTCGGCACTTCGCGCAAATCCATCGTCGTCAAATCCAAAAAAGGCCAGTACTTCGTTCTTCCCGACAACGGCCTTATTACTCCGGTGATCGACCGCGACGGCCTCGAGTCAGCCCGTGAAATCACCAACACCGACTGGATGATCCAGTCGCCCATTTCTTCCACCTTCCACGGCCGCGACATTTTCTCGCCCGTGGCCGCTCACCTGGCCGCCGGTGGAGACTTCGTCCTTGTGGGTCCGGAAGTTTCCCAACTCGTCCGCTTGAATCCGAAAACCGCCATCGTCACCGATCAGGGCATCGCGGGCGACATCATCGGCCTCGACGATCCATTCGGCTCACTCATAACCGATATCCCCGGTGACGAATTCAAGAAGCTCGCCTACCGCCTCGGTGAAAAAGTCCCGCTCCTCATCGACAAGAAACCCGTCACGTTGCCTTACGCTAAGACCTTCATGGAAGTTGCCGTCGGCGAGCCTCTTCTGTACGTCGACTCCCGCGGCCGCATCGGCCTCGCCATCAATCAGGGCAACTACTCCAAACAATTCGGCGTCACTCCACCCGCCTCCATCTTTATCCCCCGCAAAGGCCTTCCCCTCAAAGCCAAGTGACCGCAGGGAACACTTCGGGAAGACTATCCAGAGCTACCCTTACGCCATAGGAGGAAGGGTCCCTAAACGCTGGGTTTCAGCGACTCAGGAGTCCCGCATGGGGACCTCCGGGTGCTGCTTGCTTAGTGTGGACCGCCCCCGTGCGCCGTTATGGCCGCGCAGGCCTGTTGAGGCAATGTCACGAATGGCATGACCGCGAGGTTAGCGGTCTGTGTCACGCCGCTGAAAGAGCCTGAGATCGCAGCTGAGTTTAAGCAGAGCACACGGCTCGTGCTCACGGTAAAAGTAACGTTGGTGAATCCGGGTGCTACTGTAACGCTCGACGGCACGGTCGCAGAACTTTTGCTGCTGGAGAGCGATACCACTGTTCCGCCCGCTGGCGCAGGCGCATTGAGCCTCACCGTTCCCGTCGCCGTACTTCCACCAGCCACACTCGTCACATTAAGACCGAGGGACGCCAAAGCCAGCACCGTCCCGCGGCTAAAGAAAACGTCTTGCTGCGAAGGCTGGCTCGCATAACCTAACCAGATCAGGTTGATGTCTCCGGCTGTGTCTAGCGCAAAAGAAGATTGAATGATGCTCGCAAAGCTGTTATCTGGAAGGCTAACGGAGGAGAACGCAGCTCCACCATCCGTTGACCGTAACATTCCCCCTGAACCGCCAGAAAGAATGTCAATGTTGCCGAACGAATCGACGGCGATCTGGAAAGCTCCGCTGTTTGTCGAGATCGGATTGGCGGCAGAGAACGTCGAGCCACTATCCGTGGAGCGGTTGAACACGGTGACACCTCTGCCTGACTGCGGGTCGGTTCCCGGCCATGCAACGTAGATGTTGCTTCCGCTTGATCCGAGACCCAACTGCAGGAAATTGCCCCCGGAGCCGCCTATCGTCGGGGCAGTTAAGATAAGCGGGGAGGAAAAGCTGGCCCCGTTATCTCGGGATTCGGTAAAGAAGAGATCGTTTACTGGCGGAGAGGAAAATGGGCAGCTGGCGTTGTAGACGATATCGATCTTGCCGCCAGAGTCCACAGCAAAGCGGTGCCAGAAGGCGCCAAATTGCGTGTTTGTTGCGATGTTCTGCGAAGTGGTGAAAGTGGCACCTCCGTCAGTAGATCGAGATAAAAACAGGCCGTAATCCGCGCAACCTGCGAAGCCAAGGGCGTAAAAGGTAATGAAGCCCTGCCACAAGATATTGATGTTACCGGCGCCATCCACAGCGACGAATGCGAACTCAACGGCGTTGGGGTAGTTCGAGATATTCAACGGGGCAGAGAAATTTAAGCCCCCATCAGCGGACCGGGCAAAGAACACCTGACCATTGATTCCCACCCAGGCAACGTTAATGTTGTTGCTTGTGTCCACGGCAATCGATTGTGGAAAAAAGGAGACGGAAGCACCCACGCCGGTCGAGACGTTTTGCGGGACAGAGAAAGTCGCCCCGCCATCGTTCGATCGGCTGAAAAAGAGGTTGGGGCTGCCGGTAATGTCTCCCACCCAAAAAACGTTTACATTCCCATTGTGATCTAGGGCAATTTGCGGATTCTGAGAGGAACCCGGGTGCTTGGAAATGTTCAGCGGCGCCGAAAAAGTCCGCCCACCGTCGGTCGAGCGGCTAAAATAAATGTCGTGACCGGCGGAGGTCGGATTGTAATCCCAAACGATGTCGATGTTGTTGCTACGATCCACTGCGACCTGCGGATCAGACGGAACGCCCAGAGTGGAGGTGGAGTGAGCAGAGACATTCACGGGTGGAGAAAAAACAACCTGGGCCTGCGCGGCGAACGCACAAGCGGCCAGGAGAGAAATCAGCACGGCTAGACGTACAAAATCTTGGGGCAAGTCCTTGCAGCGGCACATGATGGGCTCCTTGCTGGCGGACGGGGTGCGGTAGCAGAAGCGGAAGACGCCGTAGCGTACATTAAGAGCTTCTCGGAATCATCGCAATCGGGTCAGTCTTTGAATTTGCTTACAGTGAATCCCTGCGGCCGCGTCGGTATCGCCGTCAATCAGGGCAACTACTCCAAGCAATTCGGCATCACCCCACCTCCAAGCAATTCGGAATCACCCCACTCGCTTCCATCTTCATCCTCCGCAAAGGCCTCCCGCTCAAACAAAGCGCTTATAATTTCCATTAACTATATATTATTCTGTAGTATAACTGTGTCTTGCAAAAACGGGTGTCCGCAAGTCCCATTAGGATGCGCAGTTACAAAAATATGGGGAGGGCTACCCGAGCCAAGTTGCATTTTCCGCCGCCCGGCCCAACAATGACTCAAGTAGGGAAAATGTCGGGCCAAACCATTTTCGATTTTCTATTTTCCAATTTCGCTTTTGGCCTCACGAGGTTTCGCCATGCCTGAAGCTGTAATTGTTTCTTCCGTTCGCACTCCCGTAGGCCGTGCCTTCAAAGGCTCGCTGCGAGCTACGCGCCCCGACGACCTGGCCGCGCTGGCCATCAAGGAAGCCCTCGCGCGCGTTCCCGGTCTCGAAACCAAAGAAATTGACGACGTGATTCTCGGCTGCGCCATGCCCGAAGGCGAGCAAGGGATGAACGTCGCGCGCATTGCTGCGCTCCGCGCAGGTCTGCCGGTGGAAACTTCCGCGATGACCATCAATCGCTTCTGCTCTTCGGGCTTGCAAGCGATCGCGCTAGCGGCCGAACGCATTCGCGGCGGCTCCGCAAACGCCATCGTCGCGGGCGGCACCGAATCCATGTCCATGGTGCCCATGGGCGGCAATAAGATTTCGCCGAATCCCTGGCTGGTCGATCATTATCCCGACGCCTACCTCAGCATGGGCCTCGGCACGGAAAATATCGCACGCAAATTCGGCATCACCCGCGAGCAAGCCGATGAGTTCTCGCTCAACTCGCACAAGAAAGCGCTCGCCGCGATTGCCGCGGGAAATTTCAACGATGAAACCATTCTCGTCGAAGTGAAAATCACGTCGCTTACCAACGGCAATGGCGTGTCGACCAAAGCCAAGTCCTCTCCAAAGCCCACTACGCAAACCATCAATTTCTCAGTGGACGAAGGCCCCCGCGCCGATACTTCGCTCGAAGCTTTGGCTAAGCTGAAACCCGCATTCCATGTAAACGGCACAGTGACCGCGGGAAACAGTTCGCAGATGAGCGATGGTGCAGCGGCCGCAGTCGTCATGAGCGACGCCCGCGCAAAATCGCTGGGCGCAAAACCGCTCGCTCGCTTTGTCGCGTACGCCACCGCCGGTGTTCTCCCCGAAGAATTCGGCATCGGCCCTGTCGCTGCGATTCCCAAAGTTCTGAAACTCGCCGGACTTTCGCTGAACGACATCGCCGTTATCGAACTGAATGAAGCGTTCGCCGCACAATCGCTTGCCGTCATCAAGCAAGCCGGGCTCGATCCTGCGAAGGTCAATCCCGATGGCGGCGCTATCGCGCTTGGCCATCCGCTTGGCTGCACGGGCGCAAAACTCACCGCTACCGTCATCCGCGAGTTGCAGCGCCGCAACGCGCGTTACGGCATGGTGACCATGTGCATTGGCGGAGGCATGGGCGCCGCCGGCATCCTCGAACGCCTGTAGCAGCGGCGGCATATATCCTGACGGCGGTTCTTCGGGCTCTGAAGTTCAAAATCCGGAGGTTTAGTGTTGAAGTCACTCTTGTGCTCAACGTTCCTCCTGTTCACGTTTTCCGTAAGCGCGCAGGCGCCGGAGCCGGTCCCGCTCGCGCGTGGAAATACGCCCGGTGAGCCGCATCATCATTTAAAAATCGAAAATGAATACGTCCGCGTGTACTACGTCGAAGTGCCTCCACACGAGAACACCCAGCTTCATCAGCACGACCACGACTACATTTACGTTTCGCTCGGCCCCTCCGACGTCGTCAACGCCATCCAGAACAAACCCGAAATCCATCTTCAACTCAAGGACGGCGAAACGCACTTCACGCGCGGCGGTTTCGCCCACGTCGCCCGCAACCTCGCCGACACGCCCTTCCGCAACGTCACCATCGAACTCCTTAGACCTCAAGGTGAAGTGAGCAATCTATGCGCACAAGTCGCGGCCAATGCTTCGAGCGCTGGCTGCAACAAACCGCTGGTGAGTTCCAAAGGTGGTCATGGTTTCACGACCCAGGGCCAAATGGAAACGCCGGAGGCTTGGTTAGACTTGGTGCGCCTGGACCCTGAGACGAGGGGCAGCGTGGCACTGCCTTCGGAAACTTTGGTCGTCGTCCTGAACGATTGCGCAGTCCAAGTAGGCGTAAAAGGCCAGCCCGGGAAAACACTGCAGGAAGGCGAAGTTGCTTGGGTCGAGCCGCATTCGCGAGGAGTCGCGTTCAATACGAGCCCAAAACCTTCAAGCTTTCTTCAACTCACTTTCAAGGGCGGAAGCACAGCCGTGAAGCCTTGAAAACTCCCGTACAAACCTAAAGCCCGAAGACGTAGAGGACGCGGTCGGCGGCGATGCCGATGCATTCATGGGTGAAGGCAACGGGATTCGCGCCAATCGCGCCGCCGGTTTGGAAATCTCACAACGGTCTTCCTGTGCGAGCGTCGAGCGCATAGAAATTACCTTCGTCGGAGCCAGAACGCGAGCGCAGGTAAAGCCCGGAACATTTTTCGCTTGACCGGCGTCTAAAGAAACAGGCAATATGACGTTAGACGACATGTCGTTGGAGGACATATGGAAGTGAGCGAGCCGGTTCTGCTGATCCTACTGAGCCTGGCCGACCAGCCGCGTCACGGCTACGCGATCCTGCAGGACACGGAGAGGATGAGCGAGGGGCGCGTGCGGCTGAGCACCGGAACCTTGTACGGCGCGCTGGCCCGCTTGCTCGATGAGGAATGGATCGAGCGTTTCAAGGAGCAAGACAGCTCCCGAGGCAAGCAAGCGTACCGGCTGACGGCGGCGGGGCGGCGCAACCTGCAAATGGAAGTGGCGCGGCTGAAGCACCTTACGCGCGTGGCGGCGCTGCGCGTGGCGCGAAAGGAGACGTAACTCATGCTCGCTTTCTACCGCACTTTGCTGCACCTTTATCCCGCGGCGTACCGCTGCGAGTACGGCGACGAAATGATGGGTGTGCTCCTGGAAGTGAAGGCCGAGGATCGCAAGAAGGGCACGCTGGCTATGCTCTTTTCCGGCGCGCGTGAGACCAGCGGACTGTTTTATGGCGCGGCGCGGGAGCACTTCTACAACATCACGGGTTCTCACAACGACGGAATGTTTTCCTTCAAGAGGAGGTTTGCGATGCGATCTGAGTTCCGGTTCCCGAAAGCCACGGTGGGGCTGATGGTGGTGATTCTGGCGGCCGTGATATTCACAATCGAGAAGGCGAGGGCCATCTCGATGTCGATTCCTCACGCGAATCCGCCAGTGGGTCCGATTCACGCCACGCAAGCTATGATCGTGCAGGCGCTGCTGGCAACCCTGATCTGGGCCATGGGGGCAGGAGCGATCGGCTGGGGCATTCTCTATGCATTGCGGCGCACCGGGGTTCAACAACTTTCGGAGATGAATCCAGCGACCAATCAGCGCTCCAGCAAGTGAGCAACTGGCGGCGCTCCCATCAACGAGAGCAAGGGTGAGACCAGAGCAAAGGGGCATACCTGCGTAGTGGCGTAGTGCCGCCCTAAAGGGACGGCGCTACATAAAAATCTGAAGAGAGATTTTCTCGCTACGCGCGGAATGACACTCGCCGTGGTTCTTGGTCATCCTCCTACGTTTTGTTCTTCCACAGACCGACGGTGTTGCCTTCGGGATCCTGCATCCAGGCAAACGTGCCCGTGGGGATGTCTACGGGTGGAACGAGGGTCTTGGCGCCCAAAGCTTTTGCTTTTTCGAGATAAGCGGCTACGTCATCAACTTGCACGTAGAAAATTGTGTAGTGCTGCGGTTCGTGGCCAAGCGAGGTGATGTGGCCGGGGATGCCGCCCGCTTCGGACGCAATCATCGCGGCCGGGCCCATCACATCGATTTTCCAGTCGAAGAGTTTTTTGTAGAACTCCTGCGTTTTTGCACTGTCTCTGCAGCCGATTTCGAAATGCACGACGGGGTGTGGCATGGGTTGGTCTCCTGTGCGATTGTTAGCCAGATTCGTGACTGCAGAGTCTTTGTGTTCCTTGGTCTCCGGCTGGGGCAATATCGGAAAAGCCAGTGCAGCGGCTGTGCCTGCAGTCACGTTGATGAAGGCTCGTCTTTGCATGCTTTCCCTCCGGAGTGAAAAAAACCGTGCGCGCAATGTACCACAGACGCTACCAAACTGTGTTTAAGACTTGTGACTGAGAAAAGCTTTTTAAACCTTGCTAAATGCTGAGAGGAGTGGCAGCTGAAAAAGCAGCAGCAAAGACTCCCCTAGACCCTTCTTGGGAGCATCGTGTCGGGTAGACGGCATGAATGATAAAAAGCTGGGCTCAGTTGGTGGCGAAGCGGCGGAAGAAGGAGTCCTTGTTCCACTGCGGGCGTGTTTCGGAGTTGGCGGTTTCGAGAAGCAGCCGGCGCGTAAATTCTTCGTAGCCGGCGGCGGTTTTCAGATCGACTGGCTGGTTCACGTCGTCCGAAGGCGCGTGATAGCGGTTGGTGAGCCAGTCCTTGAAGGTTTTTTGTTCGGGCGTGCCGAGCTCGAAGCCCACGTCAGCTTTGATTGAAGGAATGCCTTTTTTGATGAAGCTGTACTGATCGCTGCGGATGAAGCGGTTGCGCAGCGGCTCGGGATCGGCGATGGGCTTGACGCCCATGGATTGGGCGATGGCTACTGCGCGCGGGCCGAGGTCCGATTCGTCAATGCCCTGGATGGTCAGGATTTTCAGCGGAACGATGGGGAGAAACATGTCCATATTGATGTCGGCAACGATGGACTTCGGCGGAACGGTGGGATGCGCGGCAAAATATTTGGAACCGAGGAGGCCTTTTTCCTCGGCGGTAACGAGTAGAAAGAGGATGGAGCGCTTGGTTTCCTCAGGATGCGCCTTCAAGTTTGCTGCTACATCCAGAACAACGGCGCTGCCGGAGCCGTCGTCCATGGCGCCGTTATAAATCTTGTCGCCGTTGATGGGCGCGCCGATGCCGACGTGGTCGATGTGCGCCGAGAGAACAACAAATTCGTTCTTGAGTGTGGGATCGGAGCCGAGAAGCTTCGCGACGAGGTTCGCGGACTCGACGGGAGTGGTGTCGATAGCGGCTTTGGCGCTGAGAGAAACGGCGAGCGGAAAATGCGGAAGCGGCTTGCGATCTTTGCCGAGCGCGGCGATTTCGGCGAACGCGTGGCCGGAGCCGGCGAAAAGTTTTTCGGCGGAGGCGGGATTGAAAGCGGCGCCGAGTTGCTCGCCGGGAGTTTCGAGGAATTCCGCGTCGGCGAGGTCCATGGAGGGCTCATTGTGGTTGGCGGAAATGCGCGACCAGGGAATGTCCATGGAGGCGGGGTTGAAAATGGTGATGGCGCCAAGGGCACCGGCGGCGCGAAGCGATTTCCAGCGCTCGCCGGCGGTTTGATAATGCGCGGAGAGAGCGGTGGGAATGTCCTCGGGAGAGCCAGCGAGGTAGACAGCGATCTTGCCCTTCAGATCGAGACCCGCAAGCTCATCGAGATTCTTTTCGGGGATTTTCAGACCGTAGCCGACAAAGACGAGAGGCGCTTCGAGATAAACGGTGGAACGCGTGGCGCGGGAACTGATGAAGGCATCGTCGGCGAAAGAGAGAGGTTCGGCTTTGCCTTTGGAGACAAGGGCGAGCGAGGATTTGGATTCGTCGACCTGGAATTGAGTAAAGCGCACGGGCTGATAGAAGCCGTTGACGCCGGCGGGCTCGAGGCCGGCTTTTTGGAGCTGTTCGACGGCGTAGGCTTGCGCTTTCTTGAGGCCCTCGCTGCCGGTGTTGCGGCCTTCGAGCGAATCATCGGCGAGAAATTTGACGTGCGCCCACCAGGAGTTGCCGTCGAAGTGGTAGGCGGGTGCAATCTGCTGGGCTGGAGAAGCGGCGGCCAGCGAGAGGAAAAGAATCAGTGACGCGGATTTGCGCATGAGATTTACCTCGGGAGCAAATTGAGAGGCTAGAGGATAGCAGGGACGGGGTTGAAGAGTCACGCAAGGAGGGTCGAAGGAGAGAGGGCCACGGTCAATGAAATCTTTAAGGTGGATTTCTTGAAATAATCCGACACCGACAACTTAACGGTGTTTACTGTGCACGGGGGCGGGAGTAAAATTGGAATAGTGAGATTCAGATCGTTTCATTGCGCGCTGCAGCTCGCCTTTGAGTAAAACGCGATAGCAAAAAGTTCCCTCGAGGAGAAACCACCATGGCCACCGCGACCTTGACCAAGCCTGCAGCGAAGGGAGGGAGCTTCCTCCTGGAATCGCCGCAGGCGAGCGACGTTTTTACCCCCGCTGATTTGACCGACGACCAGAAGCTGATCGGGCAGACGGCCGAAGAATTTGTGGTGAAAGAAGTTTTGCCACTGGTGAAGGATCTGGAAAACAAGAAGGCCGGGTTGATGCCGCAATTGGTGAAAAAGGGCGGCGAAGTGGGCTTGATGGGTGGCGGCGTGCCGGAAGAATTCGGCGGCGCGGGGTTGGACAAGATTGCAACGACGGTGCTGACGGAGAAGCTCTCGATTTACGGCGGGTTCGCCGTGACGCACGGCGCGCACGCGGGCATCGGGACGTTGCCGATTGTGTATTTCGGGACGGAAGCGCAGAAGAAGAAGTATTTGCCGAAGCTGGCGACCGGCGAATGGATTGGCGCGTACTGCCTTTCCGAACCGCAAGCAGGCTCCGACGCGCAAAATTCGCTGACACGCGCGGAGCTGAACGCCGAAGGAACGCACTACATCCTGAACGGGCAGAAGATGTGGATCACCAACGGCGGCTTCGCGGACGTATACATTGTCTTCGCTAAGGTGGGCGGCGAGAAGTTCACGGCGTTTATCGTGGAGCGGACATTTCCCGGATTCAAGCCGGGGAACGAAGAGCACAAGATGGGGATTCATGGCAGCTCGACGACGCCGATCTTCCTGGAAAACTGCAAAGTGCCAAAGGGAAACGTGCTGCACGAAATCGGGCGCGGGCACATCGTGGCGTTCAATATTTTGAACGCGGGGCGGTTTACGCTGGGCGCGTCGTGCGTGGGCGGCGCGAAAAACGTGCTGATGACGGCATCGAAGTACTCGAAGGAGCGCAAGGCTTTTGGCAGGCAGATCGGCGACTTCGGGATGATGAAGGAAAAGCTTGCCGAGATGGCCATTCAGATTCTGGCGGTGGAGTCGATGGTGTACCGCTCGGCGGGAAACATCGAAGGCGCGATGACCGCGGCAGCCGGCTCTGGCGACAAAATTCAAAACACCATGAAAGTGCTCGAGGAATACGCGATTGAAAGCTCGATCGCCAAGGTCTACGGCAGCGAAATGCTGGACTTCGTAGTGGACGAGGCGGTGCAGATTTTTGGCGGCTACGGCTTCCACGAAGAGTATCCGGTATGCCGCGCGTACCGCGATTCGCGCATCAACCGGATTTTCGAAGGGACCAACGAAATCAACCGCATGTTGATAATCCAGATGCTGATGAAACGCGCGATGGGCGGGCAGTTGCCCTTGATTCCCGCGGCGACGAAGCTGGCGGACGAGATTCTAGCGGGGCCGTCGTTTGAAGAAGCGCCGGAAGGCGTCCTGGCCGACGAGGCGCGCGTCGTAGGGAATGCGAAAAAGATGTTCCTGCAGGCGGCGGGTGGCGCGGTGCAAAAGTTCCGCGAAAAGCTGGCGGATGAGCAGGAGCTGATTGGCTCGCTTTCGAATATCGTGATGGAGATTTATGCGATGGAGTCCACCCTGCTGCGCGCGCAGAAAGCGGCTGCGGCCAAGGGCGAAGCGTCGTCGCAAACGATGATTGATGCAGCGAGGATATTTATCAACGATGCGGCTGAGCGCGTGGAGCACGAAGCGAAGCGCGCGATCGCTTCGGTACATGAAGGCGACATGCTGACCACGCAGATGGCGGTGCTGAGGCGCTTTGCCAAGCGCGCACCGGTGAATACGATTGCACTGCGACGGAAAGTCGCGGCGACTGTGCAGTCGCAGGACCGATACCCGTTCGAAGGGCGCTAGCTCCCGCAAGACAAAAACTTGATCGCCGCTCCCGGCACTTAAACCGATTTACAACCCCTTATCGGGCAAGGCACACGCGCCAAACGTGTGTATAATGCGCCGCGGGGCCACCCATAAAATAAATCTAAGCAGGAAAATTCAGACGGAACGCGAAAGCTTCGAGCAGGAATGCCCCGAAAGCCCCTGATCTTTGCCGCTGTCATCGCCGCGCTGCACCTCGTTGAAGCAGCGACTCTTGGCACTTCCACGACCGGATCCTTCCTTGCAAATCTCCTCGAGATCCTGGCTTGCGGCTTCGCAGCGGTCATGGCTGTTGGAGCCTCGCGCCGCGGACGCGGTCTGAGCCGGCCTTTCTGGCTGCTCGTGGGGACAGGCATTTCGACCTGGGGCCTGGCAAACCTGGGCTGGATGTACTACGAGGTCGTCCTGCACGGCGAGCCGCCGCAGGCGTCGGTGGTGCGCTTCCTGTTTGGCTTTGAGGCTGTGCTTATCGCCCTGGCCCTTTTCCTCGACCAGGACAAGGATTCTCCCCGCATCGACGTGGAGTCCGGGCTCGATTTCATTCAGATCGGCATCGTCTTCTTTTTCATTTTCCTGGAATTTTACTTCTTGCCCGCACGCCAACTGGACGCCCATTCGGCGTTTCTGCGGGAAATGCGCGTGGAGAACCTCGAAGACGTCATGGTGGTGGCCCTGGCGGGTTTCCGGGCGCTGACTACGAGAAAGCAGCATCTTCGCAAGCTTTATAGCGGCCTGACTCTTTATTTTTTGGTCGTGACGGTATTCGCGGCAGCGGCGCAGTATTTGCAGAGCGTTCAGCCAACGCCAACCGGTACGCTGCGCGATCTGCTGTGGACGCTGCCATTTCTCTTTGGAGCGTTGTGGGCAGCTCAATGGAAACCGGACCCTGCGGAGGGACGCGGCCCAGCGGTACGGCGAAAAACGCTCAGCGAATTGCTAATCACAAACGGCACGCTGGCACTGGCGCCTTTGATCATTCTTTTTGAGGTGTCGCAATTTCATGCGGAGTGGCGTTTGCTTCGTTTCTCGCTCCTTGGGGTTTCCATCGTTTGCTACGCGGCTCGCCTGGGGTTGAGCCAATATCGCGAGGCTAAGAGCGCCAGCGAAGTGCAGACACACGCGCTAGCCATGGAATCCGCGGCGGACGGCATCTCTATCGTGGACGCCAAAGGCGATCATGTTTATGCAAACTCAGCATTCGCGAAAATGATGGGGTTTGAAGGCGCCTCCGCAATTATTGGGAAAAGCTGGCGCGACGTTTACGACGTGAAAGACACCGAACTGCTCGAGGATCATGTTCGTGATTCCCTCGAGAAGACAGGAAGGTGGTCGGAGCAGGTTTCCGTGAGCCGCCGGGACGGCACACGAATCCCTGTGGAGACGGCCATCACGGCGATGCCTCAAGGCGGAGTGGTGTGCGTAGCGCGGGACATCAGCGATCGCCTTAAGGCGGAGCGGGTGCACTCGGAAACAGAAGCTAAATACAAGATGTTCATCGAGCAGGTGGCGGCGGTGAGTTACATCGCCGAAGTAGGCTTCCACGGCAAATGGCACTATGTGAGCCCGCAAGTGGAGACCATTTTCGGTTACACGCCGGAGGAATGGCTTGCGGGTTCTCAGAATTGGACTCGGCTCGTTGCTGAGGACGACCTCCCGCTGATTGAGGCGGCCGAAGAGAATTGTGTGCGGGCCAGGCGTTTTCAAGCGGAATACCGGCTCAGGCGAAAGGATGGACGAATCATCTGGCTGAGCGACAATGCGGTCTTCGTGCCGGGAAGCGAAAGCCATCCGCTGATGGAAGGCATCATCGTCGATATTACGGAAAGGCGAGTGCTGGAAGATCAATTGCAGCAGGCGCGTCGAATGGAAGCGGTGGGACGGCTCGCGGGAGGAGTGGCGCACGATTTCAATAACCTGCTGACGATTATTAAAGGCTATGCGGAACTGGCTATGAACCGTATCGGAGGACAGCCGGAACTGCGGGGGAACATCCAGCAAATCGCCGACGCGGCCGAGCGAGCCGTCACGCTGGTGAGGCAACTTCTAGCATTTAGCCGCAAGCAGGTCTTGAAACCCAAAGTCTTGGACTTGAACGGCGTCGTGCTAAACATGGACAAGATGGTGCGGCGATTGATGTATGAAAACATTGAAATGAGGACGAGTGTCGAAAAGAGTCTGGGTACGGTGAAAGCCGACCCCGGCCAGATCGAGCAAGTCATCCTCAACCTGATCGTGAATGCGCGCGACGCCATGCCGGATGGGGGCAAGCTGTGGATTGAGACGCGAAATGTCGACCTGGAACCAGGCATAGCGAATGACCAGGCGTCCATCAAACCGGGGCGGTACGTGATGCTTAGCGTCAGGGATACCGGGGTGGGAATCAGCTCTGAAACGCTTCCGCATATCTTTGAGCCTTTCTACACGACGAAGGAGAGCGGCCGCGGCACTGGACTGGGGCTTTCGACGGTGTACGGCATCGTCAAGCAGAGCGGCGGGCACATTACGGTTTCTAGCGAATTGGGGAAAGGCACGACGTTCAAAGTGTATCTGCCCCGCGTGGAAGAGATAGAGCAGCGACCGCAGAAAGCGGAATGGGCCGAGCCCGCCACGGGCGGCGGCGGAGAGACTATCCTATTGGTTGAGGATGAGCCTGCGGTTCGCGAATTGGCGTGCACGGTTCTTGCCGACCAGGGATACACGGTCATCGAGGCGCAGAATTCCGAAGACGCGGTGCGGCTGGCGGGAAAGCACAGATCTGAGATCCATTTGCTGTTGACCGATGTGGTGATGCCGGGCATGAGCGGGCGCGACCTAGCCAAACATTTGACAGCGCTCCACCCCTATCTTCGAGTGCTCTACATGTCGGGATATACGAACAACGTGATTGCGGAAAACGGCGCGCTCGAAGAAGGCCTTTCTTTCCTGCAAAAACCCTTTACTCCCGGGGCCCTGACACAAAGAGTGCGAGAAACACTGGACCGGCCCGTGGTAGCAAATTAAATTGTTCGGCGAGCGTTATTGAGGCTTGAGTGGAGTTTCGGACGCGGCGTCCGCACCCTTGGGTTTGGCGATGCTTGAGAGAGTTTCCACATTGAATCGCCTGTAGTCCGAGTAGCGCGTCACGAAGCTTACCTTGAAACCTTTCAACAACAAGACGCGTGCGCCAAGGTGACCCTCGATATAAGTCGGCAGCCAGACTTCATTATTAACGAAGGCTTGTTCGAAGACGAAGCTGGTTCCTTTTTGCAGATTTGCCAGCAATCCTCCACCAATCTTCATGTCGCCGACAAAGTAGGCCTCCAAGCGGGCCACGTCATGGGCTTTCTCATCAATCCACACGACACCGGCAAGTTTTTGCGCCAATCTTTCCGCCAGTTTATGCGGCTGGAACTCTGGATTGGGCTCAAAATCGAAAACCAGGACGTCTTGACCGCGAAAACGCTCGCGGCGGGGGTTCACAAACTGGCAAGCCCGTAGGAAGACCTCAATGCCCGGCTCATCTTTGTTTTCGTCTTTGCCCTCTTCCTTGGCCTTTTCCTCTTTGGCTTCTTTTTTGGCCTTGCGCTTTTGGTGCTCTTCAATCCGCTTCCGGACCTTCTCGTTCTCTTTTTCCTGCTCTTTTTCGTCAAGCGGCTTGCCGTCTTTCTTGACCAGCGTGGTGATTTCATCGCCGTCCAGATAGAAAAATGTGGATTCGCGCGTCTCCTGCTTCTTCACTTTTCCGTTACCGTCGTACTCGCTTTCTTCTTCCACTTCGGTACCGGCGTAGTTTTCCTTAAGCTTGTCGATAGCTTTCTGGTTGTCGTCAATTTCCTTGAAGAGGGCTTTGAGGTCCGGCAGTTTGATTTGGGACTTGATCGGGAAATCGAAGACGCGCTCGCCAATCGTGCCGTTGACGATGGCGCGCGTCACGGTAATGTCGTATTTCGCGCCGCCGCGGTGCAGCTCAATTTTGTTGGGAAGCTTGACGCCTTCCACCGCGCGGTAGTCGTCGTACAGAATCTCTTCTTCTAAACCACCAACGGTAGCGGATTCTTTCACGATAAGGTGACTCTGCGAATCGAAGAAAATCTGGCGTTTCATACCGGTGACGCTGGTTACTTCAAGTTCCAGCGCGCCTTTGCCACGAACTTGGGCGTTTCCCACGTACGCGAGGGCCATTTTTTCTTTCTTTGGATTTACGAGACGGGAGTTGTAATACTGGGCGGCGGCCTCCAATTGCATTCCGTGGGGGCCGACTAACGTGCCCAGTTCCCCCGACGCCTCCCGGTGCCACGCGGATTTGCCGTTGTACGCCTCGATCAGGTTTTGGTCGCCCACCAGCAGTTCCAAGTAGTAGCGATTGGGCAGTTTCGTGTCGAGCGTGTACGTGCCGGACTTTCCGTCGTCAGCAGTAAAAGTGCCTTCCAGTGACAACGTGCGGATTTTGGATAGCGCGTGGCCACCGCCTGCGGCCTTCACATATTGCTCGACGATTTTCACAGGCTCCTGGGCGCAGGCAAGGCGCACGGAACCAAGGATAAACATTAAGGATGCGAGACGGAGAAGGCGGCGCATAACGCTCACCCATAGAAACGCGGAGCCGCGGGAAAAGTTTCGCGAAATTTCAGCGGGACGAACCCCGCATTGTGGGACCGAGGAGACGTCTCAGCCTGCTATTGGGCTTTCGGCCGGTTCAAATACTTTTCGTACAGGCGATGGTGCTTGTTCTCCAGCGATGTGAGCTGTCCCTTGATGAACAAATACTTCACGTCTGTGGTCAATTCCAGCGGGTCTCCGTTGGTAACGATGACGTTGGCGATTTTGCCCTGCTCGAGTGTGCCGATCTGATTCCCAAGGCCGAGAATCTGCGCGGGATTGATGGTGACGGCGCGCAGTGCCTGCTCGTACGGCAAGCCGTAGGCGACCGCGTTGGCGGCGTTCTGACCGAGTCGGCGAGCAAAGGAGTTATCGAAGCTGGCGATGGCGAATTTCACGCCTGCAGCAGCAAGCTCAGCGGGCTGCGAGAGCTCGCGGTCGTACGGTTCATCTTCTTCGTCAGGAAGCGAGAGCATAGGACGCAGAATGACGGGCACGTCCTTCGAGCGGAGAAGGTCTTTCACCTTAAAGGCTTCTTCGCCTCCTGCCAGGATCATTTTCAACTTTTGCTTATCGCAAAATTCGACCGCATTGCGAATGTCGCGCGCGCGATCTGCAAACACTAGGACGGGCAATTCGCCGCGAACGACAGGAGCCAGAGCCTCCAGCTTCAAGTCGCGATCGTATTTCGATACCGAGCCTTTCTCCATCGCCTGCGCGTAGTGGCGGGCGCGGTCCATCCAGTCCGTGAGTTCGTTGATCTGTTTGTCGTATTCCTGCTTGGCTTCGGTGTAGGGCTTCTCCTTGCGTGAAAAAGTAGCGAAGTCAAACGTCTGGGTTTGGATTTGCGGGAAATTGAGCACCATGGCCGCGCTCTTCTTAATCACCATTTCGTCCATGGTCCAGCCGGCGAGATGAAACGCGGAAGCTTGGCCGCCCAGTATTCCTCGCCCGCCGCCGGAGTCAAAGCCGCCGCTCGCCGGGACTGCCAGGGCTTCTGTGATGCCGGAAGCGCGCGTCACGGGAATATGCTCGCTGGAGGGGGAAACTGCCGTGGCGGCAACGACGTCCGGGTTGTAACTCCCTGTCTCCGCGGAATCGACGGTCGCACTGACGGCGCTGACTTCGCTCAAACCCATCTGTGTAATCGCATCAAAGAGGCCGGGATAGACTTGCAAGCCCTTGGCGTCAATCACCTGGGCGCCGGCAGGAACTTCCGCGTTGGACCCTACTGCGGCAATCTTTCCATCGCGAATGACCAGCGTTCCGTCCTCGATGGGAGAGCCCGCGAGAGTGAAGATCTTTGCGTGGCTGATAGCGTAGACAGAAGGCTGCGCTTGCGATTGGGAGTGAATGGGTGCTACGCCAAGGACGCAAAAGAAGCAAAGGAGGCAGATGAGACTGCAAAGACGTCGAACGTAGCTCACAGCGCACCTCCTTCGGAAGTCAGAGCGGTTGTGAGCGTCGGATTAATCGCGGGGGGCTTGGGCTTTTCCTCGGGTTTCTTTTCTTCTGGTTTCTTCTCTTCGGGTTTTTTCTCGGTTTTCTTCAATTTCTCGGTGAGCGCCTTCTTCTCCTTCTCAATTTCCGCCCGGTTGGCAATGTCTTTCTCGCGGTCAAAGTAGACGCGTCCATCAATCAGCGATTTTTGTACCACAGCATAGGCGCTGAGCGGATCGTGATTGTAGATGGCCAGGTCGGCGTCTTTGCCAACATCGATGGTGCCAACGCGCTTGTCGATTCCGAGTTGGATGGCTGGATTCAAGGTGACCATTTTCAGAGCTTCGTCGTGCGAGAGCCCGCCGTACTTCATGCTCTTGGCGGCTTCCTGATTAAGATGCGTGGCTTCTTCGGCGCTGTCGGAATTGATGGAGACGATGACTCCGCGGCGGGTCATCAGGGCAGCGTTGTAAGGAATTGCGTCATAAGCTTCGACTTTGTAAGCCCACCAATCCGAAAAGGTGGACGCGCCAACGCCGGCGGCGGCAAGCTCATCGGCGACTTTGTAGCCTTCCAGCACGTGCTGGAAGGTGCGGACTTTGAAGCCGAACTCCTTGGCCACGCGGAGGAGCATCAGGATTTCGTCCTCGCGGTAGCAATGGGAGTGCACGTAGCGCTTGCCTTCGAGCACTTCGACGAGCGGTTCCAGTTTCAAGTCGCGGCGCGGCGGGATGAGATTCTTTTGGCCGGCGGCAATACGCTTGTTGTATTCGTCCCAGGTTTTCTTGTAGTCGCGCGCCTCGCTAAAAGCGCCACGAATGGTTTCTTCAACCCCCATCCGCGTGGCCGGATAGCGCCGGGGCTGGCCGGGAATGCTGAAGTTCGAACGCTTGGGATTTTCACCGAGGGCAAACTTGATGCCCGGCATGGCGCCTTCAAACGGAAGCTTCGACGCGGGCTGGCCCCAGCGCAATTTAATGACGAGGGTCTGTCCGCCGATGGAGTTCGCGGAGCCGTGAAGAATATTGGCGGAAGTGACACCGCCGGCGAGGTCGCGGTAAATATCAATGTCGTCGGGATTGAGGACTTCTTCCATTGTCACCATGGAAGAAACGGACACGCTGCCCTCGTTGATGCTTTCCGCGGCGATGTGCGAGTGGCAATCGATGATTCCCGGGATGACGAATTGCCCGGAAGCGTCGATGACTTGGGCTCCGGCAGGCGCTTTGATCGACTGGCCGACTTCGGCAATCTTGCCGTCTTTGATGAGAATTGCGCCGTGCTCGATCGTGCCGTGGGAAACGGTCACCACGGTAGCGTTTTGAATCAGGATGACGGAAGGAGCATCGGGCGGAGTCGCCGCATTGGCAGAAAATGCGAAGCAAAAGAGACAAAGGCAAGCGAGATAAAGGAAAGTAGAGCGCGGGCCCCTTGCGTTGAGCATCTTTGCAGTCCTCATTGCGCACCTCCGAGCATGGCCACGCCAGATGTACCGTTTCCGGGTTTGACGCCGGTGAAATCAAGTGACATGCCCATCACGGCGATGGAGCCTTTCAACGAAGCGCCGTCGAACGTGCCGTCGAATGTGACGTCCGTAGCGCCCTGATCAAGCACAATGTTGATCGTGAAGCTGAATTTGTCGCCGCTGAGATAGCCGCTGATGATGTTCGCCGCGCCGCGGTGGCTCGTCAGCGAGCCGGAAATCGTGCCGTCTTTGTCCATGATGAGATCGGCGGTGGATTCCTCGGCGCCTTCCGGCGTGGTGTAGGAAAGCCTCCATTTTCCGGTGATGTCGCCCTTCGGCTGATCCTTCGGTTTTTCCGGCTCGTGCACTTCAAAATGGCGGCCATCCACAAAGACCATTTTGATTTTTGTTTTTTCGTTGAAGAGATCGCCATCCGTCACGACAAGATTCGCGATTTTGCCGTTCTCGATGGAGCCGAGGCGGTCGGCCACGCCAAAAATCTCCGCAGGGGAGAGGGTAAAAGCGCGCAACGCCGCGTCGGGCGCGAGCCCTGCGTCAATGGATTTTTTTGCCGCTTTGAGGATGTCTTTGGGGGTGCTGATGCTTCCGGAATAAAACGCAAACTTTACTCCCGCCTTAGTGAAAGCCGCCGGGGTGGATGGCGCGCGGTCGCGAAACTGCAGCGTGCGCAGCGATGGCTTGGCTTCGGGGTCGGCGTCTTTTTCCGCTTCGGGCCACTTCAAATCGACAAGCACGGGAAGGTTCTTGGCGGCAATTTCGGGAGCGACTTCGTAGCCCATCTGGCCGCCGTAAATCGCGCCGCTGACCTGCCAGCGCTCGATAAGCTCGAGCGCGCGGCGGAGCTGCACGCGATTGTTCGCAGGAACGAGAACCAGAGCGTGGTCCTCCAAGGCTTCGGCGAGCGCGGCTCCCGTGCGCTCGTAGCGGGGACGCGCCACGCCGCGAGGGTTTTTCTCATATATCGCTTGCGCCTTTATGCTCCAATCCGTGTCCAGCCAAACCTGGTGAATGTAAGACAAGACGCCGAGGAGAGAATCGGGAAAGCCGCCGCCGAATCCTGCGGCCCCCTGGAAGGAAAGAGGAATACCAACTGGAGCTTTCACGACGATGTCGCCGGCGCGTTCGCCTGCAAGGTCCAGAACCGCAGCCTGGCCTGGGAAGAAACCTCCTTTGGGAGCGCAAATCACCGTCGTGAATCCGCCGCTGCGCCACATTTCAATACGCTTGTCGCTGAGGTTGGCTTCCTCGGCCCCGCTGCGCCAAGGCGTCGAAGCGGGGCGATCTTCCGGACCATTGGCCCGCTCCTGTGCGCGCCGCGGGCCGCCGCCTTCTCCACCTGCAGGGGGCGCAGCGGGGATGCCGACATCTGTGAAGGCATCCACGAGTCCGGGGTAAACGTTCAAGCCCTTGCCGTCAATCACCCAGGCTTCTGGCGGGATGGCGGCGTCTTTGCCAATCGCCGTAATGATGCCGCGAGAAACCACAACAGTCGCGCCCTCGATGGGCGGTCCGGAAACGGGAAAGACCTTTGCGCCGCGAATCGCAAAGTATTGCGGCTCACCACCCTGCGCATAAGCTAGCGGTGGACCGAAAGCAAGAAACAAGAGTGCGGCAAAGCACACCGCCGACGCACACTTACAGATTAGTTTCAAGAGCATGCGAATCCCCCAGCTAAGAGACTTTGAAGGACACGACTACCGACCTCACGAATAGACGCATGAGGCTATTGCGAAGTTTCCACAGAGTCAAGATGCGTGCTCGTCAGATGCGTGCTCGTCGAAATGCGCTTAGGGCTTCTTCTTTTTGAAGAGGCCGGAAATGGCTTCGACTGCGTCGCTGGCATTTGGCTGTTGTTGTTGGGAGGCACCACTTGTAAGGCCGCCAGCACACCCGAGTTGCGATTTAAACATGTTCGAGGCAATCCCGGCGACGTCAGGGACGAACTTAGGATCGGCAGTTGTGCCGGCAATGAGAAAGGGTATCGTTGTGGTTTTGCATCCGCCTCCCGAGAGTTTCCCCAGAAGCCCGGCGGTGGCGGTGACTGGGCTTGCTGCTGAGCCGGCGATGCTGGAGGTCGCAAGGGTTGCGGCCATTTTGAAATCAAGATTGTTTTTCGAGTCGATCGTGCCAGCACCAACAAGGTTCCCCACAGCTGGCAGCACGGCTTGAAAATTGTCGGCGCGCAAACCATCAGGTGCCATGCGAACGTTAGAACTAATCTTCTCAATGTCCAGATCCTTACCAGTCTTCACGCCAGCAAGCGACGCAATGGCAGACATCTTTGAACCGAGATCAAAACCGGCGAGTTTTCCATTGAATAGACCGACGCTTCCTGTCGTGACCAGCTTATTCGTGGGACCGGTGACAGTGAGATCAGCGTTGAGAGTGCCAGCGGCGAGAGATGCGCCTTTTGGCAGGTGGATGCCCAAAGCCGGAAGAAATGCTTCCAGGTCTTTTGCGGGCATGTCTTTCGCGTCCATCTTGATGTTTACAGACGTGGTGTCGCCAGCGGCCTCATAAGTGCCGCCCAGATGCGCGGCGGCACCGCCAATTTTCAAAACGGAAGGGTTCAGCACCCCGGTGTCTTTGCGAAGATTGTATTTGGTTCCGAAGTTGACGGTGACCGGAACTCCTGCAGGCGAGCCGCCCGCAACAAGGAGCGCTTTAGAAAGCTTCACGTTCCCCTTTGTTTCCGCTTGGCCGCCTTGCGAGATGAGTGTGCCGTCCAAATCAACTATGCCACCGAGACCGGCTGAGGAATCCAGAAAGCCCGTCGAAGCCAGATTCAGCGAGCTGACTGCAAGTTTGGCATCGAGCGGAGTCAGAGAAGTGTCCTCTTGATCCACAGGGCCTGCCGTGCCGTCGAGCTTGAACTTGCCGCCATCCGGCAGGTCCGCCGTCACGGTGACGGGAAACTTAGAGACCATGGAAACGTCAGAAGCGGTGATATTGAGATTGTTGTAGGTGCTGCGCTTCTGGGAATTCGTAGTGCCCACGGTGATCTTGCCATTTTTCAACTCGAGTTTCGCGATGGAAAGCTCGGGCGCGGCGGTCTTTTCCGCGGGAGGCCGTTTGCCTTGCGCCTTGGCCGCCGGGCCGCCGAGCGACGAGAAGTTCCACACGCCGGCAGGATTGTGCAGCAGCGTCACCTGGGGCGTATCGATGGTTACGCCGGTAATGTTCAGCGCCTTTGAAAAAATCAATGGCATAAGCTCCACGCCCACTTTAAGCGATTTTGCGGTCAGAAAGGGTGCGGAGCTGAACTTCGGATCGTCGCTGATGGATAGATTCTCGGCTGAGAGGGAGCCGCTGATGAGCGAAAGGCTCAAATCTCCAAGCTGCACCTTGCGTCCCAGGGATACCGAAGCCTTTTCTTCGATGGTTGGGCGGAACTGATTGACGGGAATCAGGAATGGCGCGACGAGAATCAAAACAATCAAGATACCGACAACAATCAGTACGACGCGGAGCTTGCTGCCCATAGGGACCTCCTCTGCGGCTGGGTTCGCGATGGTTTGGACGGAGAAATCGCATCATAACATAACGAGCTTTGCTCTTCAGTGAATCCGGCCTGGAGCAGGGTGCAAGACCTCACAGCGCTTGTACTTGCAGTGACCGAGTTAACCATTAGCCAGGCATCTCGCAGCGAGATTGCGCTATCCTATTTATATGCGGCCTGTAACCTATTCTGTGGCGCAGAGAACGAGGCAAGCCCTCGCTTGCGGTGGGGCAGAGGCGTTGTCACGGCCTTCAAACAGAAGGCGCAGGGGTTCCGAGAGCGGCGTCACGCTGCTTGAGCTGATCATCGCCGCGTCCATCCTCCTGGTGCTTGCCTCCGCTGCGTTGCCCGTCGTGCGCTTTAGCGTTCAACGAACCAGGGAAGCGCAGCTTCACAAAGCGTTGCGAGAAATCCGTGATGCTATCGACCACTACAAGGACTACGCGGACCGCAATCTCATTCGCGTGGAAGTCGGAAGCGAAGGATATCCGCCCGACCTAGATACGCTCGTGAAACCCATCCAGATTGGCGCCGGGTCCGACCGCAAGGTTCGCTTCCTGCGTCGTATCCCCGTAGACCCGATGACCGGACGCGCGGAATGGAACTTGCAATCCGTCCAGGATGATCCGGACTCCACTTCCTGGGGCGGCAAGAACGTTTTCGACGCGCACTCCAAATCCCAGGGCACGGCCCTCAATGGAACGAAGTACGCGGACTGGTAGAGCAAACTCCTGGTTCGGCACGCTGTACGGTTTTCCACTCCCAAAGATTGAGCGTCGCGCTTCGAACCCTGTGCTTTCAAACCCACTTATAACCTGCAGACAGCTGAGCTTCACTTCCGCGGCCCGCTCGCTGCGTGACAACCCGTCTTACAATGGAGCCGTGGGGCTGTAGCTCAGATGGATAGAGCAGCAGTTTCCTAAACCAAGTGTCGGGAGTTCGAATCTCCCCAGCCCCACCACTTCAAACGGGATGTTCAGTCGCAACACGCGCAGATTTGCCGATAACCGGACACTTTCGTACTAGCCACTTGTCCGATAAGGCGTTTACCAGACTTTGCCTGCTTGCCACAAAGAGAGCCTTATAATTCGATTTCATCAGTCAGGAGGCCACTTCTTGCGGGACTGCGAATGATTTGGAGGGATCGAAAATGAACAGCTCAATCGCCCGGCCCACTGATACCTCTGTCTACGCTTCAAGCGATACCTCGCGACATCGCCTGCAAGACTCGAGGCCAGGATGGATTCGCTGCTCTCCTTTCCCGTAGTCGGGTAGAGCGATGGCGCGGAGCGGGCTTCGAATGATGCCGCCGTTTCCATCACCCTCCCTAAAATTCCGGAAAGCGGGTTTTCCCCGTTCCGGCTTCAAGGCCAGCATTTCAGACAGGGCCTTCCCGTCCGTCCGCGAGTTCATTGCGGCGCTCGGTTTGCGTCCGTCCTTCGTGCTCTCCGCTTCCACCGTTGAATTCCCCGTTCTGTGCCGGAGAAACGTGGCGCGCTTGAGCACCGCCGTTCGAGCAGCTACCGCTGCTCTACCCCAGGGGCCCTCGCTCCGGTCCGAGTTATTCTGTCTCGGTCCATCATCACTTACTGACCCCATCCGTCCCACTTGCAGGCACATCTCGATTTCGCCGCATAGCGGCTTATACGTGATGCCCTCGCTGTGCGTTTCCGCCTAGGCGACCCGCGAGTGGTTCCGTGCTTTCGCTGTACATTCCTTCTCCACATGCCGCCCTCTATGACCGCGGGGAGTTCAATCGGCTGCACTTGCTCTGTTCCTTCACCGATGACTTTGGCCTTCGCCAAGAGTCCATTGGCTCGGCACTCCCAAAATTCCCATCATCCGTTTCCGATGGGGGGATGGTTTCGCGGCTTCACTGCTTCGCTGCTCGCTACGGCCTGTCGAGTTGCTTGCCCCCCTGACGGATCTGACCAG
>DATEGO010000021.1:0-8930 GCA_035280065.1 Candidatus Acidiferrum sp.
CCTTGGTCATTGCGGGAATATTTTTGTTTTCGCTGTTATCGTGCGCCAAAAGCGAACCAATCAAATTCAGAGAACTATGCTAAGCTATTGAAAACACGCCGCGGAGAGGTGGCAGAGTGGCTGAATGCGGCGGTTTGCTAAACCGTTGTACGCGCTAAAACGTGTACCGGGGGTTCGAATCCCCCCCTCTCCGCCATAGACAAAACACCCAGTGTTTATGCGGGTTTGTGTGCTTTGCTACTACTTTTTTAAGGCGGCATCGCGTAGAACGGTTTAGCAAACGGGTGATTGCGCTCCGGCTCGCTGGTAAGTTGCTGAAAACTAAAGACTCCGTTCGGCCCGCTCCGGACGGTTTGGGCACGGTCGTCAGGTTTGCAACACGTTGCCGTTCTCCTCCTGGTGCAGCGCTCTCCCCAACCTGGACAAAGCGGGTCTCGGATTTAATAACCGCAAATTCTCCCCGCGTTATCGCAGCCAGAAACGCCTCTGCAGGACGGCCCCACACGTAATCGATCACGACTCGGAACCCGGACTGGCCGGCTTCCCGCAGAAATGCCTCGCTAAGTTCAGTCTCAGGCAGAGCGAGGGAAATTGCCGCGTCGGCGCCCTGCTCGTGGAGCGCGCTCAGTGCCTGCTGATTGCGCCCAGCAGCTACGACCCGAGCAGCTCCCAGAAGTCTAGCGATCTTTACGGCCAGTTTGCCGGTCACCCCTGTCGCGCCAAGGATGAGGTTGCTTATCACCGTCTCGGTGCAACCAACGGCTGTACAAGCACGGCTCTGTATTGGAATTTGGCGCGTGCCAGATTCATTCCGTTGGTGTGTTCAACAAGCTGCAGCACCCGGTCGTGGATGCCGTTGAAATCCGCCAGGCCCGTGGCCAGCGTTTCCTCGGCGGGTGGCGTTATGCGCTCAGGGTTTTTGAAGCGCCGTTTAGCAGGCACATCCATGGAGCCTGAAATCGACAAATTGCACCAGCAGGACATCGCAGCAACCGTCTCATCGAATATCAGCGGACTGGTCGCCCTATGGAGCGAACGACGGAGTCCTGCTCAGTCAGGGAGATAAGCCGTTGGTTGGCAAGGCTGCCATTCAGGCCTCTATGACGGAGAACTTCGCGAAGAACCCGACCATGAGAGTCCGGCGAGTTTGCCGTCAATCAAGACGGCTGGGACGCTGCGAACGCCCTGCTTCGCCTTCGAAGCAACTTCGGCCTTCTGCATGTCGTGAATGACCACTTTATGCGAGGGATCTCGATGGTCGGCGAACTACTCGGCCAGCGCGCGATGGACAAACGAAACCGCGATCGACCCTTCACCGACTGCCGATGCCACGCGTTTGACGCTGCCGCACCGAACGTCACCCACGGCGAACACGCCTGGAAGCGACGTTTCGAGCAGATACGGTGAGCGATCGGCCGGCCATTGGGCAGCGGCGAGATCTTCCTTCGTCAGGTCCCGTCCGGTCTTGATGAAACCTTTCGCATCGAGCGCGACACGGCCATTCAGCCAACCGGTGTTCGCGTCGGCCCCGGTCATCAGGAATACGTGCTTAAGGTCCTGACTTGTTACCGCGCCCGAGCCGTCGCGCCACCGCACACGCTCAAGATGTTCGGTTCCCTCAAGAGCCACGATCTCGGTTCTCGTCTTGACCTGAATTGTTGGAGTCTCCTCGATGCGTCGAATCAGGTATCGCGACATGCTTGCCGAAAGACTGCTGGAACGGACGAGCAGATGAACGTGTCTCACCGTCTGCGCCAGAAATACCGCGGCCTGGCCGGCCGAGTTCGCTCCGCCAACGACTATGACTTCATCGCCTTCGCACAGCTGCGCTTCCATGAAAGTTGCGTTGTAGTAGACACCAGCACCCTCGAACTGACAGAGATTCGGGAGCGACGGCCTGTGGTATCGAGCCCCGGTGGCAATGACCACTGTGCGAGCAGGAATGGTCACGGTGTCGTCGAGTCTCACGCAGTAAGCGTTGTTTTCACAGACCAACTCCGCGGCGCCTTTCGCGATCATGACCTCGGCGCCAAACTTCTGTGCCTGGGCGTAGGCGCGCCCGGCCAGCTCTCGCCCTGAAATCCCCGTTGGAAATCCAAGGTAGTTCTCGATTCTTGAGCTCGAGCCCGCTTGCCCTCCAGGCGAGCTCGCCTCGATAACCAGCACATCGAGTCCCTCGGAAGCCGCATAAACGGCGGCCGCAAGACCTGCCGGTCCGGCGCCGACGATGACGACATCGCGCCGGTGGGTGTGATCGATCCCCTTATTGAAGCCGAGACAATCGGCGATCTCCTGATTGCTGGGATTCTTCAGTACGGCCTCGCCGCGGCAGATCACGACAGGTATCGCCGCCGGCTCTACGCGAAAGCGATCGAGCAATTGCCGTACATCGGCGTCCCGGTCAAGATCGAGGTACTTGAAGGGGTGGTCATTGCGCGTTAGAAATTGCTTGATCCGTAGCGTTGCCCCGGACCCGACGGAGCCGATAAGCAGCACGTCGCCAATCCCCCGCGCAACCACCGCGACCCGTCGATGGATGAACGCTCTCATTAGCACTTCGCTGATTTCGGCGTCGGTTTGAATGAGGGCATGCATCTGGTCGCGTGTCAGCTGGACGACTTCGCCAGAGGCACTCACACGGAGGCGCATCTGCGCGGGGCGACCGAGGATCATGCTGATGTCACCTGTGAACTGAGCCGGCCTGACAGTCGCGATCAGAATCTCGTCCAGTGCCGATGGGCGAATGACCTCGATCTCGCCAGCCTTCAGTACAAAGAACGGCACGTTGGTTTGGCCGCCGTCGATCAACACTTCGCCGCGGGTGATTGGACGGATCACTCCGTGCGAAGCAATCCGTGCAATCTGCGCAGAACTCAAAACCGGAAACAGGAGCGCTGCATTCGCGGCGCTTGAGAGCAGCGTCGAGTGTGCGGACTTAGTCACATGTCACTCGCTTTGGACACAAAATGTGAGCGGAACGTCGACGCGCCCAACTTCGCCGTCGACCGTCACGCAGTAGGTCTCCCCGGTGCCACTTTGATGTAATCCACTCTTGTCATCTGTCGCGTTCTTGAATACTTAGCTTGGTGACCTCGCCGCTCGCCGTTTGTCAGACTGCCGCGCGCGGTAGTCGTTTACGAAGAACCCGTTGATGTCGGCGTACGACACCAAGCTCGCGAAGCCTGCGAAACTCCCTTCCGACTTCAACTTCTGCGCAGCGCGCGTGAAACCGGTCCATGCAGCAAGAGCCAACGCGCCGCCGACACTGATGCGTCGCACGCCAAGCGCCGCGATGTCGGCAACGCTCAACCCACTGTCCCGAACCACAAGGACATTGATCGGCTTCGGCCGAACGGCGTCAACCAGCGCTTTGATTGCCGTGGGATCGTGGGGGCCCGGTGCAAATAGCACGTCCGCCCCCGCCTCAGCGAATGCCTGTAGACGCTTGACCGACTCGCGAAGCGCATCATGATGGCCGACAAGGAAACATTCTGCCCTAGCCGTAAGCAGGACGTCGGCATGGCACTTATCGATTGCCTCGCGCGCAGCGCGCACACGCTCGACGGCGAGCGGCAGCTCGTGAAGCGGAGACGATGGATCACCGGTTGCATCCTCGATCGACAGGCCCGCGACGCCGGCCGCGATGCAGCGCGTGACATTATCGGCCACATCTTGCGGTGACGCTCCGTAGCCAGACGCGAAGTCCGCATTGACCGGAACATCGACCGCGCCCGCGATATCGGCTATGTATGCCAGGTTGCGCTCACAAGTGAGCGCACCTTCGGAGTCAGGCAGCCCCTGCGAGAACGCAAAGCCCGCGCTGGTCGTCGCCAGCGCGGGGAATCCGAGCTGCTGCAGGTACCGTGCAGAGCCGACGTCCCACGGATTCGGAATCACGAAACAGCCTGCCTCATGCAGTGCGCGGAACGCTCGGCGACGGGCTCTGAAGTTCTCTAGCGATCCCCGGCCTTCCGTTCCGATACGGTGCATTGTCTTCGGTTGTTCGAATTTGTTCATCGCATGCTCCAATGCCTTTTTACGAATAGTTACGGGTCGGCCGTTTAGGCGACACTGGAAATCGGTGCCAAGCATTACAATTTGTTTGGCATCCATGTCACTCGGCTCATCTACGGTGATCTCAAGCCAACAAGCAACATAGTCTTCAACCTCGATGCCCATTCCTTCATCCCGATCAGTCAATAGACGGCCGACTGTTGCGCGAATGGTCGTAGCGGGGGCGTCATCGTAGAAAAGTTCAATTTGATCGCCAGCTTGCAGATTTAGCATTCGACCTCCACATCCGATCAGCCATCCATTGCGAACGCTCAGATGTGCAGCTCTTCCTGTCGGTTTCGCCCATGACGCAGGCTGCAATCAGGCGAAAATGCGACACGCAGGGTTTGCTAGCTGCCTGCGATTCTCCTTCGCCGGGACAAGCTGGAGAAATCGCGAAAAACCCAGCTCCCCACGCGTGTGCATTCCACGACCACAGTCCGGCTGCAAACTGTGGCGATACTATTGCACGTTCAGACTGGCCCGTCTGAGACAACACACAACGCTATTGCCCCACTCGGTCTGCCCGGCGCAAAGAACCTAGGCTGTTGCCCTGCGTACTTGTTCGACCGACTTCACAAATTTCAGCAAGTCGGCGTTGACTTGTTCCTGATGCGTTGCAGTAAGACCATGAGGTGCACCAGGATAGTAGATCTCCTTCGCACCTTTGATTACTTTCGCTGACTTTCTCGCGGAATCCTTCACGGGCACGATTTGATCATCTTCACCGTGAAGTACGAGTGTCGGAAAGTCGAACTTCTTCAGGTCTTCCGTGAAATCCGTTTCGGAAAATGCCTTGACGGATTCGTACGCATTTAGCGAACCAGCCTGCATGCTCCAAAGCCAGAACTGATCCAAAATGCCTTGTGTTACTTTCGCTCCGGCCCGGTTCGCGCCATAAAACTGCACGGCGAGATCTTTGTAGAACTGCGACCGATCTCCAGCAACACCGGCGCGAATGCCGTCGAAGACTTCGATTGGCAAACCCTCCGGGTTGGCCTGTGTCTTCAGCATGAGTGGAGGAACCGCTGCGACCAGAACTGCCGCCGCAACCCGCTTGCTGCCGTGGCGCCCAACATAACGTGTTACTTCGCCGCCCCCGGTCGAATGCCCGATGAGTGTTACGTTGTTGAGGTCCAGCGCTTCGAGTACGGCGGCTAGGTCGTCCGCGTATCCGTCCATGTTATTCCCCGTGGACGGTTGACTCGATCGACCATGCCCGCGCCGGTCAACCGCAACACACCGGTAGCCATGTTGGACGAGAAACAGCATCTGACCGTCCCAAGCGTCGGAGTTCAGCGGCCAACCGTGGGAAAACGTAATGACTGGCCCATTACCCCAATCCTTGTAATAAATTGTCGTACCGTCTTTCACTGTAATCGTGCTCATTTGGTTCTCTCCTTTAGTTTTTGCGGCACCGAAATGCGCGCAATTTTGATTTAGTTCGCCGGCACCACTGCGGGAGCCCCTTTGTCCTTAACCAGGAACACTACGAATTTTGCCGGTTTGGTTTGACTCGCGTTTCGCCCGACGACGTGAACGTCATCCGGGCCTTCGTAGAATGTCTGACCAGCTGTCAGAGTCACTTCCTTCCCGCCCCTCACCTGCATCACGATGGTGCCCTCAAGGACATAGACAAACGCATGTGCGTTGTGGCGATGTATAGGGTCCGAGCTCCCAGGCGGATACTCCACGAACAGCATTAAACCTTCCTTGCCGGGAATGTCGGCCAAGTCTTTCGAAAAGACCGGGGTCACCTTTGCTTCTTTGGGTTCGACTGCGAACGACATCAGACATACCAACAGGAAAACGACTTTTGTAATCGTCATACACAATCCTTTCGTTTGAACGAGACCACTAAGATTCCATTAGCATGCGCCCAGTGCTTGCAGTTACGCGTAATGGCGGACGAGCTCCTGTTCCGCACGAAACCAATCTTCGACGTGGCGACCGTCCTGCCACGTGCCTGATACAAACCGGATGCGGCTCAGCCTGGGAGATCCTCCGGGCGCTTTGCGGCGCGCTGGCCGTGTCGCAGGCCGGTGGACTGGCCGACTTCGATGAGATAACCGTCTGGGTCTCGCAAGTAGCAGCGGATTTCCGCTCCCCGGTCGATCGGCGGCGTCACGAACTCCGCACCGTTCGCCTTCCACTCCTCGTAGCAGGCTTGGATGTCGGCAACTCGCAAATTCATGAACATCGAGGTCGTGTTGCCGGGCTGGTAGTCGACGACCGAGATATCTGGCTTGTCCGGAGTGGGTGGTCCGCCGGGGTTCATGATGATCCACGAATTGGATAGCTTCACAATGCAAGGGTTCTCGTCCATGACGACGGTGCCGCCCAGGACGCGCGAATAGAAGTCACGGGATCTCGCCACCTTGCGAACGGTGATGAACAACGTCACAAGAATACCTTCGTTGGGCGCTGGAAGATTCGCGAAGGCGATATGTGGCACAGGCTCTGGCACAAAATTGCTCCTTGGCTCGCCAGTAGGTGACTACTCGCGAGGAATCATAATGCTCGTCAGCACACTGCCATCAGGCATAGTGTCGCACGAGCTCCTGCTCGGCACGCAGCCAATCTTCGATATCGTGGCCATCCTGCCGGCCACGCGATTCGTAGAGACAGTAGGCGAGTTGGGCAATCTCGTCGTGAGTAGGCCCCCCTCGACCGCCGGTGTTTGCTCCCGTCCCCCATTCACCCGCGGCATGCGAAGTGACGAAATCAGCTGCTTTTGTCACAACTTTCTCGTCTAATCTCACACCAGCAACGACCAAGCCGTGTGGTACCTCGCTGATGCGAAGTTGGTTATCTGCCATGGTCTCAGGCTCGTTTCGTCGCAGTTGCGGCCGCTGCGGATGGCAACTTGGCACTCGGGGGTTGAGATGCGGAGCTCTTAAGCCAGTCTGCAAAGCGCGTTTTGCCAAGTTGTGCATTCTTCCCGGGGACTAGCGTTTGCTCAGCGATCCTCGCACCAGAATACCGGGCATCTGGGTCGGCGATAACCTCCCGAGAATCATTGAGCGATTTCAATCGCTGCCGTACGAGTTCATCAATGCGGAACGGTTGCGGGCCCCCAATTTCGACTGTGCCGTTGATGGGCTGGCCGACCGCGACCCTACCCACGGCACTTGCGACATCGTCGGCGGCCATTGGCTGGAAAAGCGCATCCGGCAAACGCACTTTCTTGCCGTCAAAAGAGATGTCGGCAAGCTGCTTCAGAAATTCGAAAAACTGTGTCGCGTGGACCATCGAGTAAGGGATAGTTCCGCTTTTGATCAGCTTCTCCTGAGCGATCTTGGCTCGAAAGTAGCCGCTTTCGGAGAGGCGATCCGTCCCAACGACCGACAACGCCACGAGATGCTTTATGCCGGCTTCCGCTCCATATTTCAGCAGGTTGCGAGTTGATGTTTCAAAGAAGTTCATCACTGCCGCATCTTCCCACGAGGGAGAGTTCGATACGTCAACGACCACGGAAGCACCTTTCAGAACTTCGGCCAGCCCCTCACCTGTGAGTGTGTTAACGCCTGTGTTAGGTGCTGCCGCAACCCCTTCGTGGCCGTGCTCACGAAGCTTGTTGACAAGCCTTGATCCAATGAGTCCAGTACCACCGATCACGACGATTTTCATTAGTTGTCTCCTCTATCGCCGACCAATGCATGGTTCGAAGCCATCGGTCTCTTGTATCCGGTAAGACAAAACATCCCGGCGTTTTGTGACACCATCCAACTCCGGGTGATCCGCTGCGCTTTCATGCAGCTTCGATCTCCGTCGGGAAAGTGTTCGTCTCTATTCATCGAACGGAGCGTTCATCAACAGGTCCACCGTTGACACAGTTTTGTAGCCAGGCACGAACCGCTCGCCGAAGTCGCGCAGGAAGTTGTCGTAACTCGCCTCCGGCTTCGCGGTCACGAGCCGACAGCAAGTCTCGGTAAATCGTTGCTTCATCCTCAGCCGGGGGAAAGCGCTGAGGATGCGTTCGACGTCCCCGGCCGGAAGTGCCTCAACGCCGAAACCGCCGTAGTCGAGTCCGATGCCCATCGTGCCGACCGCCACTTCCGGCTCCTTGTGAAGCGCCAGCGATGGCGTCGAGTTAAGCGCAATCAGGTCCCAGATCAGTTGCGCTCGGCGATCCGATAGACCCCTGCCCTTTATGAACGACAGTGCGGCATTGGCGCCATTCACTTCGAAGCGATTGGGCCCTGACACACTGGCAGTGAGGCCGATGTCGTGGAGTATCGTGCCAATAGCCACGACTTCGCGATCGTAGTCGATTCCCTTTATGCGACCAATCGCTTCAGCGAACAACCATGAACGCATCGCGTGATTGAACAGGTACGGCTCGGAGAGTTTTTGCGCATATTCAATCGCTGCCGTGATGAGCGGACCATCAGGTAGCCTGGCGCCTGCAATCAGTTGAGTGTGCGATGCGTCCCGATTGACAAACGTCTTCGCTGCTGCAACCGTCTCCTGCTTGTAACTGACCGTTTCATTATTCATCAACGTCCTCCTCCGCTTCGCGCCGCTTTCGCCGTGATCGTTGTGAATCGCTTGACGAAATCGAGCGCCTTCTCGGCGACCTCCCGCCAACCGGCGTCGATCGTCAGCGCGTGCCCGCGACCCGGCATCTTGACGATCTCGGTCACGCCCTTGTTGCGCTTCTGCTTTTTGTAGGACGCGTTCGCGATCGCCCAAGGGACGGTATGGTCGGAGTCGGCCGAGACGATCAGCATCGGACCCCGCTTCGGATTCGTCGAGTCGACCTTCGCTTCCGACCACGGATTGAAGTTCGCGGACGCAGCTTGGAAGAGTGGCTCGCCGGCGCCGGGTACCGAGTAACCGAGGTAGAGCTCCTTCGCCTCGTCCTCGCCGACCGC
>DATEGO010000022.1:0-157663 GCA_035280065.1 Candidatus Acidiferrum sp.
GGACATCCTCGGATCAAAGCCTGCTTGCGGCTCCCCGGGGCTTATCGCAGCTTGCCACGTCCTTCATCGCCTTCTGGCGCCAAGGCATCCACCGTACGCCCTTAGTAGCTTAATCATAAAACTTACCCAATCCGTCTTCGCGGTAAAGGACGGGTCTAAAGACCCACCACAACCGCTTCGACGTTCCGACTCCTGAAGCTCCATACGTCCTCGCATCAGCTCTCCGCTCACCCGGGCATGGGCTTGCGGTTTCGTCCGGCTGCTCCTTGCGAAGCAACTAGGAAACCGACGCAGGCTTTCGACTCTACAGTCTTCGGATTCAGTAGTCAGAATTCAATCCTGACTCCTGATTTGAATAAGCCGCCTTGTTCCACAGTTATGCTCAATCTCGAGCAAACTTGTAATAACCCACACCTTCACTCCCCCGCGCGGACCGTAATCCGCACAAGGTTATCGGCGTGGGCTTGCCAGCCTTTCTGTTGTCAAAGAACCTTTTATCCGAGTCGATCGGAATGCCCTGAATGCCTCAGGACTTGTCTGGCGGGACTTAACTGACCGCTTTGAGCGATCTTGCCTTCCAGCTCTGCCCCAGTTTCTGGGATTTTGCTTCGTGTTTTAGTTGCCGTGCGACTCGCTTCAGAAATCCCTTGCGGAACTTCTTGCCACTCGTCACTGCGCCTAATCACTGCCGCAAAATAAAAAACCCGGCGTCGAGCGCCGGGCGCAACCACCCACACTGAGTGGTTCCACGCGTTGCTCGACTTCTTTCTACCCTGTACTCGTAAAGAACCCCACTATAGGATCTACTTCTCGCCTTCGCTTTTCTCGGGCTGGAAGACTTCTCGATCCGACTGTGATGCCCCTGAGCGGTCGTAGGCTGGTCAAGGCCCTCAGACCATCAAGAATGATACCAGCTTTTCTTAATCCGTCAAGCCCTCTTAACAATTATTTTTCCTCAGCCCTGTGACCGCCTGTGCAAAACCGCCCACAACCTTATTTTCAGGCTGACTCAGTCTTGTTTGTCTAAGCCGGCACTGCTAAGACTTAGGCGGCCAAGTAGGTCCAATTCCCTAGCCCTCCGGGCCATTGTACAAGATGCTGCCCGATAGCCCGGTGGCCGGAACGACACGCACCGGTGATGTTTGCTACTCCGTTTGTCGAACCTAGTACAATTGCCTCAAGCTCAAGGGATACCCACACGCTCCGAGCGCGATTTCTCAGCCTGATTCGGTGAAGGGGTTCACCCGGCCACCTCCCAGTCCATTGGGCTATCTTCAGGAGGTCTAAAATGCTCCACTCGCATCTCTCTCGTAAGCTTGGACTTACCATGACGGCCGTGGGCCTAATCACCCTTGCGGGCTGCTCCGGCCAGCAGGACGAGCAGGTCCGAAACAAGACACCGAAGTCGAGCCGGGCTCCTCAGACGAATCAACCTGCGAAAGCGGCACCCAAGGCTGCAGCTGCAAAACCAACCGGGGCAAAGGGAGAGACTCCCAAAGCTGCGGTTGTAAAACCTGCCGTCGCAAAAGCTGAGACTCCCAGAGTGACGCCCGTCTCTGCCAAGGCTACGCAGCCAAGCGGGCCGGTGGTCACCGTGCCCAAAGGCACGCAACTCACTGCCGTCATGGACCAGACGCTCCGCAGCACAAAGACTCATGAGGGTGATACTTTTGCCGCCAGCCTTGCCGCCCCAATCAAAATAGATGGCAAGACCGTGCTTCCCAAGGGCGCGCACGTCACCGGCAAAGTGGTACACGTGAAGAAAAACGAGTTGAAGGTCGAACTCGCTTCCGTCACTGTCCATGGAAAGTCCTACGACCTGCAGACCAATACGCGTCGCCCGTCTGACAAAGTGAAGGTCAAAGCGAGCGACAAAAACGCCGACAAGAGCAAAGAAAAGAAAACCGACAATTCCATCCTAGGGGCCAAGACGGAGCTGATGTTCAAACTGTCCAAGCCTGTCACCGTACCGGCGAAAGGCTAACTGCACCGCCGGGGCGGCAATCCTCTCTGAGGCGTGGGTTGGAGGAGCGCGACTTGTCGCGCTCCTCTCTTTTTCACCCCTCCAATTGCACTAACGTTCCGTAGATGACGCGGCGAATTGGAGGGAGATGACGGCATGTGCCACCGTCTCGGTGGCGTTTGCAGGGAATTCCACAACGAGTTCACCGCGGCCATTAGTACCTTTGGTGAGTTTCGCGCCAGAGACGGAGGCGATTTGGGCGGGGTTCCAGATGGAGAGTCGGTATTCCCGCCCGACTTGGCCGGAGACAGCGAGCGCCAGGCGGTCGTGCGAGGCCGACCAAGTCTCGGAGACGATGCGCAGGCCTTCAGACGTGGAGCCGAGGGCGGGCAGGTTGGAATCGTACGCGAGGCCGAAGTCATCTTTCAGACGAATGCGGAGCGTCTCGACTTCGGAGGAGAGAGGAATGCGGACCAGGACGTGCTTGTCGACGTCATTCGGTTGCAGGTGAAACTGTACGGGGCGGTCGTTTAGTGTGGCGCTAGGAACTTTGGCGCGCAAACTGACGGCGGGTTGAAAATCGAGGGTGACAGAGGATTTGTTGGAAGAAGCGTCCGAAAGCTTTGCTTCGAGCGTGATGCCCTCGAGGTCCTTGGCGTACTGCAAATCGATTTTTGCTGGGCCAACAGCGACATTGCGGATGGCGAACGAAGTCCAGTCCGCGGGAACGTGCGGCGTGAACGTGAGCGTGCTTGCAGCCGCGTCGGGCGCGAGGCCGAACAGCCCCCGCAGGACAGGGCTGACGACCATGGCAGCGGACCAGATCTGGTGCGGCGAGCTGGTGGACAGTGACTGATAGTAGGCACCGGAGAGAACCTCAGAGAAGTGGCCGAGCGAGCCGTCAAGCGCAAGCAAGGCGTTGGCGCGAAGATTTTCGTACGCGGGATGCGCGCGGTGATAGCGATACTCGCCAACCGCGGCCCAGCCGGTGAAGAGCGGCCAGACCGAGCCGTAGTGGTAGCCGCCACCGCTAAATTTCGGCGAATGGTCGGAGATGATGCGCATACCCCAGTCGGTTTGCTGATCGAGGTCGGCGAGCTGGGTAATCATACTGTCGGCTTTGGGTTGATCGAGCAACCCGAACCACATCGGGACGGTTGAAAGCACCGTGGTCTCGTCCACCGGATGATTGTTATTGTCGAGCGCAAAGGCGAAGCGCTTTTTATCAGCAAGCCAGAAGGCATCGTTCATCAATGGCTTCTGCTCGGCGAAGTTTTTCCCTAGCTCCTTGCTCGCATCCTCCTTGCCCGTGAGATGCGCGAGATTCGAGAGCGCTCGCAGCGCTTCAATCCCGAGGCCGGTCTGGTACAGCTCGGTTTTCACAGGGAGCAGCGGGCCACCCTCGACCCAGCCGTGGCCGACGCCTTGATTCTTCGCGAAGCCATGTTCGTCGTAAGTGGAACGCAGAAACTCGTAGGCTTTCCAAAGACTGTCCCACTTTTCTTTGGCAAACGCGGTGTCGCCGCTCGCAGTGACGTAATCGTTCATGGTGATGAGATAGAGCGGGGTGGCGTCGGCGGAGGCGTAGGGATAGGGATAGCCTTTGAACCAGTCCACGAAATTCGCCCCTTGCGAAATTTCGTGCGGGATCTTGCCGTCTTCGCGCTGGAATCTGCTAATGAAGGCGAGCGCGGTGCGCGCGGTGGAGAAATCGCCGGAGGCGTTGAGGGCAAGCGAAGTCCAGAAAGAGTCGCGGCCGAAAAACCACGCGAAGCCAGGCCGCTGGCTGGTACCGGAAGTGCGGTAGCCGGCGACAAGGCCAGTGCCAAGAAAGGGATTGGTGACCAGCCCCTGGAATTCGCTGATGCGGGCCCAGTCGTAGGCTTGCTGAATTTGCGCGTCGGGAAGATCGAGCGTCACAGTTCGCTCGAGATAGTCGTGATAATACTTTGCGGCTTCTTGTTGAAGCGCGGCGTAATCGGCAGTGAGATGCTGATAAGTCTTTAGCGCAGCGTCATGGCCTTCCATGGAGGCGGCGATGACGATGAGCTTGGAATCTTTGCCCTTTGCCGTGGCGCCGAGACGGAAAGAACTGGTTTGCGATTCGGCATAGTTAGTCTGGAATTCAGCATGAGGATCCGCCGCGGTGGGTGAACCGACGAATGCGGAGAATTTTCTTTGCTCTTCGCCGAAATAAAACGCATGCTGTGACGAATTCCAGTCCAAATAGCTGGCGCCAAGAGCCGCGGGCCACATGAGTTGGTAGTCGCGGTGGAACACGGCTTCGATTTCGAGAGGCTGCTCGGTCTCGACGTTAAGGAGGATGACGGCGCCTGGCGCGTCAATGGGAACGAAAAGCGTTTCGCGCACTTTGAAGGTGTCGCCGGCATAGAGGATCGTGGCGGATTCAGGGCGCACGGTGAGCGTCCGGGCGAGCGTTTCCGCCGGAAGGACGCGCCCCTCGGTAAGAAAATTCAAATGGAATTCGCGGAAGATTTTCAGCGGATAGACCCAGGCTTCCATGGTGCCAACTTCGTTGCCAAATAAGGCCGCGCGGGTTCCGGTGACGGGCAGAAATTCCCAGGGGCGGACAGGGCGGGAAAGCCCGAGGGGCGCGTGAGCAAGTTGGTTTTGCTGGCTCATTGAGCCCGGAGGCCTCGCTGCGAAGAACAGAATGGCCCCAAAGCACAGAGTAATTCGTTTCCTCCACTTGAGAGAGAGTTCTTTTCGAGAGCCTTCGGAAAAGTTGCACGAGATCTTCATTCCTTCGCTCCGCCAGGCACAAACTTGCGATAGCAAACTTGCAATGCTAAGCGCGCCTTACTATAAAAGAAAGCGCGCGATTGTGGCACAGCATCTTCAGGAAAGGGACCTCGATTGGCTTCTACAAGAAGAAACTTTTTGCATTCGCTGTGGCGATCCGCGTTGGTGCTTCCGTTGGAGGAAGTTCTCGCCCTGGCGCTGCCCCTGCGAAAGCAACAATCAGGTTCACCCAATTCTTCCGCGGCATCGGCGCAAGCACCGGCAAAGCCAGCGAGGGACCTGGGTGTCACTTTCTTAAATGTCGCGCGCGAGTCGGGCCTGAATGGCAAGACAATTTACGGCGGCGAGCACAAAAACAAGTACCTGCTGGAAACCACAGGCTGCGGCGTCGCTTTCTACGATTACGACAACGATGGCTGGCTCGACATTTTCCTGGTGAATGGCTGGCGTCTCGAAGGCTTCCCTCCCGGACAGGAGCCAAGCAATCATCTTCTCAAGAACAACCGCGACGGAACCTTTACGGATGTGACCAAGAAAGCGGGACTCGTGCGCTCGGGCTGGGGCCAGGGAGTTTGCGTTGGGGACTACGACAACGACGGCTTCGATGACCTGTTTGTGACCTACTTTGGAGAAAACGTGCTGTATCACAACAACGGCAACGGCACGTTCACCGATGTGAGCGAGAAGTCGGGTGTGACAAGCACGGGCAAACGATGGAACACGGGCTGCGCTTTTGTGGACTATGACCGCGATGGGCATCTCGACCTCTTTGTGGCGAATTACATTGACATGGATTTGAAGACGGCGCCGGTGCCCGAATCTGGCCCATGCCTTTATAAAGGAATCATGGTGGCCTGCGGGCCGCCGGGTTTGATGGGCGGAAAAAATGTTTTGTATCACAACAATGGGAACGGGACGTTCACTGACGTCAGCGAGAAGTCGGGAATTTTGAAGGCGAACGGAACGTACGGTTTGGGCGTGTTGACGGCGGACCTCGACAACGATGGCTGGCCGGATATCTATGTCGCGAATGATTCAACAGCGAGCGCGCTGTATCAAAACAAAAAGAATGGAACGTTTACGGACATTGCGATGGAGGCCGGTTGCGCCCTGAGCGCGGACGGCAAGCCGCAGGCGGGCATGGGCATTTCGGCAGCGGATTACGATCTCGACGGCAATCTCGACCTCGTGAAAACGAATTTTGCGGGGGACACGCCGTCGCTGTATCACAACCTGGGTGGCGGCACCTTTGAAGACGCGACGTTTCAGGGCGGGCTCGGCAAGCACACGCAATATCTGGGCTGGGGTTGCGGATTCTTTGACATGGACAATGACGGTTGGGCGGACATTTTAATCTGTAACGGGCACGTGTATCCGGAAGTGGAGCAACTGAAAACGGAAGCCGGTTACCCACAGCGTAAGTTGCTTTACAAGAATTTGCGGAACGGGCACTTTGACGACGTTTCTTACGATGCGGGGCCGGGGATTTCCGTGCCGGTTGCGGGGAGGGGATGTGCCTTCGGTGACTTTGACAACGACGGCGACCTGGACGTGGTCGTGAATACGGTGAATGATTTTCCACAGCTTCTGCGGTGCGATTCGACGACGAACAACAACTGGATCAAAGTCAAAACCATCGGGACAAAGTCGAATCGGAGCGGGATCGGCGCGCGTATCAAGTGCATCACCCATCTTCAGGGAGAGAAGGCTCCGCATCCGCAGATTGATGAAGTACGCAGCGGCGGCGGCTATTTTTCGCAGAACGATCTGCGCGTGCACTTTGGGATCGGAAAGGCCGAGAAGGTTGAACGGCTGGAAATTCGCTGGCCCAGCGGACTTGTCGAGACCCTTAAGGACATCAAGCCGAACCAAATGATTTTTGTGAAGGAAGGCGAAGGCATTGTCCGCAGCATGACCTTTGACCCACCAAGACCCAAGAACGCCTGAGAATCCTCTCAATGAATTGGTGAAAGAGTCCAAGGAAAAAGCAGATTCCTCCGGCAAAAACCGCCCTCGGAATGACAGGTCGGCGGGCAGGTCTCCAGTGGGTTGCCTACGGCGCAGCTCTCTCCAAGAAACTCTCTCCTTGACAACTTAGGAGAGCGCAGCGTACCCTCCTAATTCACTTAGGAGGCGGAATGCCATCGCAAGCGCAAATTCTTCCGGGAACGCTGGACCTATTGATTTTGAAGGCCGTGTCGCTTGGCCCGCTCCACGGCTACGGCGTGCTATTGCGCATCGAGCAAATCTCCCAGGGTGCGCTGCTGATTGAGCAAGGCGCGCTCTACCCTGCATTGTTCCGGCTGGTCCGGCAGGGTCTTCTCAAGGCAAGCTGGGGCACTTCCGACAACAACCGCCGCGCGAAGTTCTATGAGCTGACTTCCGCTGGCCGCAAACGCCTGCGGCAGCAAGCCGATGGCTGGAACCGCCTCGCCACCGCGATCGCCTCTGCGCTGAACACGCAACCGGAGGAGATATGAGCCTTCAGTCTTCGCTTCGTTCCGTCGTTTCGAACCTGTTTCACCGCTCGCGTATGGAAAAAGATACAGAGGAAGAACTGCGGTCACATGTTCAGAATCGCGCCGACGATTTGGAGCGCCGGGGGCTCACGCGTCCGGAAGCAGAACGGCGGGCGCGGATCGAATTCGGCACGCACGAGAAATTCAAAGAGGAATGCCGCGAAGCTCGCGGTGGAAACATTATCCAAGTCCTTCTTCAGGACAGTCGTTATGCAGTGCGTATTCTCGGCCGCACTCCTCTAATTACCGCTGTGGCCTTACTTTCCCTAGGCCTCGGCATCGGAGCCAACACCGCCATCTTTAGCTTGATTGATACGGTAATGCTGCGGCTTCTGCCCGTGCGCCAGCCCGAGGAGTTAGTCCAGATACTTAGAAGCGACCCTTCACGCCCCGGATCGGCCACTAGCAGCTTCACAAATCCTCTCTGGGAACAAGTACGCGACCATCAAGACCCTTTTGCCGGCACGTTCGCTTGGAGCGACTCTCAGTTTAATCTTGCCCAAGGTGGCGCAGTTCGCTATGTCAACGGAGTCTACACGAGCGGAGGCTTTTTTAATACGCTAGGCATTCGTGCCGCGGCAGGCCGACTTTTCTCCGATTCGGATGATCAGCGTGGTTGCCCAGCCACGGCCGTCCTGAGCTATGGCTTTTGGCAAGAGCATTTCGGCGGAGAACAGAGCGCCATCGGAAGCACTTTGCCCTTAAACAATCACACGTTTCAGATCATCGGAGTCAGCGCGTCCGGCTTTTACGGTGTAGACGGGGGAAGCAAATTCGATGTTGCCGTACCGGTGTGTGCCTCCAGCTTTTTCGATGGAAAAGAATCCAGGCTAGACCACCGCTCATGGTGGTGGCTCAACATTATGGGGCGCATCAAGCCCGGCCTCTCCACGGAACAAGCGAAGGCACGGCTGGCCGTTCTCGCTCCACAGGTGTTTGCCGCAGCCGTGCCGCAGGACTGGGATATCAACGGCCAACAACGGTTCCGAAAGCGCACTTTAGTTGCCGTCCCGGCTGCCACCGGAACTTCCTACATGCGCCGGCAATTCTCGCAGCCGCTCTACATCCTGATGTCTGTCGTTGGGCTTGTGTTGCTGATTGCATGCGCGAATATCGCCAGCCTCATGGTTGCGCGGTCCGCTGCTCGCCAAAAGGAGCTCGCAGTGCGCAAAGCACTGGGCGCTTCCCGCTGGCGCCTGATCCGACAGCTCCTTACCGAATGCCTGCTGCTTTCCTCGGCCGGGGCACTGCTGGGCGTCCTCTTCGCGCGCTGGGGGACTGCGCTACTTGTGCGCTACATTTCTACCGCAAACAATAAGATTTTTCTGGATCTATCACTTAATTGGCGAATCCTCAGCTTTACCGCCGCCGTTGCCGTATTGACGGGCTTGCTCTTCGGCACTTTACCCGCTCTTCGCTCCACGCGCGTTTCGTTAACCTCGGCGATGAAAGGCGGCAGCCAAAGCGAGGGAAGCGAACGTCGCGGGCGGCTTCGCCCTGGTAAATGGATCGTTGCATCTCAGGTGGCTCTTTCCCTGGTATTGCTGGTTACCTCGGGGTTGTTCCTGCACAGCTTCTTCAAGCTGGTTACGCTGGACCTCGGATTTGACCGGCGGGACGTCCTTCTGGTGAACGCCAACCTAAAATCCGCAGAGATCCCACCGGCCCAGCAGAACACAGTCTTCGACGAAATTGAGATCAGCCTAGGCTCAATTCCTGGGGTAGTGGCCGTGGGCAGATCGGTTCGCACGCCAGTAAGCAATTTCGAGTGGAATCAGCACGTGCAGGCGGATTCGCCGGACGCCCCAAAAGGGGAGGATGCCCTTGTCTTTTTCAATTTTATTTCTTCGGGTTACTTTCCTGTTTTACGCACGCCGCTTCTGGAAGGACGCAACTTCAATGGTGGGGATACTGGGGGCTCCGCACGCGTAGTTATTGTCAATCAAACCCTCGCCCGAAGATTCTTTCCTCGCTCATCAGCCCTAGGCCAATACATACGAATAGACGACAGCCCGAACAAGAGAGGCCCTGCCATTCAGATCGTCGGTGTTGTTCGAAACTCTACGTATGAATCCCTGCGCGAGGAAAGCTACTCCCAGGCGTTTTTCCCGGCCTCCCAGATTCCGGAAGCCACTGACGCCGAGAATTTTGAACTCCGCGCGGAGAGATCTCCCTCCGCTTTGATCTCCTCGGTTCAGGATGTTGTGCTTCAGATGAATAAAGGGATTTCTTTGGATTTTCACTCCTTGGCCGCACAGGTAGACGACTCCCTTGTCCAGGATCGTCTTCTTGCCACGCTCTCGACTTTTTTCGGCGGCCTCGCCTTGCTTCTGGCGATGATCGGTCTTTACGGGGCGCTTAGTTATCTCGTAACCATGCGACGCTCAGAATTCGGTGTGCGAATGGCGCTCGGCGCCAAGCCTGCTTCCATTCTGAGTCTGGTGATGAAGGATGTAGCTGTTGTTCTAGGAGGAGGGCTGACGGCAGGCGCGTTCGCTTCATTGTTTATCGTCCAATTCCTCCAGAAGATGCTCTTCGGTCTGACAGGGCACGACCCCATAACGATGGTCGCCGCGATCGGTCTTCTGTCCGTTGCTGCGTTTCTGGCTGCGTACTTGCCCGCTCGGAGGGCCATGCGGGTCGATCCGATGGTGGCGCTGCGGTATGAATAGGAATCTCAGGGCTCACGCGGAGGAAACATGAGGCATCTTGCATCGCTTCGGTCTGTTGTCTCCGCGCTGTTTCGTCGCTCGAGCGTCGAAAAAGATACAGACGAAGAGCTGCGGGCGCACGTGCAGAATCGCGCAGACGATTTGGAGCGCTCCGGCTTGACGCGCGCGGACGCGGAGCGGCGGGCACGCATCGAATTCGGCGCGCACGAGAAATTCAAAGAAGAATGTCGCGAAGCCACAGGCACTCAGTTCCTGCGCACGCTGTTCCAGGACTTGCGCTTTGGTTTGCGAATGCTGCGCAAGAATCCCGGGTTCACGGCCGTCGCGTTGTTGACGATTGCAATCGGGATTGGAGCCAACGCGGCCGTATTCAGCGTAGTGAACAGCGTGCTGCTGAAGCCTCTGAATTATCCCCATTCGGACGAACTGGTGTTTTTGCACCAAATTGCTCCAGGCGCTGCCGGACTGACGAATTTCGAGAACGGCCTGCTGCTCTCGCCTTCCATGTACTTCACGTATGCCGAGAACAACCGCGGATTTCAATCGCTGGGAGTGTGGACGACGGACATTTCTAACGTCACCGGCGTCGCGGAGCCGGAACAAGTGCGCGCCGTCGTGGTGAGCGACGGAGTCCTTCAATCGCTAGGCGTGGCGCCACAGCTTGGAAGATGGCTTACGGCAGCGGACCAGACGCCGCGCGGGCCGCAACGAGTGCTGCTCAGCTACGGCTACTGGCAGACCCGCTTCGGCGGAGACCGTGGCGTCATTGGCCGGAAAATGATGATTGATTCGCAGACCTCGGAAATTGTCGGCGTCATGCCGAGAGAATTTAGATTCGTTGATACTGACTTTGAGTTGATCGAAACGCTGCAGTTCGATCGCGGCAAACTGATCCTGGCGGGATTCGGGTTTCGGGGGATCGCGCGGCTGAAAACGGGAACCACCATCGCGCAAGCGAATGCGGACGTCGCGCGAATGCTGCCGATTTGGATGGATACGTGGTCGAACGGACCAGGACTCGATCCGCACATTTATGAGAAGTGGAGAATCACGCCGATGCTTCGTCCTCTGAAGCAGGAAGTGATTGGCAACGTGAGCGAATTGCTCTGGATCGTTATGGGCACGATTGGCGTGGTAATGCTGATTGCTTGCTTGAACGTCGCGAATCTGATGCTGGTTCGCGTCGAAGCGCGGCGGCAAGAGCTGGCTGTTCGTGCGGCCCTGGGCGCCGGCTGGTGGCGCATCGTGTGTGGACTGCTCGTCGAAAGCGTGGCACTGGGGCTTCTCGGTGGTGTCCTGGGAGTCGGCTTGGGATGTGCCGGCGTGCGGTTCTTAGTGGCCGCCGGTCCGGCGAACCTGCCGCGGTTGAGCGAGATTTCCATCGATGCGCGCACGCTCAGCTTCACGTTCGCACTTTCGGTCCTTTCGGGGTTGCTCTTCGGGTTGATCCCTGCGCTGAAATACGCGGGACAGCGGAGTTCCGTCAAGCTGCAGAGCCCTGGGCGCACCGTCAGCGTGAGCCGAGAGCGGCTCCGGGCGCGCCATCTTCTGGTTGTGGGACAGGTGGCGATGGCACTCGTGCTCCTCGTCAGCGCGGGCTTAATGATTCGAACGTTCCAAGCGTTGCGAACGGTTGATCCCGGACTTACAGACGCGCGGCACCTGCAACTCATGCGAATCGGTATTCCCAATTCGCTCATTCCTGAAACGCAGAAGGTCATGCGAGCGCAAAACGAAATTCTCGACCAGCTCGCGGCAATTCCCGGTGTGAAGTCAGCGGCGTTCGCCAACCAGATGCCCATGGAGGGATTCGGCTCGGGCTGGGACACCATTTTTGTCGAGGGCAAAACCTACCACAAAGGAGATATTCCGCCGCTCTATCTCTACAAGCAAGTTGCCCCTGGATTCTTGGCAACTGCGGGCACTCGACTCATTGCCGGCCGCGATCTGACTTGGAACGACGTCTACGGCCTCAGGCCTGTGGTGATGATTTCGGAGAACCTGGCTCGTCAAGAGTGGAGTACGCCCGCAAACGCGATTGGAAAGCGGCTGACCGAAGACCTGGGCCTGCCGTGGCGCGAGGTGGTTGGCGTAATTCAGGATGTACCGGAGAAGGGCGTACAGGAGAAGGCGCCGGAGACCGTGTACTGGCCGCCAATGGTGGAAAATCTCTTAGGGAGGGGCCCGGCGCAGCCGATCCGAGTGGTGACCTTCGTGATCCGAAGCGAACGTGCTGGGACACAAGCTTTTCTCGACGAGGTGCGGCGTGCGGTTTGGTCGGCGAATGCAAATTTGCCGCTGGCTTCCGTTCGAACCATGCAGCAGGTTTATGACAAGTCCCTGGTGAGAACTTCGTTCACCCTGGTGATGCTCGCCATTGCCAGCGCGATGGCGCTGCTGCTGGGCCTCATCGGAATCTATGGCGTGATTTCTTATACCGTGTCGCAGCGTCAACGCGAAATTGGAATTCGTTTGGCGCTTGGGGCGCAACAGGGGCGCGTGATGCAGATGGTGCTGGGGCAGGCCGCCAAGATGACCCTTGTCGGAGTGTTGATCGGGATGGCCGCGGCTCTCGGCTTGACCCGCTTGATGACGAGCCTGCTGTTTGGCGTGACCGCGCACGATCCCATAACCCTTGCGGGTGTTGATGCGCTTCTCATCTTGGTTGCGCTTTTGGCGTGCTACTTTCCGGCGCGCCGGGCGACGCGTGTCGATCCAATGGTCGCGCTGCGCCATGAATAGGAATCCTGGGGCTCACGAGGAGGAAACATGAGATTTCTTTCTCTGCTTCGCTCAGTGGTCGCTTCTCTGTTTCATCGCACACACGTGGAAAATGATACGGAGGAAGAACTTCGCGCGCACGTGCAGAAGCGCGTGGAAGATTTAGAGCGCTTGGGCCTTACGCCCATGGAAGCGAACCGGCGGGCGCGCATCGAATTCGGCGCTCACGAGAAATTCAAGGAACAATGCCGCGAAGAGCGCGGCGGCTTCTGGCTGGAGACGGTGTGGACCGACATTCGATTTGGCGCGCGGATGCTGCGCCGCTCTCCCGGCTTTACGGCCGTCGCGATACTGACGCTGGCGCTCGGCATCGGCGCAAACACGGCCATCTTCAGCGTGGTGAATGCAGTCCTGTTGCAGCCCCTTCCTTATCCAAACGCGAACCGGCTGGCCCTCATCTGGTCGCAGTGGGGCAAGGAAATGCGTGGGCCCGCGTCGGGGCCGGAGCTGATCGAGCTGCGGAAGCGTTGTCAGGCCTTCGAGGAAATTGGGGGCATATGGCCGACGAGCGGTACCATCACGGGAACTGGCGAACCGGAGCAGGTGCGGTTGGCCTTCACGACCGCAAACTTTCTGCCGTTGCTCGCGGAAAAACCTCAACTGGGACGTTTCTTTGCGCCGGGTGAGGACCGCCGCGGCGCGGCTCCGTTCATGATTCTCACAGATGGGCTGTGGCGGCGGCAGTTCGGCGCGAATCCGGGGATCATCGGGCAAACGGCGCGGCTAAACGGAAATGAGTTCACGGTGGTTGGCGTTCTTCCGCGAGATTTCAAGCTAATGTTTCCCGACGGCAGCGGCGTGATGGCCGATGTGCAGGTGTTCATCACATTCTTGGACGATCTGGAGAAAAGAGACCGCTCCACTGGCTTCCTAAGAATGGTTGGCAGGCTGCGCAATGGTGTGACGGTTGCACAGGCGCAAAGCGAAGGAGAATTGATTGCCACGCAGCTTCGCGGCGAGGCAAAAGAATACGCCGACCAGTCACTGCACTTGACCGTCGCTTCTCTTCAGGATGACGACGTGCGGTTGGTGCGGCCTGCACTGCTTTCGCTCTTTGCGGCAGTGGGATTGGTGTTGTTGGTGACTTGCGCGAACGTCGCCAATTTGCTGCTGTCGCGTTCGGGAGGCAGAAAGCACGAAACAGCTCTGCGCACGGCGATGGGCGCGGAGCGGTGGCGGATCGTGCGCCAGCTTTTGACGGAAAGTCTGCTCCTCTCGTGCCTCGGAGGAGCCGTGGCGCTCGGGATTGGATGGGCGGCCCTGAAATGGATTCTTTCCCTGCAGCCGGAGGGAATCTCGCGACTGGTCGAGGTAAGGCTTGACGTCTGGGTTCTGGCTTTCACGCTCGGACTTTCGATCTTGACAGGCGTTTTGTTCGGTTTGGCGCCCGCGCTGTTGGTCTCGCGCGTGGATTTGACGGAAGCCCTAAAGGAAAGCGGACAAACGACAGCGACAGCGAGACCCTGGTTCCGGCAGGTCCTGATTGTGAGTGAAGTGGCCCTGGGCTGCATCGTTTTAGTCGGCACGGGCCTGATGATTCGAACGTTAGCAAGCGTGTTGCGCGTGGATCCAGGCTTTCGAGCGGAGAACGTCCTGACGTTTCAACTTTCATTTCCGTGGACGCGCTATAGGACCGTTGAGTCGATAACGAACTTCCTTAAGGAATTGCGGACAAATCTTGCTGCCATGCCCGGCACGGAATCGGTCAGCGGCATTTCGCATCTGCCGCTCGATGAAGGGAAGGGTAACTGGTACAGCTACTATTGGGCGGACGGTGCTCCCGTCGAGCAGCAGAATACCGTGATGGCCGACCATCGCTCCACGCTCCCGGGATACTTTCGCAGTATTGGCGCGACGCTGCTGGCTGGTCGGGAATTTGAAGATACCGACGACACCGCGCACACGCATGTGGCCATTCTGGACGACCTTGTAGCGGAGCAACTTTGGCCGGGGCAAGACGCTATCGGCAAGAAACTGAGCGTGGAGGATTCGCCAAAGGGCCCCTTCCAATTCGAACGCGAATCCGTCGTCGTGGTTGGAATGGTGAAGCATCTTCAGGCGCATTCCCTGACAACGAAAGGGCGCGGACAAATCTACTTGCCGGTGCCGCTGGCGCCTCGGCCGGTGTATTCCATCGTGGTTCGAACCACGGAGCCCATGCAGACGTTTGCCGCCTTCGTGCAGCAAGGCGTGAAAAAGCTCGACAAGGAAATGCCGCTTTCCAACCTGCAACCGCAGATGGACTACGTCGAAAAGGCTCGCGCGCAGACGCGATTCGTCACCGTGCTTGCGGGAGCGCTCGGCGTGCTGGCGCTTTTCCTGGCGTGCATTGGCATCTACGGTGTTACTTCGTATTCCGTGTCGGAGCGGAAACGGGAAATCGCGATTCGCATCGCCGTCGGCGCAGATTCAACTGACGTCGGGAAGATGGTGCTGCGACAGAGCGGAACTCCGGTTCTTGTAGGCGTTATGGCCGGGCTCGCTTTGGCGGCGGCCCTAACACCACTGCTTTCAGGGATGCTCTTCGGCGTGCGCCCCGGTGACCCGTTGACGTACCTGTTCATTGCCTTGGTCCTGGCGGCTGTTGGTGTGGCGGCATGCTATGTTCCGGCGCACCGTGCCACGAAAGTCGACCCCATCATTGCGCTTCGGTCGGAATGAACTTTGCCTTTTCCGGAACGACCGAGTGTCAAAACAGATAAGTGCTAGACTTTCGGTGTGATTGGCTCCAAAACTCCGACAACTCTCGCACTTCCTGTTGCCCTTTCGCTCGCTACGGCGGTTGTGCTGGCCGGGCAAAGCGTTAATCTCCCATTCGGTGCCTGGACCCGCGCCTCTGAGACGCCCATTCTTTCGCCACAAGGCGCAACCTGGGAATCCGCGGGCACGTTCAACCCCGCGGTGGTTCTTCAGAACGGCAAAATCGTGATGCTTTATCGCGCGCAAGACACAGCGGGAACTTCGCGTCTCGGGTATGCCGAGAGCAAAGATGGCATTCACTTCACGCGGCGGCCGGAACCGGTTCTTGCTCCCGAAGCCGGTTACGAAAGGGACGGCGGGGTCGAAGATCCGCGTCTGCAGAAATTTGGCGACACGTACTACCTCACCTACACCGGCTACAACAAAAAAGACGCGCAGCTTTGCCTCGCTACATCGCGCGACTTGATTCACTGGGAACGCAAAGGCGTGATTCTCCCCGCTTACAAAGGAAACTGGAACAAAGGCTGGACGAAATCCGGCGCCATTGTCCCCGAAAAAATCGACGCCAAGTACTGGGTGTATTGGCTCGGTACCGCCGCCGACAAAACCGACCAGATGGGGCTCTCTTACTCCACAGACTTGATTCATTGGACCGAAGCGACAGAAACGCCGGTGCTGCCAAAGCGTCCGGCAGAGTTTGATTCGCGCGTGGTCGAGCCAGGCCCGCCGCCGATTTTTACTTCAAGCGGAATCGTCCTCATCTACAACGGCGCCGACGACAACCTTGTTTACCGAACCGGCGTTGCCGTCTTCGACGCGCACGACCCGCGAAAGGTTCTCTACCGCTCCAATGCCCCAATTTTCTCGCCAGAAAAAGAATGGGAAAAAGTAGGCCAAGTTCCCGACGTTGTATTTGTGGAAGGTATGGTTCGAATGAAGGACCGGTGGCTGTTTTATTACGGCGGCGCGGACAAATGTGTCGGAGTCGCGTCCGCGGAGGCAAAATAAGACCGAGCACGCGCTCCCGCTTCCAGTTCTAGGGCTTGCGCGCGGGAGGATCTGCCGGAGTGCCGGAACCCTCGCGCAGGGTATGAAGCCCATCGACAGATAAATTCTCAAAGCGTTCCAGCAATCCGCTGGGCCAGCGAACCTGCACCCACTCGATCTTAGAGGCTGCACCGAGTCCAAAATGCACGCGCATGTCGTTATTCGAGTCATAACTCGAGCCGCTGCGGACTTCGTCCACCAGCAATCGGTTCCCCACCTTAACGGTAATCTTGGCGCCGATGCCATCGCGGTTGGAAGCGAAGGAAGTATCGGACGCATCGTCGTTCGCCTTGTCCTTGGCTTCCTTCATTTCTTTAACCTCCTTTACCTCCTTCTTAAACACACCAACGGTACGAAACGCGATCCAATGATTCCCATTGCGCAAATCATTCACCAACAGCATCGGCGCGGCGCTCATGTTGCTGATCACTGCCGACATGCGCCCGTCGTTCCAAAGGTCCCCGACCGCCAGCCCGCGCGCGGAACTCGCCGCCGTGATCGCGGGGCCTGCGCCGGCGGAAATATCCGTAAACGTTCCGTTGCCGTTGTTGTGATAAATAATTTTGGGCTCGAGAAAGCTGCTTCCGAGGTGCTGGCTGTCCACTTCGGGATAAACATGGCCGTTGACGAGCAAAAGATCGGGCCAGCCATCGTTGTCCACGTCGAGGAACATCGTTCCCCAGCCCAGATATTGCGTGTTTAGGCCAAAGCCGGCAGGGAACGTTTTGTCGTCAAACGTGCCGTCGCCGTTGTTGTGTAAGAGCGTGGAGGTGTCGTCGGAAAAATTGGTTTTGAAAATATCGGGCCGGCCGTCGCCATCGTAATCGCCGACCGTCGAGCCCATGCCCGCTTGCTCGCGCCCGTCGTCGTTGAAAGCAGCACCGGAAATGACGGCAATGTCAGTGAACGTTCCGTCGCGATTGTTGTGGTAAAGAATGCTGGCGGTGCTGTCGCACGCAACAAAAATGTCCGGCCAGCCGTCGTCGTCGTAGTCGAGCGTGGACACGCTGAAGGCGTAGTGGCCGTTGGTCTGGTCGATTTTCGCTTTCTTAGTCACGTCCTCGAAAGTGCCGTCGCCGCGGTTGTGATACAGAATGTTTTTACCCCAAGGCAATCCACGCGGCCCGCACATCACCGGCACGCCCTTCCACATGCAGGAAGCCTTCTCACCGGGCGCGAACGCGGTGGCGGAGTCGTAGTCGACGTAGTTCGCAACCATTAAATCGAGTTTGCCGTCGCGGTCGTAATCCACAAACGCGCACCCCGTGCCCCAGGCCTTGCCGTTTCCGGCTACCCCCGCTTTTTCGCTAACGTCGGTAAAGGTGCCGTTTCCGTTGTTGTGGTACAGCACATTTTTCCCGTAGTAAGTGACGTAGAGATCTTCGAGTCCGTCGTTATCGTCATCGCCGACGCACACGCCCTGGCCCCAGCCTGTATGCGTCAGGCCGGCCTTCTCCGTAACGTCGGTGAAGGTGCCGTCGTGATTGTTGTGATAGAGATGGCTCGTTGGCGCTTTGGCGTTGGGAAAGCCTTCGAGTTTCGTGCCGTTCACGATGAAAATGTCCGGCCAGCCATCGTTGTCGTAATCAAAAATGGCGACGCCCGTGCCCGTGGTTTCGATGATGTATTTTTTGGTGGTTTCTCCTCCGAAAACGACTGGCGCGGTGAGCCCTGCCTTTGCGGCCATGTCTGTAAAGTGCACGATTGGCGCGGGAGTCTTGGCCTGGCCCTGCACCGAACTTTGCGGCGCAGAGATGCCGAATTGAAGAGAGGGGCAGGCGCAAAGTCCCAAGAGAAGAAGCAGCCGGAGAGAGCCATGGAGATTCATTAAGCCTTAAGAATAGTAAGTTGGCGGTGGACAAGGGTCAACCTGAGGAAGGCCGATGCCATTTGTGCGCAAGCACAATCGCACGCCGCAATCATGCTAGGATTTTTGTTGCTGAGACAATGGGCGTCTTGCACTTTAAATCGACTTGGGTCTGCCGCCGCGCGCGTTCGGTGCCATGCTGCGCGCTTTTTCTCTTGTGTTCGTTCGCTACCTTGAGGACGTGCAGAGGGCAAGCGGCCAGCTCAGCCTCCGGCGCGGAGCCCGCATCCAAAGCAACCACGATTTACAAACAAGGCATGGCCGCTCTGCAGAAGGGCGATTTGGATTCCGCGCACGCCGCCTTCGAAAAGGTTGTTCGTCTCGCGCCGCAAAGCCCCGAAGGACACAACTCGCTGGGCTGGGTATTGCTCGTAAGCAATGAAGTCGATCCTGCCATCTGCCAGTTTCAAGAGGCGTTGCGCCTGAAGCCGGATTTTGTGCAGGCACATGTGAACTTCGCGAACGCGCTCCTCCGCAAAGGAGATTTGGCTGGGGCGCTCCGCGAATCGCGGGGCGCCACGCGACTGGCTCCCGGCGATTCGGAGACGCATCGCACACTGGGGCGCGTGCTTGATTCTTCCAAAGACTTCGATGGCGCAATCGCCGAATTCCGCCGTGGGATCGAACTCGAGCCGCAGCGGGCGGAGTTGCACGACGACCTTGGAACCGTGCTCGCACAGAAGTCGGATACTCAAAACGCGGAAGCGGAGTTCTCCGAGGCTCTTCGGTTGCAACCCAATTTCGCAAAGGCTCATTTGCATCTCGGCGTTCTGCAATATCAGGGACGCTCCCTCGAACAGGCTGCGGAACATCTGCACGCCGCGGCGGAACTGAATCCTTCCGATGCGGGCGCCCGCTACTACTACGGGCAAGTCTTGAAGTCGCAAGACAAGACCCCTGCAGCGATCGACGAATTGCAAGCGTGCGTGAAACTGGATCCGAATTATCCGGATGCGCAAAACAGTCTGGGCTTGCTGTTGCAGCACCATGGTGACGTCGAGCAAGCCGTGGCCGCCTTTCGCCAGGCATTGAAATCACAGCCGGACAATGCGGACATTCACAACAATTTGGGGCTGGCGTTCTTGCAGAGCGGAGATGCCCAAGGCGCGGTCACCGAATTCCAGGCAGCAATTCGCCTGCAGCCGCAAGACGGCGCGTATATCGGGAATCTCGGAGCCGCGTATTTACAAGTGGCGGACTTCGATTCCGCAATGGCCAGCTTTCAGCAGGCCCTGAAACTATCCCCGCAAGACGCTACGCTGCACTATGACCTTGGATTGGCGCTTAAACTAAAAGACAGACTGCCGGAAGCCATCGTAGAGTTTCGTAAAGCCGCGGAGCTGGATACTCGGCAGGCCGACGCACACTACACACTCGGCGTGACTCTGTGGCAGCAAGGCGACTTTCCGGCAGCCGCCGAAGAACTGACCGCAGCAATTCATGCCAAGCCGGATTACGCGGAGGCGTACTACACGTTGGGCACCGTGTTGAAGCAAAAAGGTGATTTGCCCGAGGCTGCAAAAGCTCTGCGCGAAGCGATTCGGCTGCAGCCGGAGTTCGCGGGCGCGCACACAACGCTTGCGGCGGTGCTGCGGCAACTCGGCGACAACGAAGGCGCGGCGGCGGAAGGCCGCGCGGGAGCGGAGATTGCAAAGCGCAAGACCAGCGAGCAAGCGGCGCTCTTTGCCACGAATTCGGGAAAGCGCCTGTTCCATGCAGGAGATATTGACGGCGCGATTTCTCAATTTCGCAGCGCCATTGAATCAGTGCCGGGATACGCTCCCGCTCATTATCAGCTGGGTTTGGCCTTACAAAGGAAAGGCGACAAAGAAGGCGCGGCGAAGGAATTCAAGACAGCGGCTGAACTCGATCCAAGATGGAAGCCGCCGCGTTGAACTCAGTTTCCAATTCAAACTAAGCTTTAAGCTGGCTCTTTCCGCAACGCGACAAGCTCCGACTCGACGGGCACGCCGCGGGCCACTTTCACACGAATCACCGCTTCGAACGGTTTGAGCTCGCCTGAATTCGAAACGGAGAGACGAAGCAGCAATTCTTCCAAAGAATTTTGCTGGCAAACATACTCGACGGCGGCTTGCGTGCCAATCGTAGTTGCCCCGGCCAGAATCAGCACCGAATGTGTCGGGTTTAGTCCTCGCTTTAGCGCGATAATCGAATAATCTTCCGTCAGAGTCTGATCGGGCAGAGTTGGAAAAAACTCCTTCGGTTCGCCAGATTCCGGATGGGAATTGATAATCTCCATGGTGCCCATGCGCGGCCCGGAAGTGATCTGTTTGAAGACGAACTGTCGTGTGTTCGGCAACTCCAAAAGGGTTAGGTTTTCCGAAGGCGAGCCTATAAAGATGAGATCGTTGTTCTTGGCATCGTCCAGTGAAAACAAGCTGCCACGTTTGACACGAATTTGCTGGCGGAGTTTTTGGAAGACATTATCGAGGGCGTGAACGGCCAGAACTTCTCCCACCCCAGTGTAGTGATCCAGAATCGCCGCCCCGGAATCCTTGGAACGGTTGTAATAGCGCATCCCGAGGTACGGCCGCCCGACAAAAGCCGCATTGCTGAAGATAACCCATGGCTCTTGAGGCCCAGTGAGAAATCCTCGCCAAAAAGTATGAAAGGACTCAGGCAGATCGGAGCCTTCGCTGGTCAACCGCGCTTCGGCCGTGCGGCGGTTGAGGAAGCGGTCCATCGCAACGGCAACCACGGCCGAGAGGATTACCGACAAAAGAATAACCGCAGCCAGCCATTTCGGCGATGTTCGCCCTGCTTCGGAAGGCGGTTCGTGGATTCCGCTGCCATGGTTTCGCCCCGTCCCTACTGGACGCTCGTGAAAAGCCAGGGCGTAGGTTCCCCTTGGGAAATCAACGAGGACGGAATCCTCGGCGCCTTCTGTTGCGTAATACTCGGCCAGCTTGCCGCGAAGCCGTCCGGCTTGGACGCGAACGGTGGAGTCCAGGTGCGGATCAAAATTGCTCGGACGCCCAAAGACCTCCGTCGCAATTTGATACTCCTTGGGTGCCGCCCCAGGGTGCTCCAAGGCATGGTCCGCCAAATAGCGCAGCAGCTTGCACAAAGACTCCGAACCATGCAACGCATGGCTGCTAAGAAGTTTGTCGATTTGTCCCCGGTAATGAGCCTTGTCGGTCACTTCCGTCACCACCCTGACTCCCGACATTGTAACACTACATGAGTAACAACGGTCGTAGCGTATTGAAGGGCCATAACTTGGCCGAGGTAACCGTATCAGACCTCTAGAGACTATACCGGTTACGCAAAAAACTGATAGAAGCCATCACAATTGTTCGTCGGCCCAGTTTTGGGTGCACGGGAAAGTGTTTTCTGTTGCAGCGAGGATGCACTCCCAGTCGCGGTGCAGGGCGCGGCGAACGTTATTGGCGCGGTCGAGGAGTTTGGGGGCGATTCACTGCGAACGCATCGGTTCGACAGGTTGCCGTTTAAACCATTTTCATTTTGAAAGCTTTGGGCGTGTGTGTCACAGCCGGGGTGTTGGTCATTTTTTGCAGTGCGCAGCAAACCGGGTGTATGCAGTGAATCAGCAGCTTTGAGGCAGGCAATTGCATTCAGTCGAGAAAATCTCAAGAGAATGCGAGTGTTCAGGAGGGGTGTAATGAGAAGGCAAGTTAGTTTGGGGTTGGTTCTAGTTTGCTGTTTGGCATTTTTGCTGTGCACCAGCACCGCTTCGGGTCAGGCGGTATACGGAAGTATTATCGGCACGGTGACCGACCCACAAGGCAATGCAGTCGCAGGTGCCAAGGTGACGGTAACTTCGATCACCAAGAACACGACTGAGGAGACGACCACGAATGATAGTGGTAACTTCTCAGTGATTCACCTGATTCCGGACACTTATAAGGTCAAGATCGAAGCGACTGGGTTCAAGTCTTTTGATGTTGCGAGTGTCGGGGTGCAAGTAGACACGACAGTCCGCGTCGACGGGCAACTACAGGTGGGTGCCGTGACCCAATCAGTGGAGGTCACCGGCGAGGTTCCTCAACTCAAGACCGACCGCGCTGACGTTTCCCTCGATTTTAGTTCCGATTACGTCGAAAAGCTCCCTTTGGTCAACCGCAATTTCCAGTCGCTGCTGCTCTCCGCTCCCGGGACGCAACAAATTGGCTGGAGCCACGCGGCTACGGAGAACCCGCAGGGCTCGCAGCAAACTTTTGTTCAGGGCCAGCACTTCAGCGGCACGGGTTACGAGTTGGATGGAACCGACAACCAGGACCCGATCCTAGGTATCATTATCATCAACCCCAACCTGGACTCGGTGGAAGAAGCCAAGATTACGCTGATGAATTATGACGCTGAATTTGGTAAGTCCATCGCCGGGTTGGTGGTAGCGTCAACCAAATCGGGGACCAACGACATCCATGGCAGTGCCTTCTGGTTCCGAAACTCCGATGCCACGCAAGCGCGCAACCCCTTTGGCCCAACGAGGCTTCCATCGTCCAAATGGAACCAGTTTGGCGGTTCCGTAGGCGGAGCGATCATCAAGAACAAGCTATTCTACTTCGGAGATTACCAAGGGACTCGTCAAGCCAACGGCTTCAGCCAACCAATTACGATTCCCACGGCAAAAGTGCTAAGCACCTGCACTGCAGCTACCGGCAATTGCGATTTGAGCGAATACCTTGGGGCCGTTTCAGGTGGTGGTCAGGTTTATGACCCTGCGACGGGAAACGCAAACACAGGTGCAGGGCGAACAACGTTTGGTGGGAATTTGATACCCGTCGGAAGGTTATCTCCGGTCGCTGTAGCCTTATTGAAGCGCTTCCCGCAACCCACGGCCGGCGGCATAACCAATAACTTTATCGTGGCCGGCTCTGGCCCTTTTCATGGGAACGCTTTTGATGCCCGCGGGGACTATCAGGCGCCGGGGAATCTTCACATCTTCGGCCGTTATACCAGAGCATTCTACAGCATCACCGGCCAACCCGGGTTGGGGATTGGTTTGGGTGGTCTGGGGGGCGGTATCGGTGGACTAAGCGGTAGCTCCAACATTCATAATCACAGCCTGGCAGCTGGATTCGACAAGGCGATCAGCACCACCTTGCTAACGGATTTCCGGTTTGGCTGGTTCCAGTACAACCCGCATTCGATCAAGCCGGACGCAAACGTTGCTGCGGCCCAAGCTCTGGGCCTGAACGGCCTGAACACGAGTGACCCAAACACCGGCGGACTTCCTGATTTTAGATTTGACGGCATGACGTTGAACAACTTTGGCGACGGCCTAGACCCATCTCGATGCAACTGCCCGCTTATCGAGAAGGAACATCAATACCAGTTCGTGAATAACTGGACCAAGATCAGCGGGAACCACGCCATGAAGTTAGGTGTGGACTTGCGTTTTGCCTACAACCTACGCATCCCGAGCGACAATAATCGAACCGGCCAATTGTCCTTCAATCACCTGCAAACATCTTCCGGTGGAGCGACGGGGCAGATCGGCGGGTTGGATCTTGCTTCTTTCCTGCTGGGCGATGTTTCCTTCTTTGATCGCTTTGTGGGCGCAAGTGAGAGTGCCTCAGAGAGGCAGAATCGCTACTTTCTTTATGTTCAAGACAACTTCCGTATGACCAGTAAGCTGACGTTCACCTACGGAATACGTTGGGAGGACTATACGCCGGAATCGGTGAACGCCAAGGGGAACGGTGGTTTTGCCAACCTTTCCCAGGGAGTCATTCGCGTGGGCGGTTTTGGCCCGTACGGCCTCAATGGCGGCATCAACAGTTATCTGGGTGGGTTTGGGCCCCGCATCGGCATCGCGTATCAGCTTCGTCCAAAAACTGTGGTACGCATCGGCTACGGACGGAGTTTCGACATCGGAGTGTTCGGGTCGAACTTTGGCCACGCCGTAACGCAAAACCTGCCGGTCCTTGTTCACCAGACGCTCAACGCACACGACCTCAATCCGCTGAACGTAAATGACGTTGTGCCTGTCTATCAGATGGACTCCGCGACTGGACCGCCGGCGGCAACATTCCCATCTCCAAGCGCCGACGGTACCATACCCCTTCGCGGGCCTCTCAATAACGTGGACCCGAGGATTCGTCCTACGACGCAGCGGGTGGCCGCGGTGGATATGTGGAACGCCACGGTCGAGCACCAGTTAACTTCCACGATGACTGTGGAAGTCGCGTATCTGGGAAACAAGGGGACGCACGGGTTCGCCGGCAATGGGCCAACGTATAACGTAAATCAAAGAAGCATGGTAGGCTATGGCGTCATAGCTCCAGACGCCCGGCGTCCGTTCTTCAACAAATTCAGTTATCCAGGGTTTATAGATCCGGCGACCGGCACAACACTGATGTGTTGCTCGACGGACCTCGGCAACTACTTTGGCATGGATGCCAGCAGCAACTACAATGCCCTGCAGTTCAAAGTAGAGAAGAGAATCTCGCAGGGACTTCAATTCGTCTCGCATTACACGTTTTCCCGAGCGAGATACTATGACGGCAACTATTTCGGCGTCGACCCCAAGATCGCTTATGGCCCCATGAACGTAAACCGCAATCACGTGTGGGTATCAAACATTTTGTATGAATTGCCGTTCGGCAAGGGCAAGAAGTACATGGCCGATGCCAACACACTGACGGATTATGTCATTGGCGGGTGGAGACTTACCAGCATCACGAACTGGAGCGGTGGGTTGCCGTGGACCCCGAGCTACAGTAACTGTTCACAAGACGAGGATGTCGGGGTCTGCCGCCCCAATCGGGCTTCTGGCTCGTTCCCTCTCGGAGTAAAGAGGGATTCCGGCGGATTCCTGACTTGGTTCACACCGATTCCAACGATGGGTGTCGGAGGCTCGGGAGGGGCATTCTCCCGCCCGTCAGCCGGAACACTCGGAAACATTGGAATGGATTCATTCCGTGGGCCGCATTTGTTTACGTCGAATCTCTCTCTTGCGAAGAACTTCCGCATCACCGAGCGGTACAGGGCGGAGTTTCGCATGGATGCGAACAACATCTTTAACCACCCAGTCATGGGCTTCAATTATACGCAGGGCAATACTTGTATCGATTGCGGTGGCGACGCAGGACGGATCACCAACATCGAGAACAACACCTCGATGCGGCTCTTGACGTTTGGGCTGCGATTCTCTTTCTAACAAGGACGAAGGACACCCCACCACCCCGACGGGGAGCCCAGCTCGGGCTCCCCGTTTTTGTTCTGGATCGTGGCGAGATGATCGAAACGACTCGCGAAATGGACAGGCTTCTTTGTGTGACAGTAAAATTCTGGAGCAAGTGGTCTAGGTACGCCGATGCCAGCTTCTAGAATTATCCCAAGGCGACTTTATGTCTCTACCTCAGCGCTAATTGCAGTGGTATGCCTCTTAGTTTTTCCTTTTTCGCGCGCCGCGCAGAAGACAGCGTTGCATCTCGATGGGAGCGCGGCCGACCCTTATCAGGAAGCTTCGGGCAAACCGATTGTGCTGGTGTTCGTGCGCACGGACTGCCCCGTCTCCAACCGCTACGTGCCTTTGATTCAGAAGATCAGTTCACATTACGGGGACAGAGTAGGCTTTTGGCTCGTCTATCTTGGCAAGACCGCTTCCGTAGAGAAGATTCGGCAGCACGAGGCCGAATATGGCTACAAACTTCCCGCGCTGCGCGATCCGCAGCACGCGCTCGTCGAGCAGGCCCAAGTCCAGGTCACTCCAGAGGTGGCTGTCTTCGACGCTCATCACCGGTTGGTCTATCACGGCCGCATTGATAATTTGTATGAAGATGTCGGCCGCGCCCGTCCGGCTGCTACGACGCACGAATTGGATGACGCCATCCAGGCGGCTTTCAGCGGCAAGACACCCCCACCTGACGCGCCCGGCGTCGGATGCTTTATCGCGGACCCCGAATGAAGTCTTCGGGCCGAACTATTGTGACGTACTTGCTCGGGTTGAGCTCGGCGGCAGCAGCTTTTGCCAAACACGAAGGGGTTCCTGCGCACCGCAGGCCAGCGGCCGAGCAAGTTACATTCAATCTCGATATCGCTCCCATCCTCTTTCATTCGTGCGCCATCTGCCACCATCCCGGGGAGGCCGGTCCGTTTCCGCTGCTTACCTACGCAGACGCGAAAGCGCGGGCCCGCCAGATCGTGGCCGTAACGGCCAGGCGTTACATGCCGCCCTGGCTGCCGGAGCCTCAGGAGTTGAAATTCGCCGACGAACTCCGCCTGTCGGACGGTCAAATAGCGCTCATTCAAAAATGGGTTGACCAGGGTTCAGTTGAGGGCGCTCCCAATGATTTGCCAAGTGCGCCGCAATTCGTCCCTGGCTGGCAGCTTGGCCAGCCGGACAGAATTGTAGAAGCCGAAAAACCATACACCCTTCCGGCAAGCGGCTCCGACATGTATTGGAATTTTATCTTTCGAACGCCCGTTGATCGCACCCGTTGGCTGAAGGCCATCGAAATCCATCCCGGGGACAAGCGCGTGGTCCATCACGCAAACATTCTTGTGGACCGCAATGAAGCCGCGCGCCGCCAGGAGTCAGAGCGCGGAGCGGGCTTCGCAGGAATGGAACTTAAGATCGAATCTGAGGCGTTTGATCCGGACAGTCACTTTCTTTTCTGGAAACCTGGCACGGTGCCGAGGCCGGAACCGGATGGCATGGCCTTGCGCCTGGACAAGGACACGGATTTGGTGCTGAACATCCATTTGCAACCCTCGGGCAAGCCGGAAAAGATCCAGCCTAGCTTGGGCCTGTACTTCACCGACAAACCTGCAACACGCTTTCCGCTGCTGCTGCAGTTGGAAAACGATCGCCAGCTCGACATTCCTCCCGGCGAGAAGCATTTTGTAGTGACAGACAAATTCACACTTCCGGTTGATGTGGATCTCCTTGCGATTTACCCGCACGCGCATTGTCTCGGCAAGGATTTGCGGGCTCTCGCAACTCTGCCGGACGGTTCTGTGAAAACGCTCATTCATATTCCACGATGGGACTTGAACTGGCAGGCTGTCTATCGTTACGCAGATCCAGTGGCCTTGCCAAAAGGCACCACGATCTCGATGCGCTATGTCTACGACAACTCCAGCGACAACGTGGCTAATCCTAACGACCCACCGCGACACGTGGTGGCGGGGAATCGTTCTAGCGACGAAATGGCCCACTTGTGGCTTCAGGTCCTGCCACACACCTCCCCCAATGCAAATTCGGATCCGCGCTGGCTCCTTCAGGAAGCCATGGCACAGCATAATGTGGAAAAGAATCCCGACGACTTCGAATCCCATTACAACCTTGCTGCTATGCTCATGGCACGCAGTGCGCAACCGGAGGCGGTGCAGCACTTCAAACAAGCCGTGCGGCTTCGTCCGCAGGATGCCACCGCGAACAACGCGCTTGGCGCCTCTCTCATGGCCGCGGGTCGCTTTGCTGAAGCGATTCCGTATTTGTCTGCCTCCATCAAGGCGCGCCCGGACAATTTCGACGCTCACTACAACCTGGCAAATGCCCTAGCCTCTCAGGAAAAATTTAGCGAGGCGGTTGAACATTATCGGACCGCCGTGCGCCTTCATCCAGACGACGCGAACGCAGAAACCAACTTGGGTAGCGCCCTTGCCGAGGCGGGCCATCCTGCTGAAGCCAAGCTTCATTTTCAGCGCGCCCTGCAGATCGATCCCAATCACAAGATAGCGCGAGAAAATCTTGAGCAGATTAGTCACGAAGTCTCGACGCAACAGGTCGTGGCTCCGCAACCAAAACAAACGATCTCGCCGGATGCAGCGTTTGCCGAGGCGCGGCGGCTGGCGCAGCAGGGAAAATTCGACGAAGCGATTGGGCAACTGGAGGCGTTAGCCGCCAAACAGCCCGATGCGAAGGGACTCGCCCATGAGTTGGGGGTCGTCTACTACAAGAAGAGTGACTATCTGAAGGCCGTCGCAAACTTCAAGAAAGCTCTCGACGAAAATCCCGGCGATAGCGAAGCCATCCAGTTATTGGGTCTGTCGTATTACCTAGCCGGGCGGCCGGCGGAAGCCATCGTGCCGCTCGAAAAAGTTCAGACCTGGTATCCCAGCGCGAACGTCGATGCCTCGTACATTCTTGGCATTTGCTACATGCAAACCAAGGATTTTCCTAACTCGCGGAAAGCGTTTGCGAAAATGTTCTCCGTTCCGCCTGATTCGGCTGCCAGCTATCTTTTCACCGCCCGCATGATGCTGCGCTTCGACTTCGCTGTGCCTGCGGAAGACTACGCCAAAAAAGCTGCCGAGCTGGATCCGAAACTCCCACTGGCTCACTCATTGTTAGGCGAGATTTATCTCTACAAATCGCGCATCCCGGAAGCCACCGAACAGTTTCAGAAGGAATTGGAGCTAAATCCGGGCGATGCCTCGGTGTACTACAAGCTGGCCGACGCCTATTCTCGCGCGCAGAAATACGACGACGCGGAAAAGCTGTTGCAGCGCTCGATCTGGCTCGATGCCACACCCACTGGCCCGTACATCCTGATGGGAAAGGTGCTGGAGAAGAAGGGAGAGTCGGCGCTAGCGGTGCGTGCTTTGCAGCGCGCGCTCGCGATGGATCCGAATAATCCCATTCCGCATCATTTGCTCGGACTGGCGTACCGGGATTTGGGGAAGACCGAGGACGCCGAGCGCGAGCTCAAGCTTTCCGAGCAGTTGCAGAACCGTGGAGAAGCGAAGCCGTAGCCCGGAACTTTTGAACAAGAAACATTCAGGAGAGAAGCCGTGCTCAAGTTCGTTAAGTTCTCATTTCTCGCAATTACGCTCGGCCTTTGCGTTTCTGCGATTTCGACGCGCGCGCAGCAGACTCCTACGCCCAAGCACGCGCGCCAAGCCGCGCAGGCGTCGCAAGACCCGTGGTGGAAGCACGCCGTCTTCTACGAAATCTATCCGCGCAGCTTCCAGGATTCGAATGGCGACGGAGTCGGTGACATCAACGGTATCACGTCCCGCTTAGACTATTTGCACGACCTAGGCATCGGCGCGATCTGGATTACACCGATGTATCCTTCGCCTCTCGTGGATTTCGGCTACGACGTCGCGGATTACACCGCGCTCGATCCGCTCTACGGCACGATGGCGGATTTCGACCGCATGATGGCCGAAGCAAAGAAGCGAAACATCCGCGTGATCATGGATTTCGTTCCGAATCACACGTCCGACCAGCATTCCTGGTTCAAGGAGTCGCGCTCGTCGCGCAGGAATCCGAAGCGCGATTGGTACATCTGGCGCGACGGAAAAGGTCCCGGCCAGCCCCCCAACAACTGGCAATCGTGGTTTGGCCATTCCGCCTGGCAATTCGATCCCACGACCGGTCAGTACTACTACCATCACTTTTACGTCGAGCAGCCGGACCTGAATTGGCGCAATCCGGAAGTGCGCAAGGCCATGTACGACGCTATGCGTTTCTGGCTCGACCGCGGCGTCGCCGGTTTCCGGCTCGACGCCGTCTCGCGATTATTCGAAGACCCGACCCTTCACGACGATCCGATTCTTACCGGCAAGAATGCCTACGGCGATCCGAACATTCAGCACAAATACACGGACAATTTGCCGGAAATTCACGATGTGCTGCGCGAAATGCGGCGCGTCGTGGACGCGTATCCGGGAAATCCCGTTTTGATCAGCGAAGCGGACGAGCCGAACATCAAAGAACTTACAAAAATGTACGGCGCGAAAAACGATGAAGTGCAATTGCCCATGGATTTCCAGATTGCCGACGTGAACAAACTCTCGGCGCCGGATTTCCGCAAACTACTCGACGAAGTCGAGAACAATCCAGTCCACGGACAGCCCCACTATTTCTTCAGCAACCACGATCAGGCGCGCACGTGGGACCGCTATGGCGACGGCGTTCACAACGATCAGGTTGCGAAGCTGATGGCGGCTCTGCTTCTTACACCACGCGCGACGCCGCTCATGTATTACGGCGAAGAAATCGGCATGAGGACCACGCCGCCCACGCGCAAGGAAGACGTCCAGGATCCCATCGGGAAGATTGGCTGGCCGGAAGAAAAAGGCCGCGACGGCGAACGCACTCCGATGCAGTGGGACACAACGACCGATGCCGGGTTCAGCACGGCCGACCACACGTGGCTCCCGATTCCGCCCACCGCCGCTGACTCCAATGTGGCTGTCGAATCGAGGGACCCTCACTCCATCTTGTCCTTCTACAAACGCCTGTTGGAATTGCGGGAGAGCGAGCCAGCATTCCAAAACATGCGCCATGGAAGCTTTGTTTTTTTAGACCGCGATGATCCCTACGTGCTTGCTTTTCTGCGCAAGAATCCCGGATCCGGCGAATCGGTTCTCGTTGTGCTCAACTTAGGCGCCGAAGGGCGCACCGTGAAACTGGATCTCACCCCATTTGCACTCAAGGACGGTTCAGCGAAACCTCTTCTCTGTGCGCCGGAAACCAACGAAGACGCCGTGAGTCTCAGCGATTTTAGGGTTGCGCCGTTCGGCGTCTTCATCGGAGCTGTTCACTGAGAGCGTTTTCTGCTGGGAATTCCAAACGTTGCCAAATCGCGAGCATCTCCAAGGCGCAAAGCGTTCATCTTAGCTATTATGGAGATGTAGATGCGTTCAGGCAGGAGCACGGACGGTTTGGAGTAGGACGATGTTGAATTGGAAAGTCTCGTTCACGTTTCTGGGAATGGTTTCAGCGGCCGTAGGAATTGCCAGTGCTCAGGAAAGGCCAGCCCCGCCGCCAATGGACATGGAGCACCACCATCAGGGTGGTTTCATGCAGGAAGGAATGCATCACGCGGTTGCAAAGGGTGTAACGCTCGATGTGAAAATGGACGCAGCCGCACACACGGCCACGCTTCGCGTGGGCCCCATGAATCTTCCGGCGCACACCGACCACATGAAAATGCCCCAGCCCCCGGATCTCGTCTGGCAAACCCCATTCGACGCCCGGCTCTTGGCTTATCATCCCAAACTCGTGGATGCGTCAGGCAACGCCGTTCCCGGAACCCTTCTGCATCACACCGCATTCTGGAACGAGAATCGCGCGGACTTTCTTTGCCCCAATAAAGAAGAGCACATTTTTGGCGCGGGCAGCGAAATGACCGACTGGGCTGAAGTGCCGGGCTACGGCTATCACGTTCAGAAGGACGACAAAATCCGCATCGAAACGATGGTTTATAATCCGACAGCCACCTCCTACGACAAGGTTTATCTGCAAGTTGTGATTCCGTATCAGGAAGCAACCGAAACCGCACCCGCACGGAAAAGTGTTTATCCTGCCTGGATGGACGTGAAGTCCTGCGGAAATTCTGGTTACGACGTGCCTGCCGGCAAAAGCGAAAAATCCGGAACCGTGACCGTGAAATACGACGGCGTGCTTCTCGGAGTTGGCGGACACCTGCACGACTACGGCCGGCAGATTGTCTTGCAGGACGTTTCGCGCAAAGAAACGGTGGCCACACTCGACGCCAAAGTGGACGAAAAGGGCCGTCTCGAGTCTGTGCCTGTGAAATTGTTTGTTCAAGAAGGCGGCTTCAAGTTTTCGGCCGGCGACGTTCTGAAAACTTCAGCAACTTACGACAATCCTACCGGCAAGCTGTTGCGCGATGGTGCTATGGGTATTGCGGTTGGGTATTTCCTGCCAACCGACGATGCAAAGATGACCGCACTCCGCCGCAAAGCACCTGCCCCGCACGAAATGGCGGGCATGTCTCACGATCACTGAGCCCTTCGTGAATAGAACTGCAACGAAAGTCGCACCGCTTTAATCGTCGCTGCGGCGATAAGGCGGCTTTGGTTTTGCCGCGGCATTGGTGTCAGTGCTTGTGTTTTGGGTCGCAGGAGATACACAGCTACTTGTATTTGTGTTCTGTGCATCGCCGGAAGCGGCGGGTTTGCAAGGTTCGGCAGGTTGAGACTTGTCCGAATTCTTTGCCTTGGCGTTCGGGTCGTCCTGCGCTGTTGCGTGTTCCAGGATGCGGCGCGCGTAATCTGCAACGTTTTTCACGCTGTTGGCGTAGGCCGGATTGGGTGTCTTGACGCCGCCGTTATAGGCGCCAATGGCTTTTTCCACGTCGCCGCCGAAATGGTCGAGCAGGTCTCGCAGCAACAGGCCGGCGTAAGTCGTAAGGACCGCGTCAGGAACATTGTTCACATCCAGTTCACGCGAAGGCCGCAGTCGCGCGGGCAGTTGGCTGTAGTCGCGCTTGTCGTGTAAATAGAGCTGATGCGCGGCGCGCAGCGTTTCGCGAGTGATCTGCCAGGTACCCATGGCGTAGTCGCTTACCATGACGCGCTTCCGCGTGCGCCGCAGCACGATGTCTCCGCGGTCCGCGCGCTTCTTCCACACCGCGTGAGTCAGGTCACCATCCACGTCCATGTAATCGTTTTCCATGGCCCCGACGCCCATGAAGTAATCGAGGGGCAGGTCGTAGAAGTGCGCGACATCAAGAATATCCGTGGCCAGTTGTGTAGCCTGGTCGCGCGTCAAGGGGCGCGCCGCGGAATCACTGTTATCAACCACACGAGTGTCGGTTTGCGACTTGAAAATGAGGAATTGCGCTAACGCCGGAAGCATTTTGGAGGAGTTAATTCCTTCGAGCTTCTGCTCCGTTGGCACGTCGTAAGCCACGTCGAACATGTGGCTCTGCTGCTGGTAATAGTTAAATTCCTTTTGCGACCAGGTCTGGAATTCATAATGCATGATGAGGTTGCGGCTCTTGAAACTTGCAACTTGCGGCACGGCGGTAAGCAGATCGTTATCGGTGACCACGAATATCTTGTACTGCGGTCCTTTCTTTGTGTTCAAGGCCGTCAGGTACATGTGAGATGTGTCATGCCCCTCGCGCGCTTCTCGCCCCCGCAGATATTCAAAACGCAGAAAGGCTTCAAGCTGGCCATTGAAGGCGGCAATTTCCGCGGCTGGAACTTGTGGGCTGAAGGGAACAACCAGCCGCTTGTCCTTCACGGCCGTCACCGGCGTGCGCGAACGCGCCGAGGCCGGCAGGTCCAGAGGCCAGAGGCGATAGTCGGTGTACCCGCAAGCGGCAAAGGCAAGCAGTCCGGCGGCCAGGCAAAGCGTATAGCGGAGCAGTTTCTTGAGGAAACTCTTTAGGGACATGGCCTCAGCCTCCTTCCTTTGATGATGAGTGCCGATTCTTGGGATCAAATACTTCACCGTCCAGGAGTTGCACCCTCATGGCCGCAAGCACTGCCGTTTGCAAGGCCTCCTAAATGATTGATACGGAACAACTTAAGAATACACCTCTTAGGGAAGAAGGGCTGGAGAGCGTGAGCTAGCGTGTCTAGATTACCACAATGTGACTTAGAGCGGCGAGCGAGCGCCGCCATCTAAATTGTCCCGCTCTGTTGATAGCCGCGCGATCGAATCAACAAAACGAAGTAGCTTGCGCAGCAAAGTGCAATGACGCTGCTCAAGTACCTCGGATTAAGAGTGAACCGGTGACGTGAATCCAGATAGGCACACTTCACATTTTAGGCGCATGGTTTGGAAGCCTGCGCGGTACTCCCGAAGAGGAGCCTAGGCGGTAGCCGTCGCGGTTTTCTCCGCGGCTTCTACGGTATAAACGAGGACCGCCTTCTTCCCGCCCTTTGCGGCCGTCGCGTGGATGGAGTTCAGGTTGACGCCTTTCTTCTCGAGAGCCGCCAAGCATTGCGCCAGTGCTCCTGCCTTGTTGGGCAGCTCGTACTGTTCCGCGGGCGTCTCCTGGTATGAGATGTGGGCGGCATCCAGCGCTTTCTTGGCTTTCCTTGCATCCTCGGCGACGAGCTGAACAGTGCCACCCGTCCCCTGCGCCGTTCCCAGAAGCGCCAGAATATTCACCTTCGAGTCCCCCAGTGCTTTCGCGATGCGTGCGACTGCGCCGGGCTGGTTGTCAACGGTGATCGTGAACTGTTTGGTCTTGGCCATGAAGAACCTCCTTGTGGCGGAGATTATACGCCCGGTCCGCAAGGGCGGTGCGTCCCGGCTAGATTTGCTGGCCTTTCCAGCGGCCCCGGCGGAAAAGCAGAATTCCCGCCGCGGCGATAGCCGCTTCTGCCACGACGATGGAAATATACACGCCGTTTGCGCTCATGCCGGCGGGAATCGCAAGCAAATACGCGAGCGGAATCTCGAGAAGCCAAAATCCGAAGAAGTGAACTATCGTTGGCGTCACGGTATCGCCTGCGCCGTTGAAGGCCTGCAGCATCACCATGCCGTACGCGTAGCCGATGTTACCGTAGCTCAGAATGCGCAAGGCGGTCGCGGCCAGCGGTACAACTGCCGGATCGTTCGTGAAAATGCGGACGACTGGCGTAGCGAAAAGAAGAAAGATCACGCCAATGATGCCGAGAAACAGCATGTTGTAGAAACCGGTACGCCAGACGGACGTCTCCGCTCTCTCGGGTTGTTTGGCGCCAAGATTTTGGCCAACGAGCGTGGCGGCGGCATTACTCAAGCCCCAACTTGGCAGGATGATAAAGATCAAGATACGGATGGCGATGGTGTATCCGGCCAATGCGGCCGAACCAAAGATACTGACAATGCGCACCAGCCCGATCCAACTGGTATGCGCGATGGCAAATTGAAGTATGCCCGTCAGCGAAACGCGCAGCAGGCGCAACAACACTTGAAAGCTGACGCGAATCTGATTGCGCAGAATTCTGATGCGTTCCGTTCCCCGGAGCAAACGGTAAAACTGGTAAAGCACGCCAATGCTGCGTCCGGTGAAGGTAGCCAGCGCCGCGCCGGTGACGCCGAGTTTTGGGAATGGACCCCAGCCAAAAATCAGACAGGGATCCAGCACGAGATTGATAACGTTGGAGACCCACAGCAGCCGCATCGCGATGGCTGCATCGCCCGCTCCGCGAAAGATGGCGTTATTCAGAAACAGCATCATGACGACGCCGCCTCCGCCCAGGGCGATCCGCGCGTAGCCGGAACCGACGCTGATAATTTGCGGCGAGGCCCCCATCAGACGCAGCAGGTCTGGCGCATAGAGGACGCACGGAACACCAATGAGCACCGAAAGAGCGAGCCCGATGATGATCGCCTGAACACCGGCAACGGCTGCGGCTTCGGGATCTTTTTCTCCAATGCGCCGGGCTACCATCGCCGTCGTCGAAAGGCTCAACCCCAGGCCAATCGCGAACACCAGGCTTAGCAAAGATTCTGTCAGGCCCACTGTGGCCACGGCATCCGCACCCAGGCGGCCCACCCAGAACACATCGACAACCGCGAAGAGAGACTCCAGCACCATTTCCAGAATCATTGGAATGGCGAGGAGCAAAATCGCGCGGTTGATGCTGCCGCTGGTAAAGTCCTGATGCGAGCCGCGAAGCGCTTCTCGAATGGAACTCCAAATTGGCGGTGGAGCATCCGCCGAAACTACAACTCGCTCAACTGAAGACATAAAAGCCTAAGCTCTCTGTGTATGCACGCTTCAAAAACTGGGCGACGCAAACACGGTTGCAGAAATTAGATGGTAGAAAACAGGAAAGGAGCAAATCCGCAGGAGCGGATCAAGACCATCGGGCAATTCGCGGGATAAACATCTTCATTCCTAGGCGCTGCCCCGGCGCAACAAGAAAGATTCCCCAACACGACGCGGGCGTTTCGTGAGTTGACGCATTGTAGCCTAAGTCTGCGTTCCCTAGCTAGCGAAATCAGAACGCCAACGCGGGTCATGCTTGAAGGTGTGAGGGCTCGACGGTAGTTAGGCTGCCGCGATACGGCGGATCAGGTCTTCCTGCTCGGTTTTGGACTCGGCACCGATGGTAAAGGCGTCCAGCAACTCCAACGATAGCGCGTAATGCAGGGCCTCGTCCTGCCGGTTCCGCAAGTCCCCCTGGCCGAGAATCTTCATCCCAACCACGGCGTGTTGGTTGGCGCGCATTTCGCGGATTACGCTCACAACAGTGTCCGGCGCGGCGTCCATGTAGGCTCCAACGGGATTGATCCGCACAAGATGGACGTCAACCCAGGGCGACTTTGCGGCGGTACGAAGGGCTTCGATGCTGTGGCACGAACAGCCGTGAGCCCGGATGGCGCCCTTCTGCTTGGCTTCCGAGAGCACGTCCATCACAGGCCGAAAACGCTCGGTCCAGTCGCCCTCTGTAAGGCAATGCATCAGGCAGACATCGATGTAGTCGGTTCCAAGTTCCTGGCGAAAACGGTCGAGGTCGGCGCGCGCCGTGGCAGCATCCCGCGCCCAGGTTTTGGTGAGCACAGTAACCTTGTCCCGCGGCACGCGCTTCAGCGCCTCGGCCACGTGGGGATGGCTGCCGTAGGAATCCGCCGAGTCAAAGAACCTTAGCCCGTGGTCATAACCGTTCAGAAGAAGGTCCGAGAGTCCCTTAATACCAAGTGCGGTTTGGTGGGAATGGTGCCCGCTGCCGACCGTTCCGGTTCCCATGGCCAGTCGGCTCGTTTGGATCCCTGTCTTCCCGAGCGTCACGCTATCCGAAGCGGTGAACTTGCGAGGAAGCGCCGGCAGATCCAGCGCCTTATGCGCGAAGCTCGGCGAAGGGAGCCAGGCTGCACCGGCCGCGCAAGCCGCTCTATGTAAGAATTCGCGCCGCTTCATGGGGACCTCCGGGTACCACTGAACCGCAGACTACTCCTAATCTTGGACGCGAGAAAGCCCCTTCGGTGTCTTCCCCTGGGAGACAAATGGCAAGATCGTGATTCACGCACAAGGCTTCCCGTCTATCTTTCACTTAAGCCCCCTGAGTGATATCCTCCCCGCTGTCCGAGGTGCGAAATGAAAAGCGCGCAAGTCACAAACAAGGCCCAGCATAAAACCAAACCCACCACGCCAAGCGCTCCCCTCAGCCGCCGCGAGTTCCTAGGTCAAGGCGCAGGCGCGGCCATGGCTTTCTCCATCGTGCCGCGTTACGTATTAGGCGGGCCGGGGTTCGTGCCGCCCAGCGACAAGGTCAACATTGCATTTATCGGGGTGGGCGCTCAAGGTCTTCGCGTGATGCTTCACTTCTTGAAAGAACCTGACGTCCAGGGAGTTGCCGTTTGCGACGTCAATAAAGCCAGCGCGGATTATCCGCAATGGGACACGCATGAATTCTGCAAATCGGTCAGGGGTCTTCTTGGCGTGGACAGCGGGTGGGATTGGCTGAGCCCCGATCAGCCCATTCAATTGTCGCATACGCTGAAAGTTACGAGCGGGGTTGCCGGCCGCGAGCCCAGCCAGCAAATCGTGAACGCCCTTTACGCTTCACGGAGATCGTCCGGCAAATACAATGGCTGCGCCGCCTACAGCGATTACCGCGAATTGCTCGAGAAACAAAAAGATGTCGACGCCGTGGTCGTTTGCACGACGGACCATCTGCACGCCGTCATTTCCGCAGCTGCGATGAAAAAGCGCAAACACGCTTTCTGCCAGAAGCCTCTTACCCACACGATTTCCGAAGCGCGGCAAATTGCAGAAATTGCGCGCCAGACCGGCGTGGCGACGCAAATTGCTGTCGGCAATCAAGCCTCGGAAGCAACTCGTTTGCTCTGTGAATGGATCTGGGACGGGGCGATTGGTCCGGTGCGCGAAGTCCACAACTGGTCGTCACGGCCCTTCTGGCCGCAGGGCGTCGAACGTCCAAAGGAATCGCAGCCCGTTCCCGAGGGTTTGAATTGGGATTCCTGGCTGGGGCCGGCGCCGGAGCGCCCGTTCCATCACGCGTATCTGCCCTTTGTGTGGCGAGGCTGGGACGACTTCGGGTGCGGCGCCTTGGGCGACATGGGCTGCTACAGCTACGACACGATTTTCCGCGTGATGAGGCTTGAAGCGCCCGTCAGCGTGGAGGCCAGCTCCACCGACCGCTATGATGAGACCTATCCGCTCGCGTCCGTCATCCGCTACCACTTCGGCCCGCGCGGCGACATGCCCGCGGTGAATTTCACGTGGTACGACGGGGGGTTGAGGCCGTCAACTCCTGAAGAATTACTGGAAAATCCGCCCGCGAAAACCGGCGACGCGGAAGAAGACAACGAAGGCCTGCTGTTCGTCGGAGACCGCGGCAAGATACTGTGCGGATTCAATGGCGCGAACCCGCGGCTAATCCCGAAGGCAAAGATGGATGCTTACAAGCAGCCGCCCAAAACCTTGCCGCGCTCACCAGGCAACGAACGCGAGTGGCTCGATGCCTGCAAAGGAGGCAAAGTCAAACCTGGCGGAAATTTTGAATTTTCGGGAATGGTTACGGAAACACTACTGCTTGGCAACCTCGCCATCCGCACGGGACAAAGATTGGAGTGGGATCGGACAAATCTGAAAGTGCTCAATTCCGAAGCGGCTCAAAAAATCGTCGCTCCCGAGCGCCGCAAAGGCTGGGAATTGTAGCCGGTTTCACTTCATCGCCGGCCGGGGAACTTCATAAAAAAGGAATTGCACGCCAACACCGGACTTTCCGTTCGGGCGGCTGAGCGGCTCAACGTGCGCAACCCGGCCGGTAAAACTCCACTCTCCCACGTCATCGCCGACAATCTCTTTCGGCATTTTTAAATGCAGTTGAACCATCAGACCTTCACGCACCTTCTGGTCCGTGGCGAAATAAACTCCGTGTGTGGAGATATTCATCGACGAAACGGACTCTTCTCTCAGAACAGCTTCCTTCGTCGCATGAAACCGGAGCGGAACCCTCATGATGAACCGGTGTCCATGACGACGCTCGTGTCCCAGCATAGAAATCCCTTGGCATGATTTTCTTCTCAAGCAGGCTGGCTAAAGCAGGTTCAATTCTTACGAGACCCGTACAGGAGGGTCAACATTTTTTTGGTTGCTACGGAATGAACCCGAGGGTTTTCTCCTGAGTGTCTTCTAGGGTCTCTACCGGGATGGAATCATGCCACAGAGAGATTCGAATGGGGGCGCGCTGGATGCGTCTCGCGGCTGTCGTGGTGCGCCCACCAATCTCGCCAGGCTGTTGCGTTCTTGCCAAAGGAAGCTCCGGTGATGGCTTGGAGGGTGGAGGAAACGAGGCCCTGCGTCGCAGCGTCAAGGGAATCATCATCGAGCAGGTTCAGCAGATCGGGGACGGCAGTCAGGCGTTGCTCGCCGGTGAGCAGCCCCGAGCGCGACAAGGCATTCGCCGCGTGCTGGCGGATTTGCGCCGCAGGATCGTGGCCCAGGATCTCCAGCAAAGCGTCAACGGATTCTCTGCTCCCCAGCATCGCCAGCCCTTCCACGGCCCAGAAGCGGACTTCTTGATTTCGACTCTGCGTATAAAGCTTGAGTGTACGAAACGCCTCCGAAGGCTCAACGCCGCGATTACCCAGCGCGCCCAGCCTCCATAAGGCCATATAACGCTCATCCGAGCCACTTTGAATCTGGCGCTTCAATTTCTCGACGCTCTCCGGCGCCTTCATCAGATTGTTGGCCGTTAGATCGATTTCAACCGCGGCCACGCGAACCCGCGGATCGTTGGAGTTGAGCGCTTCCATCACCAGGTGGAATAGGCGGTCGGAATCTTCCAGATGGCCGCGCCAGGAGCTCAAATTCCGGTGGATCAAGCTCAAGGAAGGGTCAGGCTGCTGAATCGCCAATTCCAACAACTGTTCTGCCTGCTGTTGGGGGGCAAGATGTGAGATTTCTTCGGCGTTAATGTTCTTTGCACCCGGCTGGGGCGTCGAAACCAATTCTGACAATGCGCTTTGACCGGCCTCCGCCGCTGAAACCGGATGAATCCTGACCCATTTTGTGAAAGCACCTGGTAATCGCCCGGCGAAAAAACCGGCTCCCGTTGAAAGAACGGTCATCGCCGCCACGATCGTCAGATAAGAAAACCAGATTCGCGAAGTCCGGGCATGTACGCGCGGAGTCTTTGTGGCATCTGAAGCAGTTTTGGAGGGGCCGGTGGAATTTGCCAAGGTTTCGTCCTTACGATCGATTCCATGCGCAAACTCCGCACGGTCTGAGGGTCAAATTAAGAGGCAGGAGAAAAAGCAACAATGGTACGCCGGGGCAAGAGCCGGAAATTCGCGAACAAATCCTGTGGCTTCAACACCTTTAGGCGTTTACTGGTTCGCAGCACAAAAAAGAGGCCCGTCCGATGGAACAGGGGACAGCTCAGGCATGAAAGCGATGCTTTGTGCAAAGTCGGCCCTCTGTTAGAATGGGGAGCTTGGTTTTGCGACTCCAAAGCAAGATTTTCCAGGCTTTAATTTAGACGGAGCAGGATAACCGAATGGCACTGAAGTGTGAATTCTGCGGCAAAGCGCCGGCCTATGGAAACGTCATCAGCCACGCCAACAATACTCGGCGACGCCGCTGGAACCCGAATTTGAAGCGCATGCGCGCGGTGGTGGCGGGCGTCAAGAAGCATGTCCGGGTGTGTACGGCGTGCATCCGGGCCGGCCGCGTGAAAAAAGCCGCCTGAGCTTCCAACCTTGAACATACCTTTTGTGGACAGCCGACTGGTGGGGCGTCCCATGGACCGCTCAAAAGGAAACCTTCGCAGCGTAGCTTTGCTGCCGTTAGCCGCTGTGGCCCTTTCCGTCGCGGCCGGTTGCATGAAGCAGACGCAGCACTCGCCCGATGTGTGGGCCGTCGTCAACGGAAAAGAGATCAAGCGTGATGAAGTGGACAAGTATTACCGGACGCGCGTAAATCCTGAAGGCCAGGAGCCCTCGCAAGAGGAGTCGCTGTCCCTAAAGCTGAACGTACTCGACGAACTGATCATCAATGAAGTTTTGCTCGAACGCGCCAAGAAGCTTGGGCTGGAGGCCAGCGATGGCGAAGTTGAAGACAAATTTACTGAGATGAAGAGCCCTTACACTGAGGATGAGTTTCAGCGCCGCCTGAAAGATCAGGGCATGTCCGTGGACGATTTGAAGCAGGATTTGCGCCGCCAGCTTTCCATCCAGAAACTCTTGAACCGCGAGGTGCTTGGCAAAATCTCCATCACCGACCAGGATGTGGCCGAGTTTTATAACGCAAACAAATCGCAGTTTAACGTGGCTGAACCGACTTACCACCTGGCGCAAATCAAAGTCACGCCGCGCAAAGATCCGCAAATCCGCAACCGCAAAAACGATGACGCCACCAACGAGTCAGAAGCCGTGCGCAAAATCAAAATGCTTATGGACCGGCTGAACAGCGGCGCGGATTTTGCTCAGCTTGCGATGGATTATTCCGAGGACATGAACACGGCTTCGACGGGCGGAGACCTTGGCTATGTTCCAGAGTCCGGGTTAAATGGCCCGCAGGTGGACCCTGCTCTGAAAAAGGCGGTTCTTGCAATGAAGCCCGGGCAGGTAAGCCAGCCCATCGAAGCGCGTGACCAAACCGGCGTGAGCTTCCACATTTTGAAACTGATTGCGCGCGAGGCTCCCGGCCAGCGCAACTTGAACGAACCGCAGGTGCAGCAGAATATTCGGGATACGCTGCGCAGCCGCAAGGAGCAGTTACTGCGGTCCGCGTACTTGGCGATTGCCCGTGATGACGCACAGGTTACAAATTATCTTGCGCAGCAGGTGATTGAAGCGGCCGGCAAACTCCCCGACGCGGCCAAGACCTACATGCCTCCGCGATCTATCGGCCACTGAACTCAAGCGGTTAAATCCCTGTAACTACGAAACGACGCACAGCGCTTCGCCTGCGTTCACGGCCTGCCCCTCTGTAACTATGACGCGCTCGATCTTGCCGCTTTTTGGTGAGCGAATCTCGTTTTGCATCTTCATCGCTTCGACCACCAGCAAGCCCTGGCCTGCTTCGACTGTGTCGCCTGCTTTGACCAGCAGGCGGACCACTTTGCCGGGCATGGGCGCGACGATCTGTTGGGGGCCTTTTGCTTCGGCGCCGCCGTGACGGCGGCCGCGCCACGAACGCGGATCGACAACTTCAGCCGCAAATTCGAATCCGCCGGTTGCCACTTGCACTTGGCCGCCGGGAGCCGGCGTCACGTAAATCTCGTGAGAATGGCCTGAAAGCAAAACCGAGAAAACATTCGAGGCGATTTCGCCAACATCGGCCGTCAGTCCGGATTCTCCTGCGATGGTGGCTTGCCAGCCATCGGCTCGGCGTTCCAGTTCTACGATGTGCGTTTTGCCGGAGATGCGGACTTCGTACTTCATGGCATGCGGTCCAGTTGTTCGCGCCGGCCTTCCAGTTTCCAACGGGACGAGCCTTCCCTCTCCGAACATGCGGCCGGAGCTAGAGAAGCACTCTGCTTTGCTTGCCAAATGGCGGCGGCAATGGCTGCGGCTTTTTGAGCCTCACTTGAAATGGCATCGTGATCCGCTGGCGATACTGACGAAATTGCACGCGGACGGCGGAGGAATTCATCCAGCCAGCGGGTGTGAATCTCGCCGCGCAGAAACTCAGGTTCTTCGAGAATTCGACGGAAGAGTCCCGCGTTGGTTCGAATGCCCGTAATCGTATATTCATCGAGGGCGCGCCGCAGTCGAGCGATGGTCTCTTCCCTGCTATTGCCCCAGGCGATGAGTTTGCTCAACAGGGGATCGTAATCGTTGGGCACTGTCCAGCCTTCATAGACTCCTTCGTCGAGACGGATTCCCGCGCCGCTGGGAACGTGGCGCGAAAGAATTTTTCCGGGCGACGGAAAGAAATTGTTGTCGGGATCCTCGGCGTACAGGCGCACCTCCATCGCGTGCCCGCGCGGGGTAATCGATTCCCAGGCAAATGGCAAGCGATGTCCCGCCGCGATGGCGATCTGCAGTTTTACCAAATCGAGGCCGGTAACTTGCTCCGTAATTGGGTGTTCGACCTGCAGGCGCGTGTTTACTTCCAAAAAGTAAAAATTGAGGTTCTGGTCTACCAGGAATTCCATGGTACCGGCATTGACGTAGCCGCCGGCGCGGGCCAGACGCACCGCGGCTTCGCTCATTTTTCTGCGCAGTTCGGGCGTAACGATAGGCGAGGGCGCTTCTTCAATCACCTTTTGATGGCGGCGCTGCACCGAGCATTCGCGCTCGCCCAACGAAACCACACGGCCGTGCGCGTCCGCTAGAATTTGGATTTCAACGTGCCGTGGTCGCTCGAGATATTTTTCGAGATACAGGCGTTCATCGCCAAAGGCATTCGTCGCTTCCGAAGCCGCGTCGCGGAATGCCGATTCAAATTCCGCGTCGCCATAGACTAGTCGCATACCCTTGCCGCCGCCGCCCGCCACAGCCTTCAATAGAACGGGATAACCCATGTTCTGTGCTAGGGCGCGGGCCTGGGATTTATCGGTCGGATCGTTCGTGCCCGGGACCGTGGGCACTTCCACTCGGCGTGCAAGCTGGCGTCCCGCAGTTTTCGAGCCTAGCGCATCCATCGCCTCAGCCGGGGGCCCAATAAAGGTGACGCCAGCTTCACCGCACGCCCGAGGTAACGCCGCATTTTCTGCAAGAAAGCCATAGCCTGGATGTACGGCATCGCAGCCCGCCCTGCGCGCCACATCCATCATTTTGTCGATGCGAAGATAGCTCCCGCGTGAAGGGGCAGGACCGATGGAATAAGCTTCATCCGCAAGCCGAACATGCAGCGATTTGCGGTCCACTTCACTGAAGACCGCGACGGATTGGATGCCCAACTCGCGGCAGGCGCGGAGGATGCGCACGGCGATTTCGCCGCGATTGGCAATCAGGATTTTTTTGAACATAGAAAAGTGGAGCGAGGGAAGAGTCTAGCATGGAGAGCGAGGCGGGCCGTGAACTCCCGCTCCCCTGTGTTCCACTTCATTACTTGAGAAGCTTCTGGAGATCTCTCCATTTGACTAGAACAATGTGGTTTTCCTCGATTATTTTCTTGAACTCAGGACTCGTCACAAAATCATAGTCTCGTTGCCGCCACGCGGAACCGAAATCAGGATGATCTATCGTCACGGCTTGGAGTTCGGAATCATCGTGGCCGAGATGCACGATCATTTCCGAGAGACCCGGCTTCAAACTCTTTATCGCCTTTCCGTAAAACTCTTTCCACTGGTCCGCATGCACCGCGGGATTGGCCATGATAATCGAGTCCACGATGGCGTCTTTCTCGGAAAGCAGCGAGAGAAGCTTGGCCCTCTCGTCAGCGACTCTTACGGCAAGGAACGGAAGATGATACTCGTGCGCCACCTTTACGTACGCGGCGAAGAGATCGGGCCGCGAAAAAAGCACCCCCATGTGACTGTCGAGATGAGTGGGATGAATGCCCGCCGCGATGGCCCGTTCGACCTGTGCGCGAATCTCGCGTTCCGCTTCTTCGGCCTTGATGTTTTGGACCGCCGGCCCCGTTTCCGGCCATAGATAACCCGAAGGGTCGAGAAGACTCGTTATTTTGTCTTTCGATTCGACCGGACCCCAGCGATAAACCTTCCATTCGCTGGTGAGCGTCAGATGCAGCCCCAGGTCGGCGTCGGAATGCTCCTTCGCGTACGCGGCGACTTCGTTGAGCCACGGGCACGGCACCATGATGCTGGCCGCAGTGACTCCGCCTTCGTCTAGTGCGTCAAAACTCGCAGCATCCACCGAATGCGCTACCGCAAGATCGTCCGCGTGGACTATGAGCAGCTTCGCATCTGCGGGCTGCCCTAGACGCTCCGCGATCGTCTTTGTTTGAGCGTGGCCACTCACGCCAAGCAAAAAAAGCACAACGGTCAAGCCGATCCATTTGCGCAGGCACATGAGCAGCTCCAAAGTGGCGATTTGCGAACGTCAAGCGTATCACGAACCCTGGCGCGCATTTTGTGGCCTCACACCAGCCCGAAAAATCCTTCGCGCTCCGCGTGCATGATGGTGTATACAGATTCCCTCGTGATTCTTCAGGAGAGGACCTCGATGAAGCGAGTGCCTCGATTGTTGGTGCTTGTCTGTCTAACGGCTTTACCCGCAGCCGCGCAGGACTCTTACGTTGCGCCGCCGGAAAGCCTGGTCATTGACGGCGTTCCAAAAATTCCAGTGGCGCTGGCGGAGACGGCGGGCCGCTATGCCTCGTTTCGAAGTGCGGGCATTTCCGACTGGCATCCGGCGCGGCATGAAATGCTCATCTCCACGCGATTTGCCGAAACACCGCAACTTCACCTTGTGGCCACGCCCGGCGGCGCGCGCCAGCAACTCACTTTTTTCGCGGATTCTGTTGCAAACGGGCGCTTCCATCCAAATGGCGGCGACTACATCGTGTTCATGAAAGATGTTGGCGGCGGCGAATGGTATCAACTTTACCGTTACGAAATGAAAGCGGGTGACACAACGCTGCTCACCGATGGGAAGTCGCGCAACCTCCTGGGCCCGTGGTCGGCTGATGGCGACCGCATCGCTTATATGTCCACGCGGCGCACGGGGAAGGACACGGATTTGTGGGTGATGAATCCCGCCGATTCGAAAACAGACCGCCTGCTGACGCAATTGAACGGCGGCGGCTGGCAGCCGGAAGATTGGTCCCCCGATGACAAGAAGATTCTGTTGCTGGAAGAACTCTCGATCAACGAATCGTATTTGTGGCTCGTGGACACGGCGACGGGTCAAAAAACCGAGCTGATACCGCACAATACGACAGAAAAAGTCTCCTACGGCGAAGCACGCTTCAGCAGAGACGGCAAGGGGATTTACGTTACCACCGACAAAGACTCAGAATTTCACCGTTTGGCTTACATCGACCTGGAAACCAAGCAGCCGACCTATCTGACAACTTCCATTCATTGGGACGTCGAGACTTTCGACTTGGCGCATGATGGAAAGCTTCTTGCCTACGTCACCGACGAAGAAGGTTTGAGCGTTCTGCATGTGCGAGACACGACCAACGGAAGAGAGATGCCGCTGCCGCACATCCCGAGTGGCGTGATTGGCGGCCTGCGCTGGCACAAGAATGGTCATGATCTGGGCTTCTCGCTGACGAATTCACGCGGGCCCGGGGATTGCTATTCGCTGGACATCTCAAACGAAAAGCTCGAACGCTGGTCGATCAGCGAAACCGCGGTAAAAACCGAATCGTTACTCCAGGCGGAACTGATTCGCTGGAAAAGCTTCGACGGCAGGATGATTTCAGGATTTTTATACAAGCCACCAGCGAAGTTCACCGGCAAGAGGCCAGTGCTGGTTATCATACATGGCGGTCCAGAAGGACAATCGCAGCCGACTTTTTTGGGGCGTAACAATTATTTGCTGAACGAGCTGGGAATCGCGTTGATTTACCCCAACGTCAGAGGCTCGACGGGCTACGGAAAGACTTTCTCGGTCCTGGATAACGGGCTCAAGCGCGAAGACACTTACAAAGACATCAACGCGCTGTTTGATTGGATCGCCACGCAGCCGGAATTGGATTCGCAGCGCATCGCTGTCACCGGCGGGAGTTACGGCGGGCATATGACACTGGCCGTTTCGACTTTCTACAGCGATCGCATCCGCTGCTCGGTGGATATCGTGGGTATGTCGAACCTGGTGACCTTTCTCGAGCACACCGAAGCCTACCGACGCGATTTGCGGCGCGTCGAATACGGCGACGAGCGCGATCCTAAGATGCGCGAGTTCCTAGAAAAAATCGCGCCGATGAACAACATCGAGAAGATCAAGAAGCCGATGTTTGTGATCGCCGGGAAAAACGATCCCCGCGTCCCGGTCAGCGAGTCAGAGCAAATTGCCGATGCATTGAAAAAGCAGGGCACGCCGGTGTGGCTGATGATTGCCAGCGACGAGGGCCACGGCTACCGGAAAAAGCCGAACCAGGATTTTCAGTTCTATGCCACGGTCGCGTTCCTGCACGAATACTTGCTAAAGTAAAGGCACACTCCCAACACCGAGGGCACCGGGTTCGCACAGAAAATCACTGGCGGCGAAAACTCCGATTTATTTTGCGAATGAACTTAACAGCTTCCTCGAGGTTTGCCCGGGCTACCGCCAACGTTCGCCTTGTGTGTTCGCACCGGGAATTTGGCGCGCGTAAGCCAAGTACCATTTTCGATGCTTCACGATTATGGGCTTGAACTGTTTCTTCATAGCGGGATGTTACCGTGCTTCTTGCGTGGGTTGCTGTCGCGCTTGTTTTCGAGGGCGCGGAGGGCGGTGATGACGCGCGCGCGAGTGTCTGCTGGCTCGATGACGCTGTCGATGTAGCCACGTTCGGCCGCGACAAAGGGATTGGCAAAGCGGTCGCGGAATTCAGCAATTTTTTCCTGGCGTAATTTTTCGCGCTCGGCTCCTTCGACTTTCGCCAGTTCCCGCTTGTAGACAATGTCCACGGCGCCCTCCGGCCCCATTACTGCGATTTCCGCCGTTGGCCAGGCGAAGTTCGCATCCGTGCGAATGTGTTTGGACGCCATGACGCAATACGCGCCGCCATAAGCTTTTCGGGTGATGACAGTAATTTTTGGCACGGTGGCTTCGGCAAAAGCGAAGAGCAGCTTCGCCCCGTGTTTGATGATGCCGCCGTATTCCTGCTGTGTGCCGGGAAGAAAACCGGGCACGTCCTCAAACGTGAGAAGCGGGATATTGAAGGCATCGCAAAAGCGCACGAAGCGCGCACCCTTCACCGACGCATTGATATCGAGAACGCCCGCAAGGTAGGCCGGCTGGTTGCCGACGATGCCGACAGGACGGCCATCGAGCCGCGCGAAACCAACCACTAAATTCTTCGCGTAATGTTCGTGGACTTCGAAGAAATAGCCATCGTCCACGATCGAGTGAATCGCCTCCTTGATGTCGTACGGTTTCTGCGGATTGGGCGGAACGAGCGTATTGAGCGCCTCATCGCGGCGCGCAGGCGAATCGGACGTAGCGCGGCGCGGCGGATCCTCAAGGTTGTTCGACGGCAGAAAGCTCATCAGCTCGCGAATCATGGCCAAGCAATCAGCGTCACCGCGCGCGACAAAATGCGCAACGCCGCTTTTTTCGTTGTGGGTCATCGCGCCGCCGAGTTCCTGCTTCGTGACCTCCTCATGCGTGACGGTCTTAATCACGTCCGGACCCGTTACGAACATGTACGAGGTGTCGCGGGTCATGAAAATGAAATCCGTGATTGCCGGCGAATAAACAGCGCCCCCCGCGCAGGGACCCATGATGGCGCTGATTTGCGGAATGACGCCGCTCGAAAGCGTGTTGCGCAGAAAAATATCCGCATAACCGGCCAGCGAAGCCACGCCTTCCTGAATGCGCGCGCCGCCGGAATCGTTCAAGCCAATCACTGGAGCGCCCGCGCGCGCAGCGAGGTCCATGATTTTGCAAATCTTCTGCGCGTTAGCTTCCGAAAGCGAGCCGCCAAATACAGTGAAGTCCTGCGCGAAAACATAAACGAGGCGGCCGTCGATGCGCCCAAAACCGGTGACGAAGCCATCACCGGCGGGGCGCTGCGCCTCCATGCCAAAATCCACGCAGCGGTGGCGGACAAATTTGTCCAGCTCTTCAAACGTGCCTTCGTCGAGGAGGAGGTGGATTCGCTCGCGCGCCGTCAACTTGCCGGCCTGGTGTTCGCGTTCGCGTCGCTCGGCACCGCCGCCCGCTTCGGCCTCCGCATCCAGGCAGCGCAGCTCTTCGGTACGGTCATGGCCTCTAGCGGAATCGGCGGTCTTTGGCGTGGGGATCAGGCTGCGCTTGGCTTCAGACACCGGACCCTCCCGCAGACGAGGATTTGGACAAGGCTTCGGAGGAGCCCATGGAGGGCGACTCTTTCGTGCCAAAGATGCGCACAGCCAGATGCGTGGCAAGCCAGGTGGTGCCGAGAAGCAGAACGACCCCAAGGAGCAGTTCCGCGCCCATGGCGGCGGCGCGATGCAGGGGCGATTCGAGCGAAGTCACTCTAACCGTCGCCCAAACCAGAATATACATGGCGGCGAGCGTCATCGCCACGATAAGAATGGTGGTAACAATCGAAGCAAGGATCTTTTTCATACGACCGGGTTGCGACCCATTACCAACAACCAAAGCATAGCGCAAACGAAGAGGGGTCGTCGGTTGTCAGTTCTTATAAGCGGTTGTACAACAAAGCAGGCACGGTCAGTGGCGCCTCGACGCAAGCCGTTCACGGTTTGGTGGCGTCGGCGGCGACAGCGGCCTCGGAAACAATCACATATTCGTAGGATTTGCCGTTCGCTTTGAACTTCATCTTGTCTTTGTCGAGCGTGAACTCGATGGGCGTGTTGACGGGAATCAAGGCCTTTTCGGCGGGTTTCATCTGCCGGATGTGGTAGTCCGTCCCCTCGGCGCGAACAACGTACTCCTGGCACAGCAGCTCGACGGTCATTTGCTTGTTCTTTTTGCCCTTTTCCATCGTGGAGCCGCACGCTACGGAGTTCTCGGAAATGATTGTACCGTATTGCGGTTTGTTTGCCGCTTGAACCAAAGTCCCCCCGAGGAGAAGAACAGCGGCAAGCATGAGCGGTTTTTTCATGTGGGCTCCCTACAGCGGGATTCCGGTCTTGGGTACTAGCTTAGGGCAATTCGTTGTAAGAATGACGGTGCATGGGAAACGAGGCGGACTAAAGGTTAACGCTAGGTTCAGCAACGGCCCTGAGTACCCAGGGTTGAATCCTGAGGCGTCTCATATGATAGGCTCTGGTCTCGGCACGGCGATCGGCATCGCTGCTCACACTACGCAGACGACCAACTTCGCTGGAATGACCATGACCAGCGAAACTCCCAAGGGCATGGCCATAGGAAGTATTACCGGTCTCGCCGCGGGAGCCGTTGTCTCTTTCGTGCTACTTGCGCGCAGCCATCATTTCTATGTGGGAGAGGGCTCGCCCCTTGAAGTGACTCTGCCGCGGCCCGTAACCGTCGCGGGCGGACAAACAGGCGAGTCGGCCCAACTCACGAATCAACGATAGAACACTTGAACGGGCGCCTGGCCTTCCAGGTTCAGCGAAACGTTTCGCGACTCAGCGGAGGCCAGACCAATCGTCAGCTACGAGGATGGAATCCACAGGGTTCGAGGGATCGTACTTGACACTGGCAGGCTGGCCGGGAACCAGGCGATCGAGGCGGACTTGGCTTTCGAGGCCCGTGATGTCCTGAGCGGTTTGATAGACCACGCCGGAGATCGCATAACTGTAAGAAACGAGGTGGCGGGGTCGCAATTCCGCGAGCGGACGAGCGCCCATGCCAAATAAACGTTTGCGCGGCTTTTGCGGTTCTGGCGGATTCTCCACCAAATCAACAACCTGACCCTCGGCGATGCGCCCAATTTGATTCAGATGGAGGCGGCGCTTCCGTTCCTCGGCTTCCGGGTCACCTTCCGGCCGGAGAAAAGCATAGACAATCATGGCGACGGCGGCGATGGCTGCGCCACCCATGGCAAGCATTAGCTTCCAATCGGCGGGCAAGGCTATTAGCAATGCAACTCCATTAAATCCCGGGGATTACATGGGGCAGCCAAGACTGGGATAGCGACGCGACGGATTGCAACGGTCATAGCCCCACTACCGCGTATTCTAGCGAAATTGGGGCCTTAGGTGAATCAATCTTGGGGGCCGCGCACCGGATTACGCAACACACCGATGCCGGAAACAGCGACTTCGACGTTGTCGCCAGCGACGAGCGGGCCGACGCCCGCAGGAGTGCCGGTGGCGATCACGTCTCCGGGGAGCAGCGTCATCATCCGGGAAATCCAGCGAACAAGAAAAGGGACGGTATAAATCATCAGCGAAGTGTTGCCGGACTGTCGGATGGCGCCATTGACTCGCGTTTCCACAAGGAGGTTCGAAGGATCCAGCTCGGTTTCGATGTGTGGGCCAATGGGGCAGAAGGTGTCGAAACCTTTGCCGCGTGTAAATTGCACGTCGCTCTTCTGTAAATCGCGCGCGGTAACATCATTAAGGCAGGTGTAGCCCAAAAGATAAGAAAGCGCATCGTCGGAATCGCCCACGTGTGAGCAGCGGCGCGCGACAACGAGGGCAAGTTCACCTTCATGCTCCACTTGCTTGGAGTACTTCGTAAGGACCACGGGTTCTTCCGGGCCGATGATGGAAGTCGAAGGCTTCAGAAAGACTAGAGGCTCTTTGGGCACTTCGTTGCCGAGTTCGGCGGCGTGTGCGGCATAGTTGCGACCGACGCAAACAATTTTGGAAGGCTCGGCCGGAGCAAGAAGCCGAGCGTCCACAAGTCGCGAACAGCGTACGCCGCGCGTCCATTGTCCCCACGGCAGGCCGACGATTTCAATCACGTTTTCGCCTTCAATAAGGCCATAACGCGGGGGTGGCGGTGAAGCAGTATTTCGCGAAACGTAGCGGCAGATTTTCATCTGGTGTCAGCTCTCGCGATGCCTTGGTTGAGGTTTGGAACGAGAAATCTCTGCGGCGCGCGCTTTTCGAATCATTGCGCCAATCCAGGATAGCGTTGTGGACATCATGTAACTCACGGCCCCTGCCATGAAGATCGAAAAGGGGCTGTGCCAGTCGCTGAGCCCGTGGTAAATCAGGCAAAGAATGCGGTAGACGACGCTAAAGACCACCCAGGCGATCATGCTCGAAGCCAGAAGGTTCCCAGGCCAGCGAAGAAACCGAAGAACGGGAACGGCTGCAAGAAAAACAAAAACCCCGGCGGCGGCAACATTGCGTTCGAAGGCGAAGCGCTCGAGAAACGGAACCTGGTTGGCAATGACCAGCCAGGCAGTGAAGACCAGACTGAGACAAACTCCAGTGTAAACGCCGGTGCGAATAGCTGCATTATGAAGAAAATCCAGGCGGCGCGAACCGGGTAAGTTTGTTCGAATAAACATCCGAAGCTGGGCTCCCAAGATGCCGAACTGAAGAAACGAATCTACGAAGGCGGTTGCGGGATGTCAACAGCAACGGAACTGCTTGCCGCGCTTTCATTTCCCGCGCGATCCAGTGCCGTCACCGCATACCAATAATGGCGCCCGAGCACGATCGAGCTATCACGAAATGCCGGCGTGGGCAGCAAGTCAGGAGTAATTAGCTGGCCGCGCGCGCCTTCCTGCTCACTTCGATAGACGCGGTAGCCGGCGAAATCGGTTTCGAGATTGATGGACCAAGAGAGGTCCACGGCGAACGTGGCAGGGGCCTCTGCAGGGAGCACCGCGGCGACAAGGTCCTGAGGCGCAGCAGGAGGGAAAGTGTCGAGCGGCGTGACAGTGACGGGTTCGGAATTGTCGGACTCGATTTCATTGCCATCCACTGAGATGACACTACGAACGCTATACACATAGGTTTTCCCAAACTCAAATTTCTTGTCGCTATAGCTGTTGGTTGTGGATGAGTCAAGAAGCGCGAGCGGCGAAATCCAATGAACGGCGGAGAGATCTCTGTCGGCCAGAGCAGGCGCGTGTGGATCGATTGCACCGCGATAAATGCGATAGCCGGAGATGCCTGAGAGAGGGTCGCCTGCGGACGTTCGGGTTGGGACGGCCCAGTTGAGGTTTACAGCGTTTTCGGTGACCTGTAACTGTGCGGAAGAGACCGACTGCGGGACGGGAAAGAGGTGTGTCGTAACGATGTTCGAGTCGGCCGAAGCACGCTTTTTCGAAAGCCGCGTTCGAATGAGGTAGGCGTAAGTTGTACCGGGATGGGCTTTTGTTTCTTTAGGCGAAATCGGATCCGTAAAGCGGACGTAACCGGCAGCCAGATAATTTGTGACAACTGCGCTGGGAATCGTGTAAACGACGCGAAACGATTTCGGGTCGGGCGCACCATTCGGTTTCAGAGAACCCTGAAGGATTTCGACGGCTGGAGGAGCTGTCAGCTTCTCCCCCGAAACAGTTTTGGGTGGGAGCGAAAAAAAAAGCTCGACCCCGTCGCCCGCCTGATGCGCCGCAAGATCGGAAACGGCAACTGGAACCGGCGGCGATGGCGGAACAGGATCGCCAGGAGCCCCGCAACCGGAAATAAAAATGAAGATGAAAATCAGAAAATGGACAATGGTGAAAGACTCCCGCCGTAGCACTCTTTTGTTGGAGAAGAAAAAAGAGGAACAGCGAAACATCGGAACTGCATGCTTGCGGCTTTCGGGGAGGCGGGCGTACTTCCCTTTTCTATTTTCCATTTTCCAATTTCAATTTCGCGGTCACAGGATGTAGCGGCTCAGGTCCTGGTTCTTGACAATGTCTGTCAATTGTTTGTTGACGTAAGTGGCGTCGATTTTTACATTCTTTTTCTTGAGATCGGGCGCCTCGAAAGAAATTTCGTCGAGGACTTTTTCAAGAATGGTGTGCAGGCGGCGGGCGCCTATGTTTTCGGTTTGCTCGTTGACGCTGGTGGCAAAGCGAGCGAGGGCGGCGACGGCATCCTCTGTGAAGTTCAGCTTCAACCCTTCGGTTTCGAGAAGCGCGGCGTATTGTTTGAGGAGCGCGTTCTTCGGTTCCGTGAGGATGCGAATGAAATCCTCTTCCTTCAGGGATTGCAATTCCACGCGAATAGGCAAGCGGCCCTGCAGCTCGGGGATCAAGTCCGAAGGCTTGGTGACGTGGAAAGCTCCCGCGGCGATGAAGAGGATATGGTCGGTTCGAATCATTCCATAGCGCGTATTGACGGTTGTGCCTTCGATGATGGGGAGAATGTCGCGCTGCACGCCTTCGCGGGAAACGTCGGGGCCATGGCCGGATTCGCGGCCAGCCACTTTGTCGATTTCGTCGATGAAAATAATCCCCATTTGCTCGGCGCGCTCGACGGCCATGCGCGTGACGAGTTCCATGTCCAGCAGTTTGTTTTCTTCTTCCTGGATCAGGTATTCGAAGGCGTCGGCCACACTCATTTTGCGCTTTTTCTTTTGCTGACCGAAGAAGCCGGAGAGCATGTCATTCAGTTTCGAAGCATCCATGCCTTCCATGTCTCCGCCCTGGCTGGAGATGATTTCGAAAGCGGGCATCATGCGCTCGCGGACTTCGAGGTCCACCATGCGCTGGTCGAGCTTGCCTTCGCGAAGCTGGATGCGGAGCTTTTCGCGTGTGCGCTGATTCTGCTCGCGTTGCGCGGCGAGTTCGCTCTCTGGCGTACCGGGAGTAGGAGGCGGAGGCGGCGGGAGCAGGAGATCGAGAACGCGTTCCTCTGCGGCTTGTTCGGCGCGGTCGGCAACTTCGTCGAGCTTTTCTTCGCGGATCATGTCAATGGAAGTTTCCACAAGGTCGCGCACCATGGATTCGACGTCGCGCCCAACATAACCGACTTCCGTGTATTTGGAAGCTTCAACCTTGATGAACGGGCATCCAGCAAGACGAGCAAGGCGCCGGGCAATTTCTGTTTTACCCACGCCGGTGGGTCCGATCATCAAAATATTTTTCGGCAAGACATCATCGGCAATTTCCGGCGGGAGTTTTTGCCTGCGCACACGATTGCGCAATGCCACTGCGACGGCCCGTTTTGCCGCCGCCTGCCCGACGATGTATTTGTCCAGTTCGAGGACAATCTCGCGCGGCGTCATGTCGTCCAGCGCGGGAAGAAGCTCCTCTTCCTCACTGGCAACGGCGCCGTTGCCGCCGGGTGCAAGCACTAACTCTTTTTCAGACTTGGTGGTCATTCCGGGTTCCCCAGGTAGTTCCCTAATTGCCCGTTTTCCGTCTTGAGAAATTGTATGAAGAAAGGCACAGCCAAGCCTAACATCCCCTAATTAGAAGATGCTACACGCCCCGCGATGGTTTACAAGCAAATCCGGACCGATGAACACCCAAGCGAATCCGGCGCTTAAACGACGCAGCCTCGGCCGCCTTTAACCTTTGCCCTGAAGCTCAGTTGAGAAGCCCGCCTGCGGCAGGCAGGCTTCGGCACGCAGAAGCGCGCCTCAGGATGACAAGTTCATGTCGTTTTGCCTCGCAGGCACTTTTGCGACTGGCAAAATTCAACTACAGCTCCTCAACGGTAAAATTCGCATTCGTGTAAATGCAGATTTCGCTGGCGATACGCATGGCTTCCATAGCTAGGTCCTTGGCTGTTAGTTTGGAATGCTTCAGCATGGCGCGCGCGGCAGCGAGCGCGTAACTGCCGCCGGAGCCAATGGCCACAATTCCGTCGTCCGGCTCGATGACGTCGCCGTTGCCGGAGAGGATGAAAGTGGTTTTGCTATCCGCAACGACGAGCATGGCTTCCAGATGACGGAGGGCGCGGTCCTTGCGCCAATCTTTAGCCAGCTCGACGGCCGCCTTTTGCAGATTGCCGGAGGATTCCTGCAGCTTGCCTTCAAAGCGTTCGAAGAGGGTGATGGCGTCGGCGGTAGAACCGGCGAACCCGGCCAGAACTTTGTCGCTGTACAAGCGACGAGTCTTGCGGGCTGTGTGCTTCATCACGTGATCGCCCATGGTGACCTGGCCATCGGCGACCAGCACCACTTTGTTGTCCTTGCGCACACACAACACGGTGGTGCCGTGCAGGGGCGCACTATTCTGATGATTTTGCATCGGATTTTTCATCTTTTTCCTTGGGGTTCCTTGGGCATTATAGCGCCCGGAACGTTCGGGCACCAAAAGAGGAGAGAAAGACAGCGGAACGTTCGAGACAATCAGTCAAGCCTAATTTAAGCTTGCGAGCAAATGAGAAAGGGCCGGCTGACCGGCCCTTAGGCGGAAAAAATGAGCTCTTCGACGCTGTTTCTGAAATCAGTACTTGTTCCAGGTAAACGCGTTGAGAACGTAGTTTCCAATGGTAAACAGTTTCTTTTTCAGTTTCATGTCGTAATAGATGGCGCCATTGCCTACGTCCGCCAACTGGTTGGCGATGATCGAACCGTAGAAGGTTCCGTTTCCTTTCATATCTACGATTGAGTTCGGGGCATAAACCACCGCGGCGCTCGCGCCATTCCCGGCGATTTTAATGGTCGGCTGCGGAGGGGGGGGTGCGGGAGCTGGCGGTTGGTAACAGCATAGGATTTGGAACGTGGAGGGATCGTATGTCGGATTACTGATCCCGTTGCCCGTGATTGTGATCGGAGTAACGGTGTTCTGGCCCGCCACATTGACAACCACTGGCCCGTACTGGCCAGCGTTTGGACTACCGGGAGGGTATGGACCGATAACGATCTGAGCGCTGCCTGAGATGCTGAGGCTGTTGATGTTGTATGTTCCGGGAGTGAGCGTAATGATGTCTTTACCGCTCAAGTTGATGTCCCCGTAGTTACAAGTGGTCTGGCCCTGGCTGGTCACGCAATTCGCCGGAAGGGGATTAGTGGGACCGAGCGTTGCGGTAGTGGAGACGTTCGGCGACCCCGCCGGTGGTGGCGTTATGTTGGGGTTGGGAAAGGTTACCGGGGCGGGCATCTGGACAAGACCGCCTGTGACCTGGTTCAGGCTCTTGCCGGAAAGAGCCGTGAGATTTCCAGCAGAGCAAGCTCCAAAGCCTGAGTTGGGCGTTGACAGTGTGCCGTTGATCTGCACGTTGCTGCCGCTGTCGCTCTCGTTGCCGTTGGTGCCGACGTCTCCACCATAGCCGAGGAGATTCGCGCCTGTAGGCGCTTGAACCGCTCCACCGACGACAGGGAGGCCGCCGGAATCGTAGCCGTTAGTTGTGCCGTTGCCCGTGAAACTAAGCTGTCCGCATCCGCCGCCGTCGGCGAACGCGGCATAAGAAAACGAGGGCGAAATGTACCGCTCCAAGGTGGTGACGACTTCCGCTTCACCGTTCTGAACGTTAACGATGTCGCCATGTCCCTTGATCTCCCAGGTCTGAATGGTCACCGCTTTGGTCGTTCCAAAAGGTATGATAGATACCATAGACATCAACCGCGCTGAGGCGAAGTAATTAACGGTGTTCGCCCCGTTCTGGCCGGCCTGCTGTAAGGGCTGGTTGGTATTCATGGCTCTTTGAAAAGCCGCCACCATTGCACCGTCAGGGTAAGTCGATGCCGTGCCAGGGATAGTTGACAAAATAACGTCGCCCCCGCCTGTCTGAACCGGATAAGCAGTAAGCGTGTTATAGCCAGGGAACTCCGCGCCCGGAGCCGGGGCAGCGGGCGGAACATAGTTGGCTGACATCAAGAAATTCGCCGCGGCGTTCACGCCAGCCTCCGCGCCGTACCGCGCTTCGGCCATCGTCCGGTAGTTCATGCTCGAATAGGTCTCGGAATTCGATAGAAACATCAGTGATCCGGCCATGGCCGAGAGCACCAGCAACAAAATCAAAGCAAAGATCAGCGCGGAACCTCTTTGAGCCTTGGATTTCATGAGTATTTCTCCGTTTCCGTTCTTCATTTCTAGTGTTCGTGAGTCAGCCTCAGTCCGGATCAGTCGGCAAAAGAACGCCTTTTAGGTTGAGCGGCATGGGCTGAATGCGGTTCTTATAGCTAAAGGTTCCCGAAAGATAGGCATCGTACACATTGCGTGGCGAAACGTTCAGCAGTGCCTTCGTCTCAGTCTGGTAGTTGGGCCTTCCATTGATTAAGGGAACCTGCGGATCAGGATTCTGCGTCTGCACCGTGAGCGTCACGGCCACATCGGTCACAAAGGCGTAGTCCAGGGCCGCTGCGTTCGCACCACCTGCGGTCTGGAGCTGGTACTTAAAACAAGGCACAGGATTTCCGTTTGCGTCGTTTGGGTTTGCCAGAACATTTGCCAGCACGATCTTTGACGGATCAAGAGGCGGCATGGGGGCGGCCCAGGTCCAAGGAACCTGGTTCCGATACACGAATCCTGGCGCTTGCGCGGTGCCTTGCACACAGGTGTATTCGGCATAGACCATATTGCCGTCGCCATTCACGTCGCCAAACAGCTTCAGCACCCTGCCGTTCGACCCTTTCGTGGAGAGGTTCGGGTAGGGATAGACTGGAGGACCTGCAGGGAAAAAAGGATAGCCCGCATAGCCAACCGGAATATTGGTGAGCGCACCGGGATCGGCGGGCACGGCGGGAGGAACAATACCCGAGGAAAACGACCCTTGTAAGGAGGCAGGAACGACAACTCCGGGGCCACCATGTGCCCAAGTGAAGGTGGCCTGCCAATCATTTGTCCCAATCGGACATGCGCCAATCCCCGCGAGGCACTTCAACTGGACAGTTTCCCGAGGGAGACCATTGTCCACCGTCACCCATGCGCCTTCAAAAAGCACTCCGTTGCCACTAGCATCATTCATATTCGCGAATGTTACGTTGGCGGTTATAGGTGTGTCGGGACTTATCGCTAACCCAACCACGGGAGTCGTCATTTGCCCACTCACCGAGACGATCTTCCCGGCTTGCCCAATTTCCTGTTGCAAGAGTTCTGTGGCAGCACGAACGCTCGTATGCATTGCCGTGCGGTTCGTGATGGTTCCTTCCGTTTTCATCATCTGCATCATTCCAGACATAACGACGGCGGAAACCGCCAAAAGGACCACCAGGGCCACCATCGTTTCCATCAGCGTGAAGCCAGCTTGTTTTTTTCGCATCATGCACTCTTTCTCGATTCGACGCATACGACCCCTTAGAAAGGACTTGACTTCAGGCACGTAATCGTGGACGTGGGAAGGAGTCCGGCTTGGCTCTGGCCTACGGCATGCCGAACCTGGGTTGTAACGGTGATGGTCTTTAGCTGTAGCGCGACATTTTCGGTAATCTGCCAGACGCGTACATACTGCCAATTGGCCCCCGCAGGGACCGGGCTGCCGTTTCGGTCCACGTAATCGGAATACCCGGCAACAGGCGCCTGGGGGTTTAAACCGCCGCCAGGCACCAATCCAGTCCCCGCGGCCACCACGGAGGGAAAAACAGTCGTGTCCGTCTTCTGATCCGCATATTGCAAGGCAAGGAGTTGCTCCATCTTGTCTTGGGCATACTCGGCGGTACGGGCCGCCAAGTGACCTTGTGTTTCCGTCGTAGACATGGCCACCGTTGCCATGGTCATGATGCCAGCCGCGGCGATAAGCAGCAGAGCCAAGGCGATCATCGTCTCGATTAGGCTGATACCTGCCTGCGACTTCCTGTAGCGGCTACAGATTTGCCTGGAGGTATGAAGTTTCATTTCTGGCTTCCTCACTTGCGATACCAGTTCGCATTGCCGTTGATATTATTGGCCCAAACCTGGCTAAGACCCGTGGCGGCCATCGTCACTGCGTAGACTTGCGTGCCGTCGGTGATATACACGGCGCTCACCACTGGCGTTCCCGTGGCGGGGTCGTTCGGAATGCCTCGTGAGTTGAGGTGGAGGCAGGCCGTGGTAGCCACCTGACCCACCTTTTTTCCATTCACCGGAAGGCACTTAGGCCCCTGGCCTATGACGGCTTGCGTATTGGGTGGGGGCGCTCCCACTCCAGCGAAGCCAAACGTGACACCTGGCGAAAGAAGCTGAACGGGGCTCACGCCGGCGACGTAGCACGGGTTGTTAACGTCACCGACGACCTGCCAGCAGCCGACCCCAGGGCCGATTCCATTCTTATTCCACAAGTCTATATGGAAGCTGTTTGGGACGGCCGCCCCGAGGTCAAAGAAAACCCGGGCATCGGTAAACTCAGCGGCAGCCTGTAACTTCGCTTGGTTAATGGCTCCGTTCAAATTGCGGGCGTCCCCTGATATGCGTAGAGTACGCCTTACCTCATTAAATCCCGGAATGGCCAAGGCGGCTATGATCAGTGTGACGACCATGACCAAGAGCAGTTCGAGAGTTGAGAAACCACGGCTGCGATCTCCAGTGTCTTTTAGGTTCCGATGATTCATTGGTTCCCCTTACTTCCACAAGTTGCAACGCCAAATGACCTTAAGAGCAAACCTAACGACGGCCTAGGTAGGGCACTTAGAAAGCCAACGTCTTGGATCATGTAAGTCACTCAGATAGAGCTAGTTACAGACGAGTATCGCCATTTGCAGAAGAGACACCAGGCTTGAATGGGTAGAAAGGTAACAAGTCGAGTTGCTCGATGGATACCTCATCCCCACCGGCGCCCTAGAACCGAGGCCAATGACTACTGTGAGATTTCGTGGAAGGAGAGAATCCTATAGCCGGAGGTTGGTTGCGCCGCGGCAATCCAGCAACTGCTGTAGCGCAGCCCTGCACCGCCCATGTTGGGACCGTAGAGCATCGTCGTTATGCCGAAATCAGGGGACAGGATATTCCCACTGGCATCAAGCGTGTTGGCCATCAAGAATGCTCCGTCGAATTCGCCGACGCCGCCTAAGCTGCCCGTGACTGTCCCTTGCCCCACCACCAGCACGATGCCATCCCAGGAAGCGTCCGGATCATAGTTGAGATTGCCTCGCACCAAGAGCAGCCCGTAGCCCGTGTTATGCCAATTGGTCAAATCCAGGTTTCCATTGACGACGATGGTCATTGGGTTTGAAGAGTTCATGGCGGAGGTTGCCGAACTCAAGGCAGATCCATTAATGGTCGGCAGGGGATAGGTCACGGGACCTGAAGGTATCGCTACATCAGCGTCCTGGATGATGGTCTGGATTAAGGCCTCGAGCTGCGCGGGCGACTGGAGGCTGGTAGGTACCGTGGGCATGATGCTCACATCCGGCCCCGGATTGGCGATGCCCACATACTTCGACCTGAGGCTTACAGGCATTCCAGTTCCCCCATTTCCGCCATTGATGATGTTTCCTTGATCCACATTGTTGAAAACTTCGACCGCATGCACGGGTGCCCCTGGCCCGCAAGTGCCCACGGTATCCTGGTCTGTTCCCGTTATGTCGTATCCAGGATTTCCTGCTGCCGTTGGGGGACTAAATGCCACGCTGTTGTCTGGCTTGCCCACCATTGTCAACGTGGCTAGAAAGGGCGGCAGGATCACGGGAGAAGGGGCCACTAAGTACTGAAGGAGTTTCTGGCTGCCGTTAGGGAGAACGGCAAGAGCCGTGACTTCCAACACCTGGTAGCCTGTGGCCGCATCGTTGAACCGAGAATTGATGCCATCATAATAGAGAAGTGTAGGGTCCACAGAGGTGTCATAGGGAAATGCATCAAGGTTGAGGGACAGTTCCGAAACGCCATTGATACGCACCCACTTGTAGAGGGGCCCGGGAAAAGGCAAGGTATTCAACGGATTGCTCTGCCAGATGGACTGCGTGGTCGGTGAGGGGCTGGGAATCGCGCCACAGATGCCTGCGAACTCCTGACCAAACTCACTGTCCGCGTAAGTGGAACCCGAATTCCACGGCGTAATGGATTCTCCCCCCACGGGATTGATTACATAGACAGGCGTGCAAACGCCCAGAGGAGTGCCAGCAGGCGGAAGGAAATTAGGCGCATTGTTGAAGGAGTTGGGATTATTGGAACGTAGGCGGGCGCGAACTTCCTCCAGGCCGGCGGCTGCGGCATAGTAAACGTTTGTCGAAGAGCGATAGTTTCCCGCCAAGGCAGACTCGGTGCCCGAGGAAACGATCAATGCAATCGCCACCACGCCGATCAGTAGCAAAATGAAAATAGCGATAAGCAAAGCAATTCCTGCCTCGGTCCGGCGCTTTCGCGTTGTTCTCGTCGCTTTCATCTAAGATTCACAAATGCCAGTGCCTACTGATTCCTTCCTTACTGGTTGGGATTGATTCGGCGACCCCGTCCCTCCAATTGTATAAGACGCGGCCGTCCACTGGTGGCATCAGGCAAAGGAGCCGCAATGATCAACGTGATCATGACATCGCGGATGTTCGCAGGCGAATTATCTGCGGCCGCCGAGGGGCAAGGCTGCGGTGGGCTCTGTGGCACGCTGGGAGTGTCACAAACGTACTGAAAAATGGGGACGGAGGCACCGGCAGGAAACAGGGTTGGATAGGCCGTGGATAATTGAAACTGCCCAATCTGCAGGTTAGGCGAATTGTTCACGACATTTTGTACGAAGGGCGCGGGCGCATTGGCACCCGCAAATGCAGTATCAGGGTCGCTGCCCGCAACCTTGGGAACCATGCCGCGCAGGAGCGTCGTGCCGTTTGGTCCGCCTAACTGATAACGAATCCATTGCACTTGACAGGCGGGAGCACAGGATGGATCAAGTGGATTCGGTTCCGTTTCAATGATGATGTCGAAATCGCCTGGAGCTAAGTCGCCGGCGACACTCGTCGTGCAACTGCCACCGCCACCGGTGCCGATCTGGCAGGGATTTGTGAAATAGCCAGCCCCGGTGCTCCAAGCAAAGGGCGCGCTGGTGACATAGTTGAAAGGATTAGGATTACCAGAAGCCAGGTAACTGGGCGGCGGAAATCCCGCGTCGTCGATGTCGCGCACCATTTGGTCCAAACCCAGTCGTGCTTCTTGAAAAGAACTGAGAACTTGCGATTCCGTCTGATAGCGCTGCTGTGAGGAGGTCAGCAACGTGAAAGCTGCCCCTGTAATTAGCAGGAATATGCCCAGGGCGGCAAGCATTTCGATGAGCGTGAAGCCGCGCTCATACTTGGCCCTGGGTCCTGGCTTCATTTGGTCACCATGGTATCCAGGGTGATTGGCAAGAAAAAACCACTGCCGCCAATTTGCCTAACGCCGAGAATATAACGCTTGGAAGAAGCGACAGAACCATTGCCAGTGACAATCACGGCCCAGCGAACGTCATAAGTTGTGCCGTTGGGATCGGTCGGGTCTTGGTAGGTGAAGCTATACCCGTTGGTGGGAGCCGGAGCGCCTGGAGGCTGGCTAAAGTCAATCAGCGTTTGATTGTTAACGAAAATGACGCTGTTGCCTTGGACGTTGGCACTACTGGGTGGTTGCGGAGTGCCAAGCTGGCAGTTATTTCCCAACACATCCAAGAAGGAATTCGAACTCAGCGGTTGATCGATCATCTGATCTAATTGGCGCTGGGCGAAGACCAAAGCTGAAGAATCCATACGATTGCGATAATTCAGAAGTATGGATGCCGGCACGAGTTGGGCAACAGCAACCAAACCCACAAGCAAAATGACCGTGGCGAGCATCATCTCAACGATGCTGAAGCCATCCTGCTGAATCCGGTGTCTTGCGGTCAAACCCTGCATGATAATTCCAACTTCACGCTTCACGCCACACGGCGCCAAGGGCCTCCCGGCGGGGCGGTCCATGTTTGCGTGCTTCCCGAAGGAAGCAAAACCACAGCCCGATAACCGGAGTCGGCGTCGTTCGCGTTGCCGACATAAAACACATAAGGGTTGGTGGCTATCGTTGCCCCAATAGCCGGCCGAACGGCTCCCCGGGCGTCAAAGGTGACTGTGCCATTGGCCCCCGACAGAGTTGTGAGTGCTGCTCCCCCCAGGGCTACACTAATCGCATTCGGCGGAGGCGCTGTTCCCGCGGGTAGCAGCGTTGCGTATCCCGCGATGTATTGCTGCTTTTCTACGGGATCGAGTGCCCCACTGTTGTTTGAATCGGTCCCAACAAACCAGCCTGTGCCATTAGCTTGCATCAGGAAATTGATCTGCGTGTTTCGCCGCACCGCTTCGAAGCGCGTGAATTTCAGCATGTCCGACACGCTCGCGGCGGCACTGTTGAGCTGGTAGGCTCGCATGGAACGCAGCAACGACGGAATGGCGAGTGCCGTCAGGATCAGCATCACACAAATGGAGACCACCAGCTCGAGCATGCTGAAGCCGGCGGCGGCTCTTCGCGGAGTGCCGGAGCGGGTTGCACTCTTAATCAAGGTCGTTCCTCGTATGGAGGCAGAACCTGCTACCTGCGAAATGAGAGTAACTGGTCTAAAGGCCAGTTTGATGCAGTCACAGTGCCAAGGACAATGGCTCGCAAGTGCTGCCAGATAAAGTACTTTTCTGGGCTCTCTAACCAAATGATAGTACAGAGAGGCGAAGATGGGAGAAAATGTAACAAATTGAAACACATCGTGCCCCGAGCAGTCCATTGCGCGTAAGTATTCCATTAGTAACTCTGAACATGGCTGGAGAGGAAGTTTGGTTAGAGGGCCCGGTTTTGTTTCGGGAGCAGCGATTACTTCTTTTTGGAAACAAGCTCCGCTCCGCGCGTCTTCAAGGAATCCTTCGAAAAGAGATCCTGGGGAAAACCGGGATTGTAGCGGCAGCTGTCCTGAAAAAACTGAGCGGTGCGACGGCCGTTGTGCTCACGCGTAAATTGCATGGGCGTCCACACGCTGTTTTTTAGCTGGTAGTTGCTATAGATGGTGGTGTCGTCGTTGACTTGCTGGTTCTCCGTGTCCTCCGTGCTGACCACCACCCGATCCAAAAGGTGAGTGGAACGGTTGACAGCAAGGCGGTACTTGCGTCCCTCGCTATCGTTGATTTCCACCCAGTCCACCTGCCTGAGGTCCACGGTGTCACTCCCACCGAATCGAATAGAAAGGCCGGGCTCTTTAAGCCGGAAGCGCAGCAAGTTGTCGACGCTGCGTTTCGCGGCTTCCTGGAAATCCGTGACAGAAGTGACAGGCAGCTCGCTGACACCGCTGCGGTCATAAGACCATCCGCGATCGCCGTTGTAGAGTGCGATTACGATTCCCCCGTGGGAGAAATCCAGTCCATCCAGGCCAATCAAGGATAAGAGAATCGTATTGCGCCCCTTTCGCGAGTATTCAATGCGGGCTTTGTCTGGAGACTGGCGGAAATCGATGAAGTTAATATAGCCGGTGAGGTCGCCACTGTGACCGAAGAGCGCGCGGAGGCCGGAGCATTCGCTTTCACGCACTTCCGTATAACTCGGGCCGCCAAGACCGGCAATCAGGTCGCGAAGAATCTGCTTGCCCTTGGCCTCAGCCTGCTCGGGCATCATGTTGTCGGGATTCTGCGCCGCAACCCGTGGAACAACATAGGCGGTCGCCACAAGCACGGTTGCGGCAGCGATTCCGCGGCAAAAATGGCCTAGGTTCATCCGCACAAGACGGCGCCTCCATTTACATTGATGATTTCTCCGGTCATGAAGTTGGCTAAGTCGGAAGCCACGAAGAGAATGGGCCCCGCAATTTCTTCGGCGGTGCCGGCACGGCGAAGGGGAATCACGGTAGTAGCCATTTTTTGGCCCGCTTTGGTTTCCAGCACGGGTTTCGACATGTCTGTGGCAACCCAGCCGGGAGCGACGCAATTCACCAGGATATTGTGGCGCGCAAGTTCCGTCGCGAGGCCCTTGGTGAAGCTGATGATGCCGCCCTTGGACGCTCCGTAGTGAGTGTGCAGCGATTCGCCGCGCTGCCCCGCGGTGGAGCTGATCGTGACGATTTTGCCCGACTTCTGCTTGATCATTTGCGGAACGGAAAAATGAATGACCGAGTAAATGCTCTTGAGGTTGGTGCGAATCATGTCGGCCCATTGCTTCTCAGACATCTTCTCAATGGGAAGGTCTTCGAGATTCCACACGCCGGCGTTGGCTACAAGAATGTCCAGCCGGCCGAGACGCGCGATGCAGTGATCCACCAGGCTCTTGTTATCGGCATGCTTGCCTGCGTCGGCCTTGAAGGCTTCGACGCGCGTGCCGTGTTTGCACGCTTCCTGCTGAATCTGCAGGGCGGCCTCTTTGGATTTGAAATAGCTGAACACCACATCGGCACCCGCTTGCGCGAACATCTTGACCGCCGCGGCGCCGATGCCGCGCGAGCCGCCCGTAATGAGCGCCGCCTTGCCTGCGAGAGAAATCATGACACCCCCGATTGAGAACGCGAAAGTAGAAACTGGAGAATCGAAAATGGAACCAAAACCGCGCCTGGCCTGCTTCAAAAACAGGAAATGAGAATCGAAATGCGAAACTTGTGTTGCTTACGTTTTGTGCGCAATTAGATCTCGAGCTTTGGCGGCGGCCACAAAATCGCTAAACAAACGCTCCGAAAATGGATCTCCTAACATGCGTTCCGGATGCCACTGCACCCCAGTGACCCAGTTGGAATCGCCGGTCCATTCGACACCTTCGATGGTTCCGTCGGAAGCGTAAGAGGTGACGCGCAAATTCCGGCCAGGCTCCTGAATCGCCTGATGGTGTGAGCTGTTGACGACGGCCTGAGAGTTTTCAGCTAGGGCTCCAAGCCGGCTTCCAGACTCGAACGTAGCGGCGTGAGCGGGATCGTTTTTTGGCTCGGACTTGCCTTTCGGCACGAGGTCCTTCTTTTGATGAGACATCGCAGTGCCAGTTTCGGCCTTGAGGTCCTGAATCAGTGTGCCCCCCAAATAAACATTCAGGAGCTGGCAACCATAGCAAATGGCCAAGACCGGCTTTCTTTCGGCAAAGGCATGCTGGAGGATGGCGCGATCAGTCTCCTCGCGAGCCACGTCAGCGGGCGCGGACAGCCCTTTGTCCACTGAGCCGTAACGCTGAGGCTCAACATCCGCAGGACTGCCGGGGAGCACAAAAGCATCCAGCGTGGGAATGAGGCGGTCCCTTTCTTTTGCATCTTTCAGCGGGAGGATCACCCCTTCAGCACCTGCCTTTTCGATGGCCCGGAGGTAGTCCTCGGTTTTGCCGCGCTGACCAGTGGTTCTGGCCTGATCCTCATCGGTGCTGGTGCGCCACGGGATGCCCACACGGGGTCGATGTATAGCGCTATGGTGGGTATTGGTAAGGGACATGGAACATGGAATCGTAGCATTCACGCGGAGGAGCGGCAACCGCGCCCTCAAGGGGGCTCTCCCCTCGAATGAGATAAGGAGGCCAAATCGCGTCTCCTACTTTTCTCATCCGTCGTGAGCGGCTAAGATGCTTGCTATGCAACAGCAACTGGATCGCCGTAGTTTTCTTATCGCCGGCGGGTTGACCGCTCTGGCGTCAACTCGGGTTCTTGGCGCCAACGACACGCTTCGCATAGGAGTAATTGGCGCCGGCGGACGCATGAATGACCTGCTCAACGCCGCCGACAAGGCCGGCAACTATCAAATCGCCGCTGTGAGCGATGTATATGGACCGCGACGCGACGCGGTAAAACAGCGTTCGAACGGGACTGCGACCACGCATGTCGACTACCGTGAATTGCTCGATCAACCGCTGGATGTGGTCATCATCGCGTCTCCTGACCATTGGCATGTGCGTATGGCCATCGACGCCATTGCTGCGGGCAAAGACATCTACCTGGAAAAGCCCGTGACGCACACCGTCGAAGAAGGCGCAACACTGACTCATGCGGTCCGTTCCGGCAAAAAGATTTTGCAGTGCGGCATGCAACAGCGGAGTTGGAGTCATTTTCGCGACGCCGTGGAACTGATTCAAGGAGGCAGCCTCGGACGAGTTCCGCAAGTCCGCACCTATTGGTGGCAAAACTATGGGGCTTGGAGAAACCGCAAATCGGTCGATGTCCAGGCGCTCGATTGGAAGCGGTGGCTCGGAGGCGCTCCGGATCAGCCCTTCAGTGAAGAAAAGTTTTACGTTTGGCGCTGGTATTGGAATTTCGGCGGCGGCGCGATGACCGACCTCTTTACCCATTGGATTGACGTTGCGCACTGGGCGATGAAGTCCGATCTGCCAACTCACGCGCAAATCCTCGCCGACAAATCCATTTTCACGCAATGGGACTGCCCGGACACGATTCAGGCGGCGGTTCGTTACCCCGGATTCGATGTGGTCTACGAAGGCATGATGGCTTCTTCGATCGACGATGGCGGACTGGAGTTTCGCGGTACGGACGGCACGCTAAAGATCAACCGGAGTGGATTTGCCGTGTATCGCGAAGGCGTATCGGGCAGGGAGAATCCAGTGGTCAAGGCTGACAGTTTCCGGGACGGAACCGTCGACCACATGCAAAATTTCTTCGACTGCGTGAAGAGCCGCAAGGAACCCAACGCGCCGGTTGAAACCGGAGTTGCCGCGGCTCGCGCAGGACAGATCGTGAATTTAGCCTACCAGCGCAACGGCCAGATCACCTGGCCGCAGAAGCCTAGCTGAGCGAAGCTCTCGACACCTACTGGAGCTAAACGGCGACATCTCGATTCCAGTTCTTTTCCAGATCCCCAGAGCGATTCGTGGCAGCGTCGATGGAGTCTCGTTTATGAGGGGTTTATCTTCCTCGTGGTAGGGTGGGCCACACGATTCAGGCGTTGAGGAGATGGCTATGAAACTTTCCAGAATTGGCCCACAGATTGTGTTTGCCACTGCACTCTTGCTTGGAGGGCTAACGGCGACGCGCGCCACGGAGAGCTATCACCTGCTAAAGCAATACACTTTTCCCGCAGCAGAGGGCAGCACGAGGGAATATTTTGATTACATCACGGTGGATGCGGCAGCGCGCCGCGTGTATTTGTCGCACGGCACGGAGATCAAAGTCATTGATGCGGATAACGGCAGCGTCGTGGGGACGATTGGCGGTTTGAAGCAAACGCATGGAGTGGCAGTGGCTGACGAGTTTGGCCGCGGATTTATCACCGATGGAGCACAAGGGAAGCTGATTATTTTCGATTTAAAGACGCTGAAGGTGACCGGAGAAGCGAAGGCGGACAAGGACGCGGACAGCGTGGCGTACGATCCTGCGTCGAAGCGAGTTTTTGTGATGAACGGCGACCCGAACAGTTCAACCGTAGTTGATGCGAAGAGCGGCAGCGTAGTGGGGACCATCGCGCTCGGTGGCGGGCCAGAGTTCGCAGTGGCGGACGGCAAAGGGACGGTGTTTGTCAACATTGAAGACAAGAGTGAGTTGGTGGCGATAGATTCGAACACGCTAAAGATCAAGTCGCGCTGGCCGGTGGCGCCCGCAGGGGCGCCGACAGCGCTGGCGATGGACACTGCGCACCGGCGGCTCTTCAGCGCGGGCCGCAAGCCGGAGAATTTGGTCGTGCTGGATGCGGACAGCGGGAAAGTGATCCATTCGTTTCCGATCACCGCGGGCGTGGATGCCGCGGTATTTGAGCCGGAGACGGGGATGCTGTACGTCTCGACGCGCGAAGGTTTTGTACACATCTTCCACGAAGACACGCCGGACAATTACAGCGAAGTGGAGAAAGTAAAGACCGAGCTTGGGGCGAAGACCATGGGGCTGGACACGAAGACCCACAACATCTTCGTGGATACGGCGAATTTCACGACACCAGCCGGGTCAAACAGACCGCAAGCCGTTCTGGGAACGTTTCACGTGCTGGTCTATGGGAAGTAATTTCGAAAATCGAAATTGAAAGTGGTGAATCAGGACCGGGAGCCCACGCATCCAGCTCCCGGTCTTTAGTTTGAAAAGAAAGAACCTTGGCATTCCAGACTACCCAGGAAACGGAACCGCGAAAGACTGGCCGCTCGAGCGAAGCGATAGAGTCGAGTCAGTCCCGGGGATCCACTGAGGGGCTCAAGCCAAGCTCTCTGGCGTGTTCAGCGCAAAGAAAAAGGTGCAAGTAGGGATTCAAACGGGAATTCCATTCCCTCCAGCGGTGTTCCCAGTCGGGTTTGGTGAAATCGCAAGCGTAGTCGCCAAGGGCCTTTACGGGCTTGGAGATGTCTCTTTGGGCCTGCGCATAGAAAATAAATTCGGCCTTGCAGGGAGAGGCGGGAGCGGCGTCCTTGGTGGGCGCCGCTCCCGATTGGGTACGCTTATTCATAGGAGAGAGGGGCGAAGCTCAGGGAAGCCCCGCCCGCTTGCCAGCATGACGCAATCATTTGGGCGGAAGGCGTCCGACGATGCCGGAAAATGCATTTGGTTGGGATTGCAACCAAACATGAATCTATAATCAACCAAGGAGTGAACCCGGCGAAGATTTCACGGTGAGATCAAAGAACTCCCGGTCGCGAGCGGGAGTCTTCAAACTTCGCTGAAGGCAGCATGACTAAAAAGCAATAAGGGTAGAACCAGCGCCAGAATTTGCTGTAATTATGCGGCAAGAGGCCGCAATCGCAAGTCGCCGCTGTCTTTGCCTCCAACGCCCTGAAGAAGGAAAAAAGCCCGGCGCATTACGAACTCGACAGCTTGACGGCGCAGTCTGCGGCAGCCGAAGTACCCCAGCTCCGCCTTTTTCCCTTCCGGCAACCATTACACACTCTGATACATAGCTAGACCCCAAGTTTTGGTTGGGATACCAACCAAGAACCAGACCAAGCCCGCAGCGTCATCGTTTCCCCCTACCCTTGGCGCGGGGTCGAGAACGGTGCTCGCATAGCAGCACCCAACCTCGCTAGTTTCTTCAAGGAGATGAAAATGTCGAAAATGAGGGTCCGGGGCACGCTCGTTACGTTGGTTTTTCTCGCTGCTGTGGCTGTTTTCCCCAGTGTTGGGGAGGGTCTGAGGTCACAGCAAACAAGCCGCAAAGCGGCAGCCTGTGAGTTCAGGGACACGGGCATGCTAGTTGCGGATGGCGGTGATCCGGTTCCCGGGCCGAGCCCGATTCCGTGGCCGAAGCAACCTGCTTAAAGATCGCTGACGATAGAGGGGAAGAAGCCCGCGCCCTTCCCCTCCCTCATGCTAGGATTGGCTCCAATCTGCGTTATTCAAGCGGTTGGGGAGGAAGATGCTCGGCCAAGCCATTTGGTGGGCGTGCATGGCAGCGGAAGCGCTGCTCTTAGCGCGAGGGCTGTTCACCAAGCTTCTGAAACAATACCCTGCTTTTTACGCCTATTTGTTGTTCGTGTGGATGCAGTCCCTCCTTCGTTTTTCTGTGTATCATGCGCGGCCCCAACTGTATTTGAAGGTCTATTGGATCACAGAGTGGCTTGGTGTTTTGGCGGGCTGCGTGGTGGTGTTTGAAATTTATCGAGTGGGGCTAGGCGCGTACCCCGGGACGGCCCGGTTAGCACGAAACCTGCTGGCTTTCGTTTTTCTATTGGCGTTTGCAAAAGCCGCGATTGAAACAGGAAATAACCCTTTGTGGTGGTCCACGGCCACGACGCTGGACTTGGAGCTTGCGTTGCGGGTCGTTCAGGCGCTGGCTTTGTTAGCACTGGTGGTTTTGTTTCTGTTCTATGCGATTCCGTTTGGGAGGAATCTCCGGGGCATTCTCCTGGGGTACGGCCTGTTCCTGGGAGAAAGCGTGGTGTGGCTGTCGTTTGCGTCCAAAGACTGGGAAAGCTTTCGAGCATTCTGGTCTCACATCCATGCGGGCTCCTACTTTGTTGTTCTCCTCGTTTGGGCGGGACATCTGTGGTCATACGTTCCCAACCCTGAGCCGAAAGCTTCCGTGCACTTGGAAGAGCAATACCAAAGAATGGCGCAGGCCACGCACCGGAGACTCCAGGCAGCGCGCGGCTATTTGGCGAAGACGGTGCGGCCGTGATCGGTACGACGGGCGCATTGCTGGCGGCTGCAGCGCTGGTGTTGTTTCTCATCGCATGGATCCGGACGGACAGGGCGCTGCGTGATTTACCTTTTGGTTCGAAAGAGTGGCCACCCAGTCTGGATGAAAGTGGAGAGCTGGAAGCCTGCCCTCCTGAATTTGTGTCGCAAATCTTCTCGAAACGCGACCTGGCCTACATTGAGCGGCTGGACTCGCGGGAACTGGAGCAACACTTCCACCATGAAAGGAATGGAGTTGCGCTGCTCTGGGTGCGCCACACGGCGGAGGCCGTCGACCGAATCATGCGGCGTCATGTGGAAGCGAGCCGAAGGAGCCAGGACATCGAATTCGTGACGGAGGCCAGGATTCTTCTTCAGTATGTTCAACTCCGTGCGGCCTGCGCGCTTATGTTTGTTGGCATTGGGCTGGCGGGCGCGCAGAAAGTTCGGGTCGTCGCTTTATACGCCGACGAACTAACACAGCGCATCGGGCAAGTTGCAAGGGAATTCGATGCGGGCCTGCGTGTGCGAGAGATGAAACGCGGGCCAGCATCATAGAGACGCCGAGCGTGCGCCGGGAAATTGTGAGGGGAGCGGATTGTGAGCGCGGGAGTCAAACTGATGCCGCTCCAACAAGCTTACGATGATCTTGTGAACCGCAGCCTGTCGCGGATTCCTTGCGAACTTGGGCGGCTGATTTATCTAGCGTCCACGCGGGAATACAACACGGGACATTATTATCATCAAGGGCTGGCGGACCGGTTTGGCCCGGAGGCTGCACAAAAAGCGCTGGAAATCGCGCACCGGCAGGCCTTTTACAAAGTTTCGGCCTATTCGCTGGAAGACTTAGTCGAGCAGCTCGAGAAGTACATCGCATCCACGAAGGAAAACCTGCTGGCGTGCCTGCGCGCCTGGCAAAAACTGGAGCCGTACCGCGTCGCAGTCCCTGCAGAGGTCAACGCCACGGTAGCGCGGCTATTCACTTCCAATCTCAGACTCGCTTTGGCAATTCTGCGTTTCCGTAAGGAGCCGTTTCGCCAGCTTCCGTGAGCCGCATGGCCACAGCGGTCACCTGCCCAACAATCTCCGCGTCTTTCCCATACCTGAATTTGCGTGCACTCACGGGCGAGAGCGGGTGCGGAAGCAAAAGGAGCTGATTGTCGAGCAGATCACACCAGCCGCAGGCGTAACCGTTGCGCAACTCCACAAAATAGATAGGCCGGTCGAATTCAGTGCGCCAGCGAAGCGGCTGGACTCTTCGCACGCGCGAGTCGATCTGGACGAAGGAGCCTGGCCGCAACAAAGGATAGAGCGTAAAGTCCTGGAGACCGATGTAGCCGTACTGGCTATGCCGAATATCGAGATGCTGGATCAAAGCAATCGGGACTTCGCCCCAGAGCTCAACCATGCGTGAGAGAAGATTGGTGTTGTCCACGTCGAAGGACCTGTCGAAACGGACGGGAAAGGAAACGGTACGGTCGGCGTCGTACACTTCGAGGGTGGTCAAATGAGTTTGAGGCAAAGGGGAAATGATTTGGTGAAGGCTCAGCTTTTGCAGGTCGAGACCGTAAAGACAGAGGAGGTCGGTAAATTTCAGCCGGTAGATGGCGCTTAAGCTGTAGAGCTTGAAGATACTGGGCACGGAATCGGAGTTTTCAATTTGCGTGAGCCAGGCGTTGGAAATTTGAAATTCGGGATTGCCCTGGGTTTCCGCGATTTTCTGGCTCAGTTCTGCGACGTCGCGGGTAGTGATACCCAGACGGACGCGCAGATCCTTAAGCAGCTCATTGGGGGGCAGCGAACTCATGGATGCTCATACTATCTCAAGGGCGCGAGACTTGGAACCGCATCCAATTACCCTGCGGGCTCATTTACGTTTTACTCCGAGTTATGGACGTAAAGCGGCGTCGTTCAGAAGCCGGGTGGGGGATAGGAGGCGACGGCGAAGGTACGCTCCAGCGCGATACCAACGCCGCAAAGCGTGCCCTCGTCAAAGAGACGCCCGATCAGTGTGACGCCGTGAGGAACGCGCCGCGGTGGGGCGAACTTGGGCAGAGGGTGCTGCGGGTCCGGCGCCCAGTCCGAGCGAGCCTCACTAACCTTGACGAAACCGGCGCGAAGCGTGAGCGAAGGATGTCCAGTATTGTTGCTGATGGTGAGCATTTCGTCGCGCAGTGAAGGCACGAGCAACAAATCCACGTCCGCAAAAATGCGGGCCATCTCCTGGCAAACCTTGCGGCGAAAACGGTCCGTCTGAACGAAATCCACCGCAGAGAGAAAACGCGCCTGGCGGAAGAGATTGGGCCAGGAGTCGTGTGTCTGCATTTTGAGTTGGTCAACCGCGTGATTCAGAGTGATCTGCTCAAACGAGGCGGCGCCTTCGGCGAAAAGGTTGAGATTCAAGCAGCCGTAAGGCCAGTCGGGCAGAAAGACTTCGACGGGGCGCATGCCGAGTTTGGAGATAGTTTCAAGAGCCGCGCGATCGACGTCAGTGGCGGGAGGCTCTTTCATCCATTTCGGGAAGTAGCCGACGCGAAGACCTTGGATGGAAGTGCCGGAGTCAAAGTCGAGGTAGCTCGGAACACTGGACATGTCGCCGGCGTCGGGTCCTGTGATGGCTTGCAAAACAAGAATGGCGTCCTCGACGGAGCGGGTCATGGGGCCGAGTTTGTCAAGCGACCAGCAGAGCGTCATCGCGCCGGTTCGGGGAACGCGGCCGTAGGTGGGGCGAAGTCCGGTGACGCCGCAGCGCATGCTCGGGCTGACAATGCTGCCGCCCGTTTCGCTGCCGATGGAGAAGCCAACGAGGCCAGCGGCAGTGGCCGCGCCAGGGCCAGCGCTGGAGCCTGAAGCGCCCTCTTCGAGGAGCCACGGATTCATGGTTTGCCCACCGAACCAAATATCGTTGAGGGCGAGCGCGCCGAGGCTGAGCTTGGCGATGAGGACGGCGCCGGCTTCGTGAAGACGCTGGACGACTGTGGCGTCTAGCTTGGGGACGCGATTGCGAAAGGGCTCCGCGCCGTAAGTGGTGGGGATCCCTGCAGTGTCGAGAAGGTCTTTTCCGCCCCAGGGAATGCCGTGAAGCGGGCCGCGGTATTTTCCGGCGGAGATTTCTTCGTCGGCTTTTTTTGCTTGCGCAAGAGCAAGATCGCGCGTGAGGGTAATGATACACCGGAGTTTCGAATTTAATTGCTCGATTCGATTGAGGTAGATGTGGGTAAGGCGCTCGGAGGTGAGCTTGCGCTGCTCGATCCAGCGCGAGAGCCTGGTGACCGGAGCATAAGCGATGTCAGCATCGTTGGAAGGGAGCGGGCCCGGATCGGAATTCGTGCGAACGAAGCGGTCTCGTTGCACGACCGCGTGCTGTCCTGGGAGGACGGAGTCGTAGCGCGAAAAGGGGACAAGGGTCGACTCGAGCGCGACATTGCGCGGACCAGTGCGGCGTTCGAGAAGGGCAGCCATGTCCACGCGCCAGGAATTGGCGGCCTGAGTGCGTTCAGCCGGAGTGAATTGAACACGGGCAACCTTCTCGGCTTCGGCAAAAGTGGCGGGTAAAACTTCGGGTCCCACGGCGGGACCGGTACCAAATGCGGAAGGTGCACCAGGCGGGAGTTGCGAAGGCTCCTGGGCCTCGGCTTTAAGCGAAACTGCGGCTCCCAGAAAGCCGAGTGACATTTGCGCGAGGAACTGCCTGCGGGGATTTGGCATGAGCCCTCCATGGAAAAACGGAAGCATTGTATCTGAGTCCTAGAGACCGCGCAGGAGTAAGGAGAATTCCTGTCTTGAGTGCATCGGGGGCGCTTAGGAAGGATTTGCGTTTTGCGCCTTGGGCTCTGCGATTTGTTGCTTGTCGTCCACGGGAAAAAGCAGATAGTTCTTGAAACTATGACGACGATGCGAGCGGCGGCCTCTCCAGTCGTAAAAAACCTCCGCAATCTGCGGCAGCCACATGTCCAGATTGCGGGACTGGAAACGCACAGGGCCATATTCAATGGCGGCGCGGTCGGCAACAAGGCGGATTTGCGGAAGCGGGGCGACAAGATCGGTTTCCAGCCGGACAATTTGAAAACTGTCGGCTGCAATCCAGGCGCGGCCTTTGAGTGGAGCGGCGTAAGTTGGACCCTGAACGCCAATTTGATACGTGCGAATGCTATTCGGTTTGTTGGCCCTTTGCCGGAAATAAATCTGCCATGCCGGCCCTGACTTGGAGCGAGCCAACCCTTCACAAGTCATCTTAAAGTCTGGCGAATAGTAGGGATGAAAAATGAGCACGAGCGCGGGCAGGCCGGAAGTGGCTATTCCGTCCGGGAATTTCGCAGGAAGATAGTGAATGTCCCTGTATTCATCCACGCTAAGAAGCCCGAGACGGGTTTCCTTGATGGAAACAAGATAGTCAAACTGGAATTTCATAGGACGTGAGGCAAATCCCCATTTGTTGATCGACTGATGAGTTACGGACTCGGTTGCGGCGAACCGATCAACGTTGGCCACAAACTCCTTGATGCGCCTGCCGGCATCTTCGAGGATCTGGTCAAGATTACAAGAAATGCCCGCTTCCACGGGCGGAACCTTTTCGTCAACGTCGGGGGGCAGCCAATTGGAGGCAAGGAGGGCGCCCACGGAAACCACCGGCTCCGCGGATAGCGATTCCGCAAAGATATCCGAAGAAGGTTCGTTGGCTTGTTCTGGGAAACTCTTTAGATTTCTCAGCAGCCTTACTGCGGCTTGGTCTTCGGAATTCTCTTGCAGATACGATTGCAGCACGAGCACGGCCCGTTCCGGGTCACGTCGCAACTGGAGAGCGCGTGCCAGGAGCGGTTGAACCACGGCTGCCTGGCCATGTCCCAATTCGAGGGCGCGCTCTGCTTGCTTGATTGACTCGTCCAGCTCGCCTTGCCGCAGGTACGCGTCTGCGAGGACCGCATACGCACGCCAGGACGTAGGTTCGGCCTCCACGGCACGACTCACGTACAGGGCGGCCTCATTTGGCTTGCTCTCCCGGATGAGAACGTTGCCCAAGGACAAAAGAGCTCCAACATGGTTTGGGGAAAGAGAAAGAACTTTCTCCCAGTAGTTCTTGGCGAGCACCCAGTCGTTCGTCTGTGACGAATAGACTCCAAAAAGGAAGTTCGTGTCCGCGTCGGCAGGGGCCGACCGATAAACCGTGTCCAGATGGCTTCGCGCGTCGGCAGGTCTGTTGGTCCGCAAAGCTTCCATCGCTTTGCGCAGTTCCTTCTGTAGCTTGGCGCCTAGAACCGGATGGTCCTCCCCTGGGGGGAGGGAGGAGTATTGTGCAAACGCACAAGACGCCATGAGAAAAGAAAAAAGAAGAGCAAGAATGAGCAGTGCACAAAGCGGCATGCGATAGAACATGCGTACTCCAAATTCGCGAATTACTAAGGGAGCGACCCAAACTTAGAGATATCTTATACCTATCCGTGGAGAAATCTAATAGGGGGCGACAATCGGATGCCACTCGGAAGATTTGGCTTTCTACTCGCATTGCTGCTCCTTTTTGGAGCAGCATGCCCGGCTCAGCAAAAGATCCCCGAGACAGAAAAATCCCTCTTTGATTCTGCGAATCGCGAACGCGCAGCAAGGCATTTGCCTGTTTTGAAGTGGGATGAGGGTCTGGAACGTGCGGCACGCAAGCATGCCGAATTAATGGCTGAGCAGGATTTGCTTGAGCATCGCTTATCTGGGGAAGCCGACCTTCCGACTCGGGCCCGGGAGGCCGGAGCAAACTTCAGCCATATTACCGAGAATATTGGAATGGCAGTGTCTGTTGACAAGTTCCACGATGGCTGGATGCATTCGCCGGGGCACCGCGCAAACATCCTGGATGCCGGCAGCGATTCCGTGGGGATCGCGGTGGTTGAGGGCAACGAGGAGTTGTACGCCGTTGAAGACTTTTCCCGCGCGGTCATGGTTCTCTCGATGGAGGAGCAGGAAAAGCGCGTCAGGGAACTTGTCGCCTCGCGAGGTTTGCACTTGCTTGACCTTGGGAATGACGCGCGGAAGAGCTGCGAACTCGAGCGAGACTATGTGGGAAGCAGTAAACCAAAATACATTGCGCACTACGAAACACCCGACATTTCGCAGCTGCCGGCGACAGTGGAAAAGGAAATTCAATCCCACCGCTACAAATCTGCCGCCGTGGGCGCCTGCCCGCAGAGAGAAGCGTCGGGCTTTACTCGCTTCCGCGTCGCGCTGTTGCTCTATTAACCCATCACCGCCGGAACGCTAGGAGCGGAAAAGGACAGATTCCCGTTGAAACATTTTGACCGCAATGAAAAGCGCCACAGCGGCGTAAATGCTGCTGGACATTAAGATGAGCAGAATGTAGTTCCAATGGAAAGTTCCGGCGACGATTTCCTTGCAAACCAAGCTGGTGCTAAGAATAGGGACAAGAGCGAGCTTGGGATTCAGATCGAAACCAGGGAGCAAGGAAGCCACGGCGGGGATAACCACGATAAAGGTCATCGGAGTGAGGTAGCTTTGCGCCTCTTTGTAACTCTTCGCGAACAAGGCGATCGTCAGCAAGGTCGCAGCAAACAGCACGGCTAGGGGAAGAGCCATTAAGAAGACAGAAAAAACTGTTGGTAAGCCAATGTGCAACTGAAATACCACCGCATCTTTTTTTGCCATCGCGCCGGAATGCCCTACCAAGTAAAAAGAAGTGCCCATAGAAATGATGGAAAGAATGGCGGTCGACAGGGAGGCCGAAAGAACAAGAAAAAACTTGCCTAGAACCAGATCCACGCGTGAAAGAGGGCTGGAGAGGATGGTTTCCATGGTGCCGCGCTCTTTTTCCCCCGCCGTGAGGTCGATGGCTGGATAAATGGCTCCGGTCATAGAGAGAAGGATGACCATGTAGCCTAGGAGTCCTCCGAGCGCTGCCCCGCTGACTTTCTCCGGAGGAGCGACGTTATGCTTCTCGAGCTGGAAGGGAGAAATGAGGGAGTCCGGTAGATTCTTGGCTTCGAGACTTTTTTTGATAAAGTCATCGCGAAAGGATTTTAAGGAATCCTCAACATGTCCGGCGCCGTATTCGGACTTGACCTCGCCCTGGTAGTAATGAATTTGGACAGTAAGTGAAGATTTGCCGCTTAGAGAGGCCTCAAAACCCGATGGAATCTCGACAGCGGCGCGAATTTGCTTGTCAGAGATTTCTGCCTTCCAGTCGTCAGCATATGGCACGATTTCCAGTTCCTTACTGGCACTCAAAGCGGCAACCAACTCAGCTGAGTTCTCGCCGTGAATGATCATTACCTTAGGAACTTCTTTTTCAGCTTTGTTCATCATGACGGCCATGAGGGAAGTCATGCCGACCATGAGTACGGGAAAGGCGAGAAGCGGCACTAAGACGGTAGAGATGAGCGTACGCTTGTCCCGGAGCCACTCGGTAAGTTCCTTGCGGTAAACGATGGTTACGTTGCGGAAGTTCATTGGCTCAGGCCTCCGAATTCTTGAGCAGCGGCCCAACGACTTTGACGATGATTTCTTCGAGGTTGTGTTCCGAGTATTTTGAGCGTAGTCCGGACACGGTTCCCTCTGCGAGGAGCTTGCCGTCATGGATGATTCCGATGTGGTCGCAGAGCCGCTCGACTTCGCTCATGATGTGAGTCGAGAAGATAATGGCCTTACCGCGGTCGCGGCAGTCGCTGATGAAGCTGATGATCGTGCGAGCAGTCATAACATCGAGCCCGGTCGTGGGCTCGTCGAAGATCATGACCGGAGGATCGTGGACCAAAGTGCGGGCGATCGAGGTTTTCTGCTTCATGCCGGTGGAAAGCTTGTCGCAGCGGCGGTCGCGAAAACCGTTCATATCCAGGCGGTTGAAAATGTCGTCGACGCGCTTTTTTAGCGTAGTCTCGTCGAGGCCATTGAGGCGCCCAAAGTATTCCACGAGTTCCTGGGCCGTCAGGCGCGGGTAAAGAGCGGTAGCGGTCGAAAGGAAGCCAACGTTGGAGCGGACTTTTTCGGGTTGTTCGACGACGTCATACCCGCAAACCACGGCCGTACCGTCCGTCGGCTCAAGGATGGTCGCGAGCATGCGAAGTGTGGTGGTCTTGCCGGCCCCATTGGCGCCCAGCAAGCCGTAGATTTTACCGGGTTGGCAGGAAAAACTGACGTTGTCCACGGCGCGGATTTCGCCGCGCTTTTTGTCCTGGAACCGTTTGGACAGGCCACGAGCTTCAATCATTGGCAATCCCCGATTAGAAAGTCGAGATGCAGGACACAGAGCGTTCTGAGTGTACTACGCAGGAGACCCGGGAATATTACAGGATGGCTGCCAGGAAAAGCCAGCGATTAACCTTTGTGACAAGCAGGGCACTGCTTGGCATCAAATCTATCGGGGGTCACCCGAAACATGTTGTTGCACTGAATGCAGACGCGGTGAAGAACGGAACTGGAGACGGGCTTCAGTTTTGGTGAACCCTTGGAAACGGAAGGACTGGTCTTGGGGCTAACAGTTTCGGCTGTCATGGCCCAATGGTAGCATGCCGGAAACAGCCAGCCAATCATCGGCATCCCCGCAGTCGGCAGGGGCATCTGTCTCTGTAGGATGCGACTCGCGTGCAACACCTACAACTGTCTCCGCTTATCAGGGTTATATAGGTGTGTTTACGTAAGGCATGAAGCATAGAGAAAGCCGGGCGGCCCTTGCTAGAATGAAGTATCTTGGAACCTTCCAAGTAAGGGCCGGGCTAGCCACCAACAAATGGGCGGGCATTCCTCAAGAGAGAAGGATTGGTACGCCTGGGAGCACCAACGGTAACACTGCAAGGAATAGGAACTGAATGGATCGAAGGCTGCGAAACCGAATTTTTCTCTTACTGCTCCTGGCGGCAGCCGTAGCGGTTGGCCTGATCAAGCTGAGCGGGCGGAAGCCGGCCCCGAAGATTTCTGCGGTCACCCCGGTGCGCGAAAACCTGATTTCGTCCATTAGCAGCAACGGAAAAGTAGAACCGATCGCCCCGTACGTGATGCGCGCGCAACTGGATACTCTCGTTGAGAAGGTGAACGTCAGCGAGGGGCAGCAGGTTAAGAGGGGCCAGTTGCTGCTGGAGTTGGATGTAAAAGACGCTGCCGCGCAGCTTGCCGGGAGGCGCGCGAAGCTGCTGCAGGTGCAGGACGACTTGCGGACCGCCCAATCGGGCGGAAAGGCGGATGACGCGGCAAGGGTCTTGGGTGATTTGCAGAAGGCACAGGCGGAGCGTGACCGGCTCCAAAAAAATCACGACGCCCTGGTGCACCTGGTCGCCCAGCAAGCGGCCACGAAGGATGAACTAGCGGCCAACGATTTGAACTTGACCAAGGCGCAAGAAGATGTAAGGAGGATGACTGCAGCTAAGCAGGAATTTGACCGCAACGTGAAGCTGGACACCGACCGCACAGCGCTCCTGGTAGATCAGCTGAGAAATGAAGTGGCTGCGCTCGAAGACAAGGTGCGCCAGGGACGGGTGGTCGCGCCGGCGGACGGAACGGTGTATTCGCTGGGGCGAAACGAGAAATCGGAGTCGCTCAAAGCTGGAGATTACATGAAGGTGGGTGACCTGCTGGCGGAAATGGCGGACCTTCACAAAGTGCGTGTGAGGGCGTTCATCGACGAGCCGGAGCTGGGTGGCCTGGAGGAAAACCAGCCTGTGAGAATCACCTGGGACGCACTGCCCAACAAGACCTGGTTGGGTAAGACCGAAATCATTCCGAAACAGGTGGTTTCGCGGGGAACGCGCAGTGTGGGTGAATTGCTGTGTTCCGTGAACAACGACAAGCTGGAACTGCTGCCCAATACCAATGTCAACGTGCGCATCAATTCCCGAGAGCGGCTTGGCGTGCTTTCCGTGCCGCGTGGCGCTGTCGAAATCGAAGGCGGGCGGCGATACGTTTTTGTGGTGAGGCGGAGCCAACTGGGCCAGCTTGGCGTAGGCAAATCCACACTGGAAAAACGGGAAATTCGCGTGGGAATCGCGGATGCCACCAACTATGAAGTGGTTAGCGGCCTCGAGGAAAACGAACTGGTCGCGCTACCTGGCGACGTGGATTTGCGCGATGGCATGTCCGTGATTGTGGTAAGTACCTCCGCGGGTGATTTTCCGAGACACACGAATGGTTAGAACCACCAGGCTGGCATTTGCTGGGCTGCTTTTGGGGGCGTCCACGTGCCTCGCCGCGTCAACAGTCAAACGCGACGAGGGGTTGGATGAAGCGCGACGCGCTTTTGACGCCAGCGATTACACGAAGGCCATTCAGATGTTGCAGGCGGCAGCCGCTAAACAACCCACAAATGGCGACATCCAGTTACTCCTGGCGAAAAGCTATTTAGAACTGCAGGAACACGACGCTGCCATCCGCAGCGCAGAAAAGGCCGTGTCACTCGATCCCGAGCGTTCCATCTATCACGAGTGGCTAGGAAGAGCCTATGGCGAGAAAGCCGACCACGCAGGGTGGTTTTCCGCGATTTCACTGGCCAAGAAAACGCACAAGGAGTTTGAAGCGGCTGTGGACCTGGACGCAAGGAACTTCTCCGCGCGCCAGGCGCTCATCGAATTTGACTGCAGCGCCCCCGGAATGGTCGGCGGCGGAGAGGACAAGGCTCAGCCGCACATCAAGGAACTCATGGAATTGGACGCCGCGGAGGGCCACTACGCGGCCGGGAATTGCCGTCGCCAAAAGAAAGACTTTGCAACAGCGGATGAGGAGTTCACAAAAGCGCTGGAAAGCCAGCCAAAATCGGCAGAGCTCATCTACGACATTGGTGATTATGCCGTGAAGCACGTGCAAGTAGAACGTCTTATGGCCGTGGCGGTAGCAGGAGAACGTGCTGCGCCGAATGACCCGCGGGCGAGATTCTACCGGGGGGTAGGTCTGGTTTTGCATGAAGAAAAGCCGGAAGAGGCCGAGAATTTGCTGCGGGAGTACGCAAAAAGAGCGCCCAAGAGAACTGGCTTCCCGTCTCCCGCCGCAGCCCACGCCTGGCTTGGACGTTTGTACGAAAGCAAGGACGACTTCGCAAGTGCGAAGGAAGAGTTTGAAAACGCCCTCCGGCTGGATCCCAAGAACAAGATAGCGCAGGAAGAGTTGAAGAAACTCAAAAAGGGCTAGAGTTTCTCCGGCTTTTCCCTGTCATTGCAACGTAGGCGACGATGGACATCCGAGAAACATTGACAGTGGCAATCGATGCGTTGCGCGCCAACAAGCTGCGAGCGGCCCTGACATCTCTTGGGGTAATCATCGGCAGCGCCTCCATCGTTCTCGTTGTTACCGTAGCATTGACCAGCCGGAAGTTCGTGCTTTCACAAATCGAAGCCGTGGGATCCAACCTGGTTTGGGTCGAATTGGTGCAACGGCCCGATAAAGCGCCTCCGCTCAGCCACGAAATGTCATTGGAAGACATGGACGCGATGAGGTCGATCCCGAACGTCGTGACCGTGGCGGGAACGCGCGAGCAGCCGATGACCATGACCGTGGATGGCGTGGATCGTGCTGTCAACCTTGTAGGCGTGACTGACGGCTATCAGACCATTCGGAGGTTGCTCATTATCCGTGGCCGGTATTTTGACGCCGGGGACATGGAAATGCGCAGCAAAGTCTGCCTGATCACGACCGAGCTCGCGGAAAGGATCTTCGGACAAGAGAATCCCGTCGGAAGGTCGATTCGCATGGGAGAGCTAACCTTCACCGTGATTGGAGTTTTTCGGGAACGCGTGGAAACCTTCGGCCTTTCTGACATCCAGAAAAATTCGGTGCTGATTCCATTTACGCTGATGAAGTATTACACCGGCACGGAATATTTGGGTTTGCTGGACGTGCAGGCAGATAACGAGGAAACCGTGCCTTCGGTCGAGCGGCAGGTGGGACTGTTGTTGAGGAGCCGGCACCCGTTGGAAGCGGAATACAACGTGCAAACGTTGACGGCTATTCTGGGAGTGGCAAGGAAAATCTCACTTGGATTAACCGTTGTTTTGATCATTATTGCGGCCATTGCGCTGCTGATCAGCGGAGTGGGGATTATGAACATTATGCTGGTGACGGTGACAGAGCGGACCCGGGAGATTGGGATTCGCAAAGCGATTGGGGCGGCGCGTCAAGAGATACTTTCGCAATTCCTGGTGGAATCGTTCTTAATTAGCGGAGGAGGAGCCGTCATAGGAATTCTGATAGGCATCGCCATTCCGGTGGCGGTCCAATATTTTTTCTTGCCCGCGAATTTGCGTGTGCCGGTATCGGGCTTGAGCGTAGTCATTGCGTTTGTGGTGTCCTGCTCGACAGGCCTGTTTTTTGGCTACTTGCCAGCAAACCAGGCGGCGAGCCTGCAGCCTGTCGAGTCATTGCGGTACGAATGAGCCGAGCCGGACTGGATATTGGTGCCTCGATTAGGGAGTTTCAAAAAAGCGACCAAGGAGCCTGAAGATGCGACTGCTTCCAACTGTTATGGGCGTTGCAATGCTGGCGTGCTTTTGCGGCGCTGCTGGAGCGCAAGAGAATCCCACGCCCAGAGCCGCGGGCCCTGCGCCTGTGGCCGTGACGCTCAAGCGCGCCATTGAACTCGCGCTGCAGAACAGTAAAGAAATTCAAGTGGCGAAAATTCAGGCAAGCGTCGCCGATCACGCGGCGCAAATCACAAAAGCGCAATTCATGCCCAATCTCTATGCGGGTTCCGGCGCCGGCTACACAAACGGCATACCGGAGACACCCGGAGGACGTGCGCCTTCGGTGTTCAACGTGACGTACACGGAGCAGGTTTTCAACGAGCCCTTGCGCGGCCAGGCGAAAGAGCAGCAAGAGCAGGCTCGAGCGCAGAAAATCGCCCTGGAGGAAGCAAAGAACAGCGTGATTAGCCGCACGGCGATGGCGTATCTGGAACTTGGAAAGGTGCGGCATTCCCTCGATTTGCTGCGAGCGGAACAGGAAAGCGCAGAGAAAATTCTTCAGGTTACACAGGAGCGGGAAAGCCAGGGTTTCGAATTGCCAGTCGAAGTCACCAAGTCGCAACTGACTAAGGCGCGTGTGGCGCAGCGCATTCTGCAACTGGAAGAGCGAGAAGACGAACTGGAAGTTTTCTTGAAATATCAATTGGGGATGCCGGAGACCCAGGCCATCGAAGTTATGCCGGAAGATTTGCCAGGTGAAGCGGAGCAAGCAGGCGAAAACCTCATCGCTGCGGCGCTGACAAACAACACTGATTTGCGCCTTGCAGAATCGGACGTGCGCGCCAAGGAATTCCGGCTGAAAGGGGAACGGCGCGGTTATTTCCCCACGCTGGAGCTGGTGAGCGTTTACAGCGTGCTCGCAAAGTTCAACAATTACTCGCAATTCTTCAACAGTTTCCAGCGCAATAACTTCAATGCCGGAATCGATATGCGCGTGCCGATCTTCAGCGCCCAAATTAAAGCAAACATCGGGCTGGCGCAGGTGAATCTGGATGCGGCAAAGGCATCGCTGACCAATAAGAGAACTGAACTAAGTGCGGACGTCAGGCAGAAAACGCGCAAGGTCCGCGAGATGGATGCCGCAAAAGAGGTGGCACGGCTTGAACTGCAGCTGGCGCAACAGAATGTGGCGGTTCTTCAGGCGCAGTTCGGTGAAGGCAAATTGAACTTGCGGGACATGGAAAAGGCAAGATTGGACGAGAAGGACAAATGGATGGCCTATCTGGACGCTAATTTTCAAAAGCAACAGGCCCAGCTGGATCTGCTCAAGACAGCCGGGCAATTGGACAAGGTGTGGCAGTAAGGAAAATCTGTGGCCGACGGCAAGCAAGGAGCGTTAAGGCACAAGAGCGCCGAGCCCGGAGAATGCTAGATTCCGAGAGCTTGGGAGTGCTTCTGCAGGCGCTCGAGAAACTGGATGCTGGTTTTGCAAAGCTCCCTGAATTTCAGTCCAGCGCCCCCGGAATAGAACGCCTTGCGGAAGTGGTGGCAGCGACGGCGGAACGACTGCAAGACAACTACCCATATTTTCACCCTCTTTATGCTGGGCAGATGCTGAAGCCGCCGCATCCGGTGGCGCGCATGGCCTATGCTCTGGCCTTGTGGATAAATCCCAACAATCACGCTTTGGATGGCGGGCGCGCTACCTCGGCAATGGAAAAAGAAGCAGTCGCGCAAATTGCCGGCATGTTCGGTTGGACGAATTTTTTGGGGCACCTCTGCGGCGGCGGCACGATGGCGAACCTTGAGGCGCTGTGGGTCGCCGGGCAACTTCATCCCGAGAAGAAGATTTTGGCCAGCGAGCAGGCGCATTACACGCACGGAAGAATCAGCGGAGTGCTGCAATTGCCATTCGAATCTGTGTCGACCGACGGCCTTGGGCGCATGGATACGGACGCGTTGGCGAAACGCCTCGAGCGCAGTGATGTGGGAATGGTCGTGGTGACAATGGGGACTACCGCTACCGGTTCGGTCGACCCGCTTCCAGCGATTCTCGCGCTGCGCGAGAAGCATGGATTTAGAATCCATGCCGACGCCGCGTATGGCGGATATTTTGTCCTGGCAGAGAATCTCGGTCCAGACGCAAAGCGCGCATTTTCCCGGATTGGGGAGGCCGATTCCATTGTCATCGATCCGCACAAGCACGGCCTACAGCCGTACGGGTGCGGATGCGTTCTGTTTCGAGACCCGAGAGTTGGACGGCTCTACAAACACGATTCGCCATACACCTATTTCAGTTCGGCGGAGCTGCATCTGGGAGAGATTAGTTTGGAGTGTTCGAGACCTGGTGCGTCGGCAGCAGCTCTTTGGGCGACCCAAAAGCTGCTGCCGCTAAAAAACGGCGGACCGTTTGCCCGTGGCTTGGAGAGTGGAAGGAAGGCGGCGCTGGCGCTCTTCCAGAAGCTCGGGACGGATTCACGCTTCGTGACCGCGTTTGGACCGGAGCTCGACATCCTGGTATTTGCGCCCCGCGCAAACAGCGTCAGCGAATCTTCCGCGCTGAGCAGGAAAATTTTTGAAGCCGCGGCAAAACGTGATCTGCACTTGGCTGTGGCGGATCTGCCCATTCATTTTTGGGAGAAAGGCCTCGGAGGGATGAAACGCGACTGCGACAGTCTTACTTGCCTTCGGTCGGTACTGATGAAACCGGAGCATCTCGAGTGGGCAGATCGTATTTTGGAATTGCTTTCTGAGGCGACTTCGGAGGTCCTGTCAGGCAAGGCCACAGCCCCAAGATAGAAGGGAAATTGTGAGACAGCTTCGAGCGCGTGATAGCGCATCCGTAACTGATAGTTGATGCGGGAGTTGGAGTTGCGCGTCCCGTCAACACCTCTTGGGAGAAACATTTGAGGCCATGCAACAAAGTCGGGTACACTGGTATCTAAGCATCGGGCGCTGGGTCGCGCGTCATCGAAACCCTGGTGGGCCGAGGCCTCGATGCTAGCCCAGAAGAACTGCACCGACAAACCGACTTGGGAACACTGAGGGTGATGAATGCCGGAAGTGATGAAGACTTTGTTGCTGAACCCGCCGAGTTTCGAGAACTTCGACGGCGGGGCAAGCTCGCGGTGGCCCGCGACGCGCGAGATTGAATCCTACTGGTATCCCGTCTGGCTGACCTACCCCGCCGGGATGATTCCCGGAAGCCGCTTGCTCGATGCTTCTCCCCACAAAGTGAACTGGCAGCAGACGGTTCAAATCTGCAAAGACTACGAGTTCCTTATTCTGTTTACTTCGACGGTGGGACTTCACAGCGACATCAAGCTCATTCGCAAGATCAAAGAAGCGAATCCGGGCATGAAGATTGCCTTTGTCGGACCGCACGGGCACATCAAGCCGGACGAAACGCTGAAGTCCAGCGAAGACATCGATTTCGTTACGCGCGGCGAATTCGACCACTCGGTGACGGAGTACGCGCACGGAAAGCCCCTTAGCGAGATTCAGGGTGTGAGCTACCGCAAAGACGGAAAGATTGTGCACAATCCCGAGCGTCCGCAATTGCACACGGAAGAGTTGGACGTGTTGCCGTTCGCCTCGGATATTTACAAGCGCGATTTGGAAATCGAGCGCTACAACGTGCCCTTTTTGCTCCATCCCTTCATTTCGTTTTATACAACGCGAGGCTGTCCCGCTCTTTGCACTTTCTGCATGTGGCCACAGACGATTTCCGGCCACGCCTGGCGAACGCGCTCGACCGACAACGTGGCACGGGAAGTGAAGCAAGCCCTCGAGTACTTCCCCCAAATGAAGGAAATTTTCTTCGACGACGACACTTTTAATATCCGCAAGGACCGCGTGATCGAGTTGTGCGCCAAGTTCAAGCCGCTGAAGTTTCGCTGGTCATCCACCGCGCGCGTGCACAGCGATGAAGAAACGGTTCGGGCGATGGCCGAATCCGGGGCGCGCCTGTTCATCGTGGGATTCGAATCGGGCGACGCACAGATTCTAAAGAATATCAAGAAGGGCGCGACGCTCGAGATGGCGCGCAACTTCCGCAAGCACTGCCGCAAATATGGAATCAGGGTACACGGCGACTTCATCATCGGCCTGCCTGGCGAGACCAAAGAAACTATTCAAAAAACCATCGACTTCGCCAAGGAACTGGATTGCGAAACGATTCAGGTTTCCCTGGCGCATGCCATGCCCGGAACCGAACTCCACGACAGCATGGCGGCGCAAGGATTCCTTAAGGTAGAAGCGCTGGCGGACTCCGGCGGCCACCAGCTTCCCCACATTGAGTATCCGCATCTTTCGAAGGCGGAAATGATGGGCGGGGTGAACCGCTTCTACGATGAATACTATTTCCGGCCGCGAGTGGTCTGGCGCATCGTGAAAGAGGCATTGTGGGACAGCCACGAACGCAAACGGCTGTACGCCGAAGCGACGGAATTTCTAAAGCTCCGCGCAGAGCGCCTGAAGTGGGTGCGCAAAGGCGGCGAGGATTACAACAAGCCCATGGTTTCTGTGCCCGGCGCGAGTTCGGCTTCCGGGAACGATTAGCCTCCCCAAATGCCAAGCGAGAGAAGGCTGCGATTTAAGACCCTGGTCATGGTGTCGGCCATGGTGGTGTGCGCAAACGTAGGGGACCTGCTGCTAAAGCGTGGAATGACACAGATCGGCACAGTCGAATTAACAGCGCACGGGATCGCTCAAGCCTTTCGCCTGACCGTGACCAACGCCACAATTTGGCTCGCTATTTTTTTCCTCATTGGATTTATGGTCAGCTACATGACCGTGCTGAGCTGGGCGGACTACAGCTATGTCATGCCGGCAGGAGCATTCGGGTATGCTGTCCTGACTTTCCTGGCAGTTATTTTCCTGCATGAATCGGTTTCGCCGCGCCGCTGGGTCGGTGTCGTCCTGATTTGTGTGGGGGTTCTCCTTGTCGGTCAGACAAAACCTCGAACGACGGAAGTGGCCAGCGAGGCAGTGGCATGATGCGGGTCATCATAGGACTTGTGATTTTGATTCTGGGCAGCACAGGTGGGGAGATCGCCATAACTCATGGCATGAAGTCGGTGGGTGAACCGGCGCGCCTGCGGCCTCGGGCCGTGCTGCAGTTTTTGGGACGTGCGGTGTGTAATGGCTGGTTCTGGACGGGCGTTCCCCTGATGGCGCTATCGTTCTACGCGCTTCTCGTTCTGTTGTCTTGGGAGCCGATCAGCTTAGTGATTCCGGCGTCAGCTCTTAGCTACGTCGCGGGGACGTTTGGGGCAAAATTTATTCTGGGCGAAGACGTGAGCGTCGCACGGTGGGCAGGAGTGATCCTCGTTTGCATTGGTGTCGCGCTCGTGGCAGTTGGCTGAGCGAAAATCTTCAAAGCGTTTCACATGACGGCGGCCTGTCTTTCATGATTTCACACTACGGTTTGTGCCGTGAAGCCTTGCTGCTCCTGGCGGCGGCTCCCCTCGTTTATTACATCCTGACCACCCTTGCAGCTTTCCGGTTTTTTAGGCGAAACCAGCCGCCATCGCGTGTGGACTACACTCCTCCCGCGAGCCTCCTAAAGCCGGTACGCGGGGTGGATTTCGGTTCCTACGAAAACTTCGCGAGTTTTTGCAAACAGGATTATCCCGATTACGAAATCCTGTTTGCAGTGAACGACGACAACGACCCGGCCCTGCCTGTCATCCGCCAAATTATGGCGGCGTTCCCGCAAGTTCGAATTCGATTGTTCACCAGCGCGGAGGAACTCGGCGCAAATCGCAAAGTAAACAAACTGGCCATGCTGGAGCGCGAGGCGCAGCATGACGTACTCGTACTGACCGACGGGGATGTGCGCGTTGACCCAGGCTATCTCCGGGAAGTAGTTGCGCCCTTGCGCGAGAAAAGAATCGGCGCCGTAACTTCCTTCTATGGCGCCATTGCTCAGGACAACTTTGGAGCCAAGCTGGAAGCCATCGGCGCGGCCAGCGATTTCTTCGCCGGTGTGTTGATGGCCCGATGGAAGGAAGGCATTCGGTTTGCACTCGGCGCCTCCATCGCAACGACGAAAGAATGGGTTCGAAAAATGGGAGGCTTTGAGTCCATTGCGGACACACTGGCAGACGATTACGAATTGGGTTTGCGCATCGCTAATGCGGGCGGAGAGATTGTCCTCTCGCCTGAACCGGTCTGGACCATGTATCCCGCGCAAACCTTTCACGGATTCTGGGATCACCAATTGCGCTGGGCACGCACAGTCCGATTGTGCAGGCCGCTTTCTTATTTGGGACTGCTCTTTACGCAAGGCCTTCCGTGGACTCTGCTGGCGGTTTTGTTTGCGCCGACGGCGTGGATTGCGGTCGCTTACGTTGTTGGCTACCTTGTGCTGCGATTTGCCATGGCCTGGACCGTGGGCGTGTGGGGTGTGAAAGACCAGGTCCTCTGGCGGAACCTCTGGCTCGTCCCGATTCGCGACGCCATTTATTTTGTCGTGTGGCTGGCGAGCTTCGGATCAAACCGCATTCGATGGGGCTCCGTCGAATATGCAATTCAAAAGGGACGAATGATCCCAATTGCCGACCAGGAAAAACCGGCGACCTGATGCTCCCTTGTACTCCCACGGGAAAAATGCTTCAAGGTTTGCAATTGACATCGAAAACCACGGATGATATCAACGCTCTGCAAGCGGTTGCAGAAACGGGCGCTTCACACGAACCCAGCGCTGCTGAAGGCCCTTGAGCCGCTTGTTCCTCGGGACCGGCAAGCGTTCCCCTGTGAGTCCGCAGCTCTGGGAGGCTAGCATGACAAAAAGATCTGAGATTTCCCGCCGCCAATTCGTCAACTCGGCCATTTCCGCGGCAACAATAGCTGCCCTACCACTGCGAAGCTTATCGCTTTTCGGCGAAGGCAAGCCGACATCGCTTTCCGCTGCTGCCGGTTCCGCAAACTCCGATTGGAAGAATCAGGGCGTTCTGAATCTGGTCAGGTCTCCCCACGCCAAGCTGCGGAATGTGCCCGTGCGCGCCGTTACCATCACTTCCGGGTTTTGGGCCGCACGGCGCCAGACCAACGTGGAGAAAAGCATCCCGTCGATGGAAAAACTGCTCGAGGCGAACGGCCGCATGGACAACTTCCTGCGTCTGGAAGGCAAGAGCGACGCGGCGCAGCGTGGCCCGGTGTATTCGGATTCGGATGTTTACAAATGGACCGAAGCGGCGGGCCTCGCGCTGCAGTCTGGCGATCGTCCCGAGTTGCGCGGCCTTACGGACAAGATCATCAAAGAAGTTGTTGCCGCTCATGAGCCGAGCGGATATCTGAACACCTATTACGTTGGCGACCGCGCCAAAGATCGCATGACCCCCGAAGTTCAGCGCTGGGGCCACGAGCTGTACAATATCGGCCACCTTCTCCAGGGTGCGATTGCCTACTACCGCGCCACCGGCGATACGACTTTATTGGACGCTGGAATCCATTTTGTCGATGGCTTCTTGCTTCCGAGTTTCGGTCCGGGGCCGGACAAAAAACCGATTTTTTCGGGCCATCCCGAAATTGAGCTTGCGCTGATTGAACTCTATCGAACCACCGGGGACAAACGTCACTTGGATCTCGCCGGCTACATTCTTCAGGGAGATGACCGAATCAAAGTGCCACGTCGCGGGCTCGTATACCACTTCTGCGGTATCCCGTTCACTTCACGCACGCATTTGGAGGGGCACGCCGTGCGCGCCATGTACGCGTGCTGCGGAGCGACGGACTACTATCTCGAAACCGGCGATCCCACATACTGGAAAACGCTGAACACTCTCTGGGAGGATCTGGTCAGTCACCAAATGTATGTGACGGGCGGAGTTGGAGCGCGCAGCGAAGGCGAAGCCTTCGGCGAGCCGTTTGAGCTGCCCAATTTTACCGCCTACGGCGAGAGCTGCGCCGCTATCGGAAACATGATGTGGAACTGGCGCATGCTCGCTGCAACCGGCGACGCGAAATATGCCGACGTCATTGAGCGCGCCTTGTATAACGGGATCAATTCGGGCATGTCTCTGGACGGAACGCTGTATTGTTACCGCAATCCGCTGGGTTTCGACCCTTCCAATGGCGACAAGATCCGCAACCCTTGGTACGACACGACCTGTTGCCCGCCGAACCTTGAGCGCACGTTTGCTTCGCTGCCGGGATACTTCTACAGCACCAGCGCCGACGGTTTGTATCTGCATCTTTACGACAATTCCGTGCTCGATTGGCATCTCGAAAATGGAACCGCGATGAAAGTGCAGCAGAAAACGAGCTACCCGTGGAACAGTGCAGCCGACATCACCGTCACGCCAGAAAGGCCAATGGAGTTCACGCTCTACCTGCGGATTCCCGGATGGTCGGACCACACGCAGGTAAGCGTCAACGGGAAAGTAGTTTCGGGAGTCATGCCCGGCCAATACCTTGCACTGAAGCGTCGGTGGGAGCCAGGCGACACTGTCAACGTGAAATTCGACATGACAACGCACACGATTGAAGCGAATCCGCGGGTTGTGGACGACTACGGCCGTGTTGCGGTGCAGCGTGGCCCGCTCGTCTATTGCCTCGAACAACTCGACCAGCCGGAAGGAGTTGCTCTCGCAGACGTCCGCCTCGACGCAAATCAAAAAACTTCATCGCAATTTCACGAAGAGTTTCGCGAGGACCTGCTGGGAGGGATCGTAGCCTTGAAGTGCACTGGGGCCGTTGACGACACGTTGACTTCCCGCGCAGGGCTATACTTCCGCTATCGGCCAGATGCTTCTCAAAAAAATTCGACCACCCTGACGTTCATTCCCTACTATGCGTGGGCCAACCGCGCCGCCACGCCCATGCAGGTTTGGACGCCTGTTGCAAGCACGTGACGAATGGCCATGACCTCCCTTCCGAGACGGCGCTTTCTGCAACAAGCCACCACGCTCGGTGCTGCGTGCTCGGCCAACCTCATGTGCGGCCGTTTCTCATGGTCGCACACACCCGCGTCGGGCGCGAACTCCTCGGTTCGCGTCTATCTCAATTCGCGCAGGACTCTTCCACCCATCGACCGGAACCTCTTCGGATCCTTCCTCGAACATCTCGGCCGCGCGATTTACGGAGGTATTTACGATCCCGGTTCCAAGCTCTCTGACTCGAATGGTTTTCGCAAAGACGTTTTGGAAGAAGTGAAACACTTGGGAGTACCCATCATCCGGTATCCCGGGGGGAACTTTGTCTCTGGCTATCATTGGCTGGATGGTGTCGGCCCGAAAAAAGATCGCCCGCGCGTTTTGGAAAAAGCCTGGGATTCCATCGAAACCAATCAATTCGGAACCAACGAGTTTATGACCTGGTGTAAAGCGGTAGGCGCGACTCCGCTGATGGGGCTCAATCTGGGCACCGGTACGCCAGAGCAGGCTGCGGCTTTGGTTGAATACTGCAACGTGGAGAAAGGAACTCGTTGGAGCGATTTGCGCCGCGAGCACGGCGTTGCGGAACCTCACCGCGTCCAGCATTGGTGCTTGGGCAACGAAATGGACGGTCCCTGGCAAATCGGCCACATGTCCGCCAGAGAATATGGATTGAAAGCAGCCGATGCTGCGCGCCAAATGCGTTATGTGGATCACGGGCTCAAGCTCGTCGCGTGTGGGTCCAGTGGCCCCTTCCTGCCCACTTATCTGGAATGGGATCGAGAAGTGCTGGAACAATGTTACGACTATGTTGACGGGCTCTCCTTGCATCGCTACTTCGGCAATGTTCGGGAAACCAACGGAGACAGTACAAAATACTTAGCGATGAATCTCTCCATGGAGCGGCAAATTGCGGAAACCGCGGCAGTGTGCGACTACGTGCAGGGCTGTAAGCGGTCTGCCAAAAAACTCTGGCTTTCTTTCGATGAATGGAATGTTTGGTATCGCATGACCAGCGGGGTTGCAGTGGACGGCAAGCGGCAGGAAGCGCCTCATCTCTTGGAAGAAGTTTACAACCTTGAGGATGCTTTGCTCGTCGCAGGGCTACTCAACTCGCTGATCCGCAATTCGGATCGCGTGAAGATCGCTTGCCTCGCGCAGCTCGTGAACGTCATTGCTCCCATCGCGACAAATTCGAACGGATTGCTTCGCCAAACTATTTTCTATCCCTATAGCTGGGCGCTGCAGTTCGCGCGCGGCGCCGCTTTGCGCCTTCTGGTCGAATCGCCCGAATACGAAGTCTCAGGAATGGATCACGTCCCCTATGTTGACGTTACGGCAACTTATAACTTGGAGTCCCAGGAGATTTCGGCGTTCGTACTCAATCGCGACCTTGCAAAATCGAGACAGGTAGAAATCCAGTGGGAAGATCACGCGCCAACTCGCGTGCTTGACTCACTAATCCTCACGGGGGATGATTTGAAAGCGTTCAATAGCTTCGAAGCCCCGCAACGAGTGAAGCCTCAATCGTTCGAGAAACCCACCGTGGGCACGCAAACGCGATTTGAAGTGCCGCCCCGCTCCTACTCTGTAATCCAGTGGTCGCTTTGAACTATCCAGTGTTTGCAAAAGATGGCTTTGCGAGATTGCGCCGTTCCATTCCTTTCGGCTCAACCATCAGTCTCCGCGCGTGTCAGATCCTGTTTGCATTCGTCGCTTTGTTCCCTTTGACCAGAGCCTTTTGCCGCGCACAGCAGCCTCCTCCGAGGGCGCAAATTCAAATATTCTCCGATCGACCGGATGGAGTCCTTCCGCCTGTCTGGAACTATTTTGGCTACGACGAGCCCAACTATACCTATGCCCCAAACGGGCAGAAACTTCTCCGTGAACTGAGAGCCCTAAGCTCCCCGGCGCTTTACATTCGCACGCATAATCTGCTGACCTCCGGAGACGGCTCCGCCTCGCTCAAGTGGGGCTCGACCAACGCTTACACTGAGGACGCCGCTGGAAACCCTGTTTACGACTGGACCATTCTGGACCGCATTTTCGACACATTTCGCGCCGTCGGCATCAAGCCACTTGTCGAAATCGGCTTTATGCCGAAAGCCCTTTCCACTCACCCCGATCCTTACCGGCATAATTTCCCACAAGGTTCGATTTACACGGGCTGGGCGTATCCGCCGAGGGACTATCAGAAGTGGTCGGACCTTGTCCTTCAATTCGTACGTCACCTCCGCACTCGTTATGGCGACGCCGAAGTCAAAACGTGGCTTTGGGAAGTCTGGAACGAGCCGGACATCGAATACTGGAAGGGAATGCCGGAAGAATTCTTCAAGCTCTACGATTTTACCGTCGACGCCGTTCTGCGGGCTCTTCCCGAAGGCCGTATTGGCGGCCCTGACTCCACCGGCCCTGCAAATCCCAAAGCCGCAGAATTCCTTCGTGCCTTTCTTGAACACTGCGCGCACCAAACGAACTATGCCACCGGGAAAGTTGGCACTCGTTTGGATTTTATTAGCTTTCATCCAAAAGGTTCACCAAAGTGGATGGGCGACCATGTGCAGATGGGAATCGCCCGGCAACTGGCATCGATCCAAGCAGGATTCCAAATCGTCTCGTCCTTGAACGAGTGGCACAATACTCCCGTCATTCTCGGCGAGTCGGATCCGGAAGGATGCGCGGCTTGTTCGGCCCGGAACAATCCCCAAAACTCCTATCGCAACGGACCCCTATACGCTGCTTACGAAGCAGAGACTCTTTTCCACACTCTCGCGCTGGCCCGCATTGAGAACGCCAATCTTCTTGGTTCCGTAACCTGGGCATTCGAATTCGAAGATCAACCTTATTTTGAGGGCTTTCGTGAACTCGCCACGAACGGAGTGGACAAGCCCGTCCTGAATGCGTTTCGAATGTTTGGTTTGCTGGGCCGCGAGCGCGTGAAGGTCACTTCGTCGGAAGCGCTATCGACCGAGGACGTGGTACGCGACGGCGCGCGTCGTACTCCTGAAATCAATGCAATCGCCACGCGTAGCGACCATGAAATAGGAATTCTGCTCTGGAATTACCACGACGATGAGCTTCCCGCTCCCGCTTCCCCCATCGACTTGACCATCACCGGCTTGCCCTCTGTCGCAACCCACGGATTGCTCGAGCATTTTCGCATCGACGCCAGCCACGGCAATTCCTTCACCGCGTGGAACCAGATGGGCTCGCCGCAAACCCCCTCTCCCGAACAATACGAAAAACTTCAGGCCGCCGGTCAACTCCAGCTCCTGGATTCGCCCGCATGGATACCCATCGAAAAAGGGAGAGCGCACTTAAGTTTCACTCTTCCCCGGCAGGCTGTCTCGCTCGTGCGTATCCGGTGGGAATAATCGAGCTCCTACCGTTTTGCTGGGGCTCCTTCTTTAATCGTCAAAACTTGGTTCGCATTCACATTTTCAAGCTTTTCCAGGACACCGCTAGGCCACCAGATATCAATCGCTTCGGCTTTGCTGGATGCGCCCAGGCCAAAGTGCAAACGAAAATCACTCTGCGAAATATATCCGCCGCCGCTCCGTACTTCCTGCGTTTGCCGATGGCCGTTTGCGCGGACGGTCACTCGAGCGCCGATGGCGTCGCGATTCGATTTCGTCCCGGTCAGCTTCAACAACAGCCAGTTCTGATGCTCCCCGTAATTCTTCAACAAGCTAGGCGCGTCGTGGCTGTTATTCACCAGGATTTCCACGGCTCCATCATTATCAAAATCCGCGGCGGCCGCCCCATGACTATTGAATGGCTCTGGAGCAACGGCGACCCCGAACCTTCCAAGTGTGCTAGCTGGCATGACCTTTACCTCCGATAACACGGCAATCCCACCGGCCGTCTACACCGCCAAAGGAGACCTCAGTGCCCTTGGTTCTCAGGACGGAAATCTGCCCGATGTTTCGTTCACCGGGACCTACTCGGTCTTTGGGGATCCACTTGGCCACGGCTTGCTTAGGTTGCCAGAACAGATCTTCGGCGTCTTCCCTGGGGCAAATCAACTGGATAGCGCCTTCTTTTATCTGATCGGACCGAATCAGGGTGTTGCCATTGGCGCGCAGTCGCCCGCTTCCTCTGGCGTTATGTTCTTCCAGCCGCAATGAGGCGCAGTAACTCATGGCGAGAGCACTTTACTTTCATCAGCATTCAGCCTCGCGGCAGCTACCTTATCTTCGCGAATCGGCCAAATCCGCTGATAAACAAAGCCCATTGGCGACACTCTCTCAACTCAGAATGGTAATTTGCCCAGCCCGATAGGTGGGTGTAGGATTGCTTTCCCCAATTAAACCAGGAGGCAATATCATGCTTTCGAGTGGTATGTGCAAAGGAGCTCTTATTACGCGGGAAGCTTATTTAGCATTGCTGGACCTACGTTCTTTGGTGGACGCCGCAGTCGAAAAAGCTCATGTGGCCGGACTGGACACAGTGGGCCTTACTGTTAGTTCCCGGTCCAATGAGCACCCTTTGAATGCCCTTCGAGTTGCCGCGCAGACTTTGCAATCGTCGATATTTGACAGTGCGTTGGCTGGGGCTCGAACTAAGATCGAAACGGCGGTGGCTTGGCACACTGAAACTCGCTCGTTGTGCCCGGATGCAAAAAAGCAGCCGCAGGCTAAAGCCTCGGGAGCGTAGCCCTCAAGCACGAGTTCCCAAGAACCTGCAAGCAAATTGAGAACTCCGCTTCATTCACTAGAAAAACACATCATGCTGCTTACGACGAGCATGGTTCTAGAGCAGCTCAGGATTTCCTTCGCACGACGCGCATTTTCGCATCGCGGGTCTTTGTCGAATTCACCATTAGGCGACCAGCAAGCAGCTTCGGCAGGTTCGCCATTCGCATCTGAAGATGCGATTGACGTTTATGAGGTTACTTCTTTTACCTAAGCCACCTTATTCCCATCAGAGGCTTGCCTCAGTGGAAGTCTCGTGGTGCGGAGGGCCGCAAAATGCTTTCGCGAACTGCCGAATCCGGCGACCGGGGATAAAGCCCCAAATTGCTCTCTCTCATAAATAGTCTTGAACTTATCTTTCGCCCGGCACAGCAACACACGCAGGTAATTGCGATCCACACCAAATTCCCGGCAAACGGTATCTCTGTCCTTTTCCTCTAAAAAAACCGCCCGAAGCAAGTCCCGGTCCCGGGCTGGCAGCTCCGACAAGATCGTCCGCACCTGTTCCAAGCGCTCCTTGGACACTATCACCCTCTCCAGGTCCAGCACTGTGTCTGGAATCTCTTCGTGGGTGTCGTCCATTTGGTGAATCTTCTCAAGCGACCGGTAGTACTCCAATAAGACGTTCTTACAAACGGAGTTAACGAAGGCCCCAAAGCGCTCCGGCTGTCGCACCCCGCCCTCCTTCCGCAACGCAGCAATGACCCGGGCGAACGTCTCCTGCTTTAAGTCCTCCACCTTGTCCGATCCGATTGCCCGGGCTCGCAGCTTTACGTGCAACAGATTGTGAAAATACGCAAAGAAGTGCTGCTCCGTCGCCGGATCGCCGTTTCGCAGCCGCTCCACATAAGCCTTGTCAAACGCGAAGAAATCCATGCCTTGTACCCCACAAAAACATCATCTGAATCTTACGCAGTAGTTTCTTCCAGCCAGTCCTACACGATCCGCATGGGCTTTTCTTCCAATGCGCCCCGCTTACCTACGGCACGCCCGAGAGGGGAATTCGTAGCCACGCAGGGAGACCTCCCGCGAGACGCCCCAGCATGTAGAACAAGGAACCCTTCAGCAAGCGACAAGGAACGACAACCTTGCAGCGTCGCCAGTTGTCGTGACCCCGTCCCGTCAGCCAAACATCAATCTCCTTTTTGAATGCGTAGACCGTACTGCTCTTTAAGTGGGTGTGCCGGTGGACAGGCAGATCTTCGCGTTTTTCCCAACGCTGCACGGTCCGCACTTCTCGATCAGGTAGACGGCAATTTGCTTCCACGAGTCGAGACGTTCTTTGTTCGACCCAAGCGCCGACGCCCTAGCCCTTCTCTGCAGCCTTGCCGTCTTAGGGGTACGGATTTCTGCGATGGTTGCGTCAGTTAGACTCATTTCGTGCTCTCTTAATTACTCAAAACAAACGGCGGTGGCTCGGACGAGATATGCGGGTCCAAAAACCAGGTTGGTCTGAGCTCTCGGCATGTTGTGCGAAAGCGCAAACGTGCACGTATCGCTCCTGGGCCCAAAGAGCTGCTCCAGAAATCCCAACCCCGTTGAACCGCACATCCTTTCCTAGTCCTAAGGCCTGCTCCGCAAAACTCTGAGCCGTGCCGATCTGAGTCACAAGCGCGTGAACAGCTTCGACACTTCCGGGTTCGTCTGCTGTGCAGCCTGCATCCAAGGCATCTAAAGCGTAGCTTCGCAGAAGTTTTTGGAAGAACCTGCGCATGACCTCGGGGCGATCGAAGATTTCCAACCCAAGAATTCGGCCGCCTATGGCGAATGCTACTCCGCACTGGCCCTCCTGCCAGGTGAAGGCGCGAGCGAACTCCTCCAGGGAACTTGTATGGCTCTCAAAGATGTCCGACATAGCGCCGGTTCGCGACTGCGCTTTCAGGCGAAATGCTTTTGCGGCGATATTTCTCCAGACTTCTGCCTGGTTAGACTTGCGCGTGCCATTCGAGCGCATGGATTCTGTGACCTGGGCGAGCCGTTCTCCTCGTCCCAGTGAGTACATGACATGATCAGCTGTTTTCAGGTCCGCAGCCGACCTGGCCCACCGCCCAGCCTCTACACAAGAGACCGGGATCACGGTGGTTCGCTTCGCTGGTGCGAGGATCGTCAGGTTCAGGACACGGTTTTGCTTTGCGCCGACAAGTTCCTCCCCGTCCACGAGAAGAACGGGAAGTTCGGCGTTATTTTCAAGACGCAACTCTGGGACAGATCCCGCTGCGCTAAGTTCGGTCACTCGCACTTTCCCCCGCGCGATCCCATCCTCCAAGAGCAGGTAATCCGGGGGTTGCGGCGGCGTGTTCCGACGCACCAATGGAAACAGAGTGAGATTCCGGAATTGCAAAGGACCGCCGATTTCACTGGCTGAGAACTCTTCCTGAAGAGTCAACATTTCGTTGTGCCTCACTCACGTGCGATTTGTACCGAGATTATTTTTGCAAATCGAAACGACGCTTGAGTTGTCGTACTTCCACGAAAATTTCATAAGAAAAGGGCGAGGAAAAATGGCAACTCTTGGACTTAATGCGCGCATTGGCGCAGCTGCGCGGTCGGAAAAATGCCAACTCCAGATATCCTCTGTGCGCTAAACTCTGTTGCGTCCGTTGGGGGTCTTCTTGTTAGCAAGGACCATCAGACTCGGGGAGAGACTCATGGATCATGAGGCAATGCCCTCCTCCTTCGGGGGCATAGATGGCAAAAGGATTCTCTCCGCTCGCGATCGAGCGACTTATCTACTGGGCGACGCTTATCTTGAGACTGCGACGCAAGTGGTTTTCCGAGCGGCTGCAAGCGTCCCTGGTACCACAAAGAGCCGAGAAGCGAACATCAAGAAAGCCTTGGATTATGACGGGGAACACCGGGCTTGCAATCGAGCATACCTGGACATCTGCCAAACCTTCGATTACCGCGTGATGACGGAACTCAGCGATGCAGAAAGGGAGCAGGAAAGTAATGGGTACAGGCTAAGTGAGGCAGACTTCATCAAACGTTTCGTCAAGCACTTGATATTACTTTCGCTAAGCAGAAACTCCTTCTGGGCCGCCGTGGCTGTCTTTCAGGTCCTTTGCAACTACCCAACTAGCGCACTAGATTTGGTGTACCCATTTGTGGCTCCTAATCGTTCTATCGACAAGGACAAGTGGCAGTGCAGCAGGAATCGCGGTAAGTTGTTGAAATTCATCGGTGAGCGATTCGGAGTATGCCCCGAGAATCTTTTCATTGAGGATGGTCCTCAAGTTTATTCCCCCTTGGACTGGCAAGTTAGGACAATCAAGGAGTGCCTTGCAGTCTTTCGGCCTTTGGGCAGAGTGACCGTGCCGGAACGTTATCGAGGGAGTCTTTTGCTTCCGTACGATGAAAACGACCATCGAGGCGATGAGCGCATTGAAGTTGATCGCATGGCCATACTTTTTAGCCCAACAGATCTGAATCGGATACTGGCGTGGACCGGCACAAGGTCTTTCGAGGAGTCAACTAGACGATTGAATTTCGCGGCGGTGCCTAAGAAACCGGCTGTAAGGAAGTACTATGCATGATAACGATATCAAGCAGCGCACGCTGATAACGTTCCTGCCGCCTTCCGCTGATTCAGATTTCCTGGCTGCGCTTCAGAAATTCGTCGAGAGGGATGCGGACAGGCGATTACGTATCGTTCGGGATTGGCTGGCGATTCGCATCGATGGTATCCATCGGTGCGTAATCGGCTCCGAGTCATGGTGTCTAATCGAATTTGAAGGAGGTACTTCCAAGGTCGAAATAGTGGGACGCGATGCGGAAGGAGAGGTAGTCATCGCGACCTATCTGCCGACGTACGACGGACCGAAGACCGAAGCTTGGAAGGTCTCATTGCCGTGGGGCGATGAAGTCTCTTGTAATTTTGAGTATGACGATGAGGAATGTGTTCGTGTTGAAGCAAAGCGAATGGTCAAGACCAAATTCTTCGAGAAGCAGCTTACGCGGACGCTGAACTTCCTCTCCGGGCATGCTCAGCAAGCAAGAGCGCCCAAGCTAGAATTTGGCGGATTTGACAAATCCTATGTAGAGCGGCTGCGAAACGGCGACCCCGCAACGCAGCATCATTTCTTTGCGTATTTTGAGAAACTTCTCAATATGAGGCTCCGAGCACGGAGGCTGCCTTCTGACAGAGTGGAAGATCTGAAGCAAGAAACGTTTACTCGCGTGATTACGGCGCTCCGGCAAGGTGGGGAAGTACGAGAGCCCGAGCGCTTCAGCACGTTCGTTAACTCCATCTGTAACAACGTCCTATTAGAACACTACTGGGCCGCTGCTGCGAATAGTTATGCACCAGAAGACGCGCACGTCGGGCTTCCGGATAAGGTCCTCGATCCAGATGCTGCGCTCCTCGGCAAACAGTCAGCGGAGCGCGTGCGACAGGTCCTGAAAGCAATGCCGACAAGGGACCGTGACCTGCTTCGAGCGGTTTTTTTCGAGGAAAAGGACAGAGATACCGTTTGTCGGGAATTTGGCGTGGATCGCGACTACCTGAGGGTTCTCCTGCTTCGTGCTAAGGCTAAGTTCAAGGATAACTGGTCCGAACCAATTTGGGACGATTTGCTCAGCAAAGATTAGTCTTGCCTAACGCCCCAGCATGAGCCGATTAATTTAGCGAATGCTCGGAAAACCGGAAGTTGGGAACTGCGCTTCAAGGAATTAATGTTTTCAAGGGTCCGCTTCCTCGTTGAAGCTCTCGCCGAGCTGTGATGGTGCTGATTGTTTGGTTGATCTGACATTCGAGGAACTTGTTAGCCGCAACGCTGCTCGCCAGACCAATTTGTGTTCTGTGTGGCTACTTCTTGCTCTTTCCCGGATTCCCAAGATGTATTTTTAGCATGTGGGGCAATCGACGCGGAGCGTTTTTGTGCCGGACCCGCGTCGAATGGAGAATGTGGCGGTTCCAGAGCCCAACTCTTGAAGAACCCGGCGCAGATCGTCTGTTGAGCCGATTTTCTTCCCGTTGATAGCAACGACGATGTCGCCGACCTGGAGACCACCCTTTCCCGCTGGCCGGCTGCTTTCAACCTCCATAACCACTGCACCGCTCGGGAGTAATCCCAGCTGTGATTCACTTTGGTCTTCACTAACGAAGGCAATTCGCATACCGAGGTCTTTCGAGTAGAACCCCGTTGTGAAATCACCTCCGGGAATCTGGCCATTTGCCGAGCCTTTATCTTTGGGAGGAGTGTTGTCCGGTGATTGCCCACTTCGGCTTCTCACATAATAGGCTGTGGCCGTCACCAGGATGGCCATAGCAAAAATTCCGCCCAGCGCAAAACGGTGCTGGCGGATGCGGGAGGTGTAGGTAGCGGATGGCGGAGATAGAGCAGGCTTGTTCTCCTCTGTGGTCCTAGGCACCTTCATACTTCGAGGTTCTTTGAGGAGCTGCTCAACGCGCTCAAGCAACTTGTCGAACTCGATGTGGGGCTCGGAGGGCTTCCAGGCGCTCAAATTGGCACCGTTTAGGCGCCTGAAGGCAAGCGGGGCAGTTACGTCCTCGATAAAAACGGGAATTAGAATGCCCCGCCCTTGGGCTTCGGAAGCTTCGTTTCTCACCCACTCAGATGCCACCGAAACATTCGACCAAAGCACGACGACGACCTTGGCGTCCCCCAGCGCTTGCTCGATGACTTCATCGAACGACTTGCCCAGAGGTATCCTACGGTCCCACCAAACCGACCAACCATACCCCTCCAGAGCCTCGGCCAGGACTTGGGCCATCGGGCGGTCCTCACTTGCATAACTAAGGAAAATATCCGCCATAGGGAGTTCTGGGACAAATTATCGGCCGAGAAAACCCGGGTAGCAATGGCTCTCTTTGCTACCGGCCCTTACTCCGCAACCACGAATCCACTGCCTCTTTGGTTTCAGCTGTTGCATCTCTTATCTCTGTGTTTGACGACCTTCAAATCCGGCAGGAGGCTTGGATAACCACTCACTAAGAGCTGTTCTAAGATTCTTTATGAGTTCAGTCTCTTGAGAATTCGCGTGAGCTGTACCAGAGCGAGACCATTCTTGAACGGGAACGCCCAGGTGATATTTTTCGCCGACGTGCTGCTTTGCGAGTTGCAGAACCCACTCACCAAGTCGCTCGCGAAACTGCTGTGCCAGCTGTTGCCATTGTGTTCGCCTCCTAGCAGTGTCTTTCCTGATTCCGAATCAGCCGTGGCCGGCCGCCCCAGGTGACAGAAAACTGAATAACTGACTTAGGGCTTCGGGGAATTGCACGCCCAGAAACCCAAAGATGGGGATCACCACATAGAGAAGCAACCGGGTGATGAAATCGCGATCCCAATTCAATTCGCCGGGTTTGGTGTTATTCAGATTGCTCAGCACTGTGTCGCGGTTCATCTGAACCGACATGTACAATGCGACGCCGACGAACGCGAAAATGATGACCCAATTGAACATCACGATAAGCTGATGTGGCTGGAACGGATAAGAGCTGACCGCGAGAAGCAGGAGCAGAAGACTGGCCAGCGAGAGGCCGGCCAGATTGGACATCTGCGGAAAAATGTGCGAGAGGAAGAGCACCACCCTCCCGACCAGGAATTCCTCGGCTTCGCTGGAGAGGTTTTTGTCCTTTTTCTCTAATGCTTCATCGCCGGGCGCGAATGCAGCGCGGCAGTTCCAGCAATAATTCATCGAACCCTCGATGCACCAGGAGACCCCTGCGAGGAGGCGCTGAGCTTTGAGCTGCGCGAGGAGCGAACCACACTGGTCTTTGCGTGCTTCGGCGGCAAGAGCGTCTCGATAGCACGATTCGGCTTTCCGAATGTCGTCCGCCACTCCCTCCACCACACGGGCAAGAGTTATGGGCGCAGGGAGCTGTGCTTTGGCGGAGCGAAGCAGATTTCCAGCCTGTTCCAGGGAAAAGCTCAAGGCCGTGAGAGGCTCCGGGGCGCTGGTCAGATTGATTCGCGGCAGATTCGGGTACTTACGGAAGAAGCGGGAGAACGCGCGGCGAATCCTGTGACGCCCCATTGCATGCAACACCTTGCTTAGCGCGAGCCACAGGAAGAGCAATCGCATGGTGTTAAACGCAATCGAGAGGTACACCAGCATGAAGCAGACGCCAAACAAGACATAGAAGATGGGCGCCTCAAGTGCCACAACCAGCCGCCAGTAGAACAGATAAAATCCAGCCGCGATGACAACACCTGAAACTACAAATGAGATCGTGCGCAGTTCGCCCGGCAGATGCAGCGAAGGGCTTCGCAGCAATTCTTGAACCCGGGACTCCAACGCGTGGAATTCCGCGAAGGCGGGACTCCTCGAATTGAAAAGTGATTTTGCGTCCCGTTCGCCCGGCCAGTCTTGCCCTCGAGCGCAAACCGATTCGTGAATCCAGGGGAAGGACTCGGCAAGTCGAACCCGTCGCACAGCGCTAATCGCCCACGCGCACGCAGCGAGCGCGATCAGAAAAAGCGGCAGCAAGGGAGAAACGCCGCTAGCCATATTCAGGGCCCGGTAGCCGGTTACGATTCCATTGACGGCGAGTGGGGATTCGGCGGTCAGCCGGTAGCGCAGCAAAATCCATTCCGCTGCCAGCCATATGGCGATGCTAAGACCGGCCACACCGATGAACAGCACCGGAATCGCCAACCAGCCATTGGTACCACCCGAGCTCTGGGGACGCCGAATCAAACCAAACGCGTCGCGGCCAAGAACCACGCACGCTACAAACGTCGACCCGCTAACGACGGCCATTGCGACTAAGCCGAATAACCAGAGCCCCCACTGACGCGGTTGTAAAGAAGTGATGGAGTAGGCCGCTATGGCCACTACGTACGCGGAAAGGGTGGCAATTCCCGCGACCAGAAAGTAGGTTCGGCACTCGCCGCGATTCCGGGTGAACACGGCATCGCCGATCCAGGGGAGTGCAGAGAAATTGTCCACCCAACTGCGTCGTGCTAGAGGTGTCCCAGCTCCGCGTAGTTCTCTACGCAAAAACGTAATCGCGGGAATCCCGCAGAGTAAGCTCCAGCAGCAGAACACCAGGATGGCCGAATGGGGGAGCGTTCCCCGAAGCCGCGCGGCAGGCAGTTCTGCCTGTCCGGCTGAAGAAGGCCGCACGGACGGGCTGGCAACCAGGCGTGTATGCGTGTATTCACCCTTGCTTGAATCGAGGATAACCGTGATTGGCCAAAACCCTTCTCGCCCAACTGTGGTCAGCCAGACGGCCGGCCTCCGGAAATTGTCGGGCAATTGGGGCCTTTGCGCGTTCGCCGATTCGCTTTTTTCGATGAAGGAATAGCGCGGGAATGGGACGCCGTACTCCATTAATTGGCGCTCGTTCCCCAAAAGGACGAGCATGGCGTTATACACACCTTGCGAGTTCTGATCGGGAAACTGGAGCCGCGCTCGCCGGGCAAATGGATCCATCCAGTGCTGGTTCAGCGTGAATAGCGGATAGGGCGTGATGACCACCATTCCCCGCATGTTGGGATTTGCTTCCGGGTGCGTGTACACGAGGTCGGCGTTGAGGGAAAACAGGACCGAGGAGGGTGAGTGTTCCCGTACTTCTCGAGCCAGGAAAATAGTGTCGCGCACATCAGTCGCGGCAATTCCGACATAATCGAACCGCTCTCGAGAGAGAGTCGTGAGCAAGTTGGCCAGAATGAGTTCCGAGGAAGTTGTCTCCAGGTCAGAAAATGGGGGAATCGCATCCTTGGTTTCTTCACTGTCATCCGCAAAGGGCACGGGCAGGTATTTTGAGGTGTCTTGATTCTGGCTGGTCTGCTGCGTACTCCGATTCCGTTGCGCCCTGTTTTTTTCCGATTCACTGCGTAGTCGTGAAATGTGCAAAGGAAATGGAAGCGCAATAAGAGACACGTTCGCGGAAGATGGGTTGCACGGCGGCTCCGCGGGCTTTCCTCCACCTGGTGCATTGGAATCGGCCTGTTTAGCCAGTGTTTGCTTTCCGGCCTGTTTCTGGTTGGAAGGGCCCTGGTAGCAAGAAGCGACATTCTTGAGGGAGTTGCCGTACGCGGTGTTGGCCTCGGTCAACAGACCCACGCGAATAGCTTCCTTGGTTGACGATTGGCGGGGCAGGATCAGATAGTCAAAGAAGTCGTTCAACGCAGCCTCGTCGGGCACCACGGTAGTTTTGAAGATCACTGCCGCGCCAGCCTCGTCGAGATCAAAGTAATGACGAGGATTCGTGTCCGATTTGGGCGCAATGGGAATGGCCGTCGCGCTTCCAGACACGATCTGTATCTGTTTGAAGAGTTTTCCACTTTCGGATTTCTTTTGGGGGTCTGCCAGCCAGCTGCGCAGTGCCGACTCCATGGATTCCGCGCTCCCCGAAAAGGAGGGCCCGAGAATCTTAAGGGTGGAATCATTCCTCTTATTGATCTGAGCGAGTTCATCAATCTGTTTTAGCGCGGATACGAACGCGTCCTTATGCAGGCCAGCCGTAGGAGTCTCACCTACGAGGAAAAGGACGTACAGTCGTGGCCCTTTCTCGCTCAATGGATCACGAAAGAGGACGAGTCCAGGCTCTTTCGTGTAGTCATGCGTTTCCGCAGGTTCCGATGCGGCTTCTTTCGAACTCTCCCCTCCGTCCTTCGCGGTTTCTTTCTTTTGGAGTTCCTCGATCCATGGAAGGTCGAAACGATCCAACACCAGATTGTCCGCTTCCGCTGCACGCTGCATTGACCCCAGAAAGCGGTCGAACAGGTAGGGGAGGCGCGAATCGATCGGATCGGGGATTGTGGCAATCAGAAAATGGACGGTGTATTTGCTGCGGAAATCACTATCCGGCCATAAAGCAGTACGATAATCCTTCACGCCAAAGAATTCGCCCAGAATCTTGTTCGCGTCATGTTTCTCCGGCGTCAGCTTTTTCTTATCTTTGCCAGGTTCCTTAGCTTCCTGGCGCTGGGTGACGGCGCGTCTGGGCTTGGGCTCTTCCTGCTGCTGCGAAACAGGCGATTGCCTAAAACCGAAGGCAAAGGGGAACACAACGGCCAGGACCGCAGCTAACGGAATTAAGAGGGCGGGCGTGCTCCGTTGGCTCACCAGCAATCACCTCGATTCAAAGGAGGCCGGTCAGACAGGGCGGTGGTTCCAAGGACTGGCTGTAGCGGTCGAGATCGGCGAGGCTTAGTCAAACAAAGAACCAAAGCAAGTCCGTCAAATGTTCACCGCCTGCCGATATGTGACTAGTGTCACAAATGCCCCAAACGTTTCACCTTTTGCTGACGTCTTGGGAAATTAGACGACTCCCCGAGAAGTCCGGCGGCGCTTCGTCGCAATTCCCTACAAAGGTCCTAGCGGGATGCTTCTTGGCAACTGTGGCGGCTCGCTGACTGGTTATGAAGGCACACAGATGGATGATGTGGATGTTGTATGGTAAACGTTATGCTGTGACGGCGGGTTAGATAGCAAGCAGCCGCACTGCGGACGTGAATACGATCTAATGTTCACGCCCTCGCACTTAGTCGCTTCGCGCAGCGTCTGGGACCCCGTTGCCGGGGCGTGACCAGCAAGTTTGCGGATGACGGCTACTTTGGCAACGCTGGGGTCGGTGCCAAGTGATTGCCACGTCTCTTTACCCCCTTCCCAAGTGCGGATGTAAAACGTACCCTTCACACCTAACTCTTTGGCTTGCACCGGGGAGAGATTCTTGCGCTTGCCATCAACAACTGCACGGACAACCAGACTGGCTGTCTTGCTCATCTCCGTTCTCCTCTCTTAGCTAGTTACTGCGGAGAACGGAAAATCGGCGAAACCGTAGCCTAACCGTAGCCGTTTTGCCGTAAGTTATTGATTGTAGGAGTTGGCTGGGAGGCCTGGACTCGAACCAGGATAGCCAGATCCAGAGTCTGGAGTCCTACCAATTGGACGACCTCCCATCCGTGGGGTTTGCCCCGACTTAACCAGGACAGCGCCGGGAAGGAACAAAAAGAAATCGCAGCAGGATTCCCGGGGATCGGGACAACCGCGATTCTTCTTATCTAATTTAATCGGGATTGCGCATGCCGTCAACCGCGCCCAGCCGCGTAGCTGTCCCACCAAAAGCGAACCAGACCGGGTTAAAGGCTGGAGGAATGACGCGCGAGGAGCAGCCGCTCGCCACGCATGTCGTCACCGCGAAGCTCGCGAAGAGCATAACTCACAAATTCGGTTGTCACGCGCTTGCGCCAGGTCATATCGAAGTCGGTGTTGTCAAGGGGTTTGGCAATGCGCCCGGCGAGAATTGCGGCCTCCGCGATCGAATCCTGATTCAACGGCCGGCCCTTTAGAAAGTTTGAGGCTTCCACAGCCACGAGCGGTAAGCAAGCCACAGAGCCAACCACAATGCGGGCATCCTCCACGACGCCGCTCTTAGAAATCTTTGCGGCTGCGGCCACAGACATGACAGGAAAATCGAAAGACCCGCGGCGGCGCAGCTTCCAGTACGTGCTCTTCCAGCCGTGCAAAGAATCCAGGAGCACTTCGGTGAGCAACTCGTTGGGCTGGCGCTTGATGTAGTGGATGCCGTCGTTTTGATAAAGCTCCGTGAGGGGAACTTCGCGTTCCCCGGGACGCGACACTAGCCGGATGCGCGCTCCGAGCGCCATCAGGGCTGGAGCCGTGTCCGTTGAGGAAACGGCCATGCACTTCGAGCTGCCAGGCGCGACCCAGCAGATGTCCCCATCTTTCTTGAGGCAAAAGCCGATAGCTCTTCGCCATTCATAATTCTGGTCGTAGTAATTGCAACGTGTGTCGAGGCAAAGATTCCCGCCTAGCGTGGCCATGTTTCGAATTTGTGGCGTTGCGACGAACGACGCGGCTTGCGCGAGTGCGGTCATGCCATTCCGAAAGCATGGGTCGCCGGCGATCTCAGAGAGTTTAACGCAAGCACCGAACCGCGAGCCCGAATCACTGAGCTTTACGTGGTGTAACTCAGCAATGCCGTTCAGGCTCATCAAAATTTTTGGTACTTGCTGCCGGCGCTTCATGTTGGGCAGCAAGTCTGTGCCTCCCGCGAGTGGCATGGTCCGGGGCCCTTCGCCGTCGAGAATGCGCGTTGCCTCTCCAACAGTCTGGGGCGCGCGGAATTCGAATAGTGGCAAGCGCATCATGGCGCGAGTACCTTCTCTTTCGTTGCACGCGGTTTCTCGCGGTGGACATCGTTCACCGCGTTGCCGTCGCCGCCTTCCCACGGCGGAGGAACGCGCAACGCTTCGGGCCACTTCACATGGGGAAAATGATCCGGGCCAAAACGCGGCTCGCGGCCAGCTTTTTTCTCGGCGAGCGCCTTCATCACTTTTTCTGGGGTGATGGGCACTTCGTCGATTCGCACGCCCACCGCGTCGTAAACCGCATTGGCGACGGCCGGCATAATCGGCAATAGCGGCCCCTGACCGACTTCTTTTGCGCCAAATGGCCCGCGAGGATCGGGATCTTCGATCAACTCGGTGACCACTTCGGGCATGTCGAGCGAAGTGGGGCTCTTGTATTCGAGCATTGAGGGGAATTTGTGCACCAGCGCATGCGAAAGCCGCTTCGGCAGGCGGCGAAACTCCTGCTCTTCCATCAACGCCTCGCCGAGGCCCATGTAGACGCTGCCTTCGACTTGCCCGCGCACGAGCGTAGGATTGAGCGCGCGCCCGATGTCGTGGGCAATCCAGACTTTGGGTACGTGAACCCAGCCTGTGATGGGATTCACTTCCACTTCAACGACAGCGGCGGAATAGGAATAAGTTGGCGATGGCCCCACGCCTCCGCCTTTGTACAGAGCGGGCGATTTTGGCGGAGTGTACGAGCCGACAGTGCCAATCGTGCCGAAGCGCGCCTCAGCGAGACAAATCGCAGCCGCGAAACTGACGCCTTTGTCAGGCGCGGTGGAATCGAAGACGCGCTTGTCGGCGAAGCGCAGTCTTTCTTTAGGAACTTCCAATTTCAACGCGACGGCTTCGGCAAGCAGCGCTTTGCCGCGCTCCGCCGCTTGTATCGCCGCGTTTCCCGCCATCAAGGTGACGCGGCTGGAGTACGAACCCAAATCCACGGGGCCGAGGTCGGTGTCGCCGGTGAACAAGCGCACATCGAAGGGATCAATGCCCAAAACTTCGGCAACGATACTCGCAAGCACGTCGTCGGAGCCTTGTCCGATTTCCGTTGCGCCGCAGAAAATGCTGATTCCACCGCCTCGATCGAATTTCAGTTGCACGCCGGAATGCGGCATTTTGTTCCAATAAATAGGCAACCCCGCCCCGGTCAAGTATGCGGAGCAGGCAATTCCCACTCCGCGCCCTTCGGGAAGCTTGCGGAATTTGCTTTTCCAATCCGAGATTTTGACGACTCGCTGGATGCACTCGGTGAGATTTACTGTTCCTAAGCGAAGAAAATTTGCTGTCACCGTGTTCGGAGCTTCGACAATTCGGATCCGCAATTCGGCGGGATTGAGGCCAAGTTTCTCGGCGATCTTGTCGAGCTGCACTTCTTGGCCAAAACGTGGCTGCGGCGTGCCGTGTCCGCGCTTAGGCCCGCACGGCGGCTTGTTCGTGAATGTGCGGCAGCCTTCATAGCGGTACCGCGGAATGTGATAAGTGGTCGTTTGAAGCGCACCCGCGTAGTAGGTGCTTGCGACCCCGTATGACCCGTACGCGCCACCGTCAATTAGGGTTTGTAAATGCACACCGGTGATCGTGCCGTCTTTTTTTACGCCGGTTTTGAATTTCATCAGCACCGGGTGGCGGCCGCGGTGACAATAAAAAACTTCCTCGCGCGTAAGACAGACTTTCACCGGTCGGTCCAGTAACAGTGCAGCCTTCGCAACCACGATTTCGTGGTTGAAGGGATCGCTCTTGCCGCCGAACCCGCCGCCGTTCGGCGTCGCAATCACGCGAATATGCGCCGGCGGCATCTCCAGCACTTTCGCCAGAGCGCGATGCAAATAGTGCGGCGTCTGCGTGCTCGACCAGATCGTCAGCTTGCCGTCGGGATCCTTGATCGCCACGGAAGCGTGTTGCTCGATGGGAAGGTGCGTGTTCCCCTGATAGAAGAAAGTGTCTTCAACAATTTCATCGGCTTCCGCGAATCCTTCCTCTACATTTCCGAATTCCAGCGCCACCTGTTTGTGAATGTTTCCTTCTTCGCCGTATTCGTGGATACGCGGCTCGGGAGTCGCCAGCGCTTCTTCGGGATTGGAAATCGTCGGAAGAATCTCGTAATCCACATCAATCAAATCCAACGCTTCGAAGGCACTCAATTCTTCGCGGGCCACAACTGCTGCAACGGGATCGCCCACGTGCCGTACGTGATCGAAGCAAAGTGCCTGCTCATCCTGGCTGACCGGGAGAATTCCGTACTGGATGGGAAGATCCTTGCCCGTAAGCACTAGATACACGCCTGGATGCGCCAGGGCGCGCGAAACTTCGATTCTTCGAATCCGCGCGTGGGGATGCGGCGAACGCAGGAGCTTACAATGCGCCATGCGCGGCAAAAAAATGTCGTCGGCGAAGCGCGTTTGCCCGGTCACTTTCGCGCGGCCGTCTACGCGGCGGTGGGGGACGCCGATGACGCGCAAGCCCTCGCGATTCTGACCGGAATCGCCGGCTCTCACTGATTTCTCTGCTTCCTTTTGCTCAGCCATCAGGTCTCTCAAACTGCTTCCAACAACGCGCCGCTACAACGTCAGTGCGATTCTTTCGTTTCTTCCGCGATCCTGACCATGGCGGCTTCTACGGCCTCGAAAATCTGCAGATACCCCGTGCATCGACACAAATTCCCCGAGAGCGCTTCGCGGATTTGGTCGCGGCTCGGATGTGGATTGGCGTCGAGCAAGGCCTTTGCCGTCACGAGAATACCTGGCGTGCAATAGCCGCACTGGGCTGCACCCAGATCTGCAAAGGTGTCTTGCAATGGATGAAGTTTTCCGTCGCCGCAGAGTCCTTCCACTGTCAAGACCTGTTTTCCTCCGCATTCCAGTGCGAGTACGAGACATGACAGCACGGGCTTGCCATTCAAAAGAACGGCACACGCGCCGCATTCGCCCAATTCACAACCGTGCTTCGTTCCGGTGTGCCCGAGATCCTCGCGCAAAACTTCCAGCAGCGTCTTGTACGGAGCAAAGGAAACATCCATTTCCTCACCGTTCAACGTAAATCGGATTTGCGCTGTCTTCTGCGATTCAATCGGGAATGTCGCCATTTTCCATCACCTCGCGACTCGTGTTATCGAAACAAAACGCGCCTTCGTCTATCCTCAGAAACGGGTTTCCGAGTCACGCGCGGCGTTTCTCCTTCTGCGACAAGAGCTTTTGCGGAGTCCGTCGTGGCTAGCAGGCCTCGAATCAGATAGGCCGCCATCATTTCAGCGATCTCCTCGGCCGTCATTTGCCCATCCTGTCGGAACCACTGCACGCTCCAGTTCAAAGCGCCGAGCAGGGCCCGCGCCATAAGCGCTGCGTCCCCGGGTGCGAACTCACCAGTGCGCATGCCGGAGGCCATTAGATTGCGCACGCCCAGCTCATAGCGATCGCGCTTCGCAACAAGATACCGCTGCTGCCGCGGGGGCAGGGCATTTGTCAAAAGATGCGCCGCTGATCCTTCGACCTCATCGAGCAGGCACCGAAGATGGGAAATAATCACAAAGCGCAATCTTGCGGACGCGCTTCCTCTTATACGCCGAGCTTGGTCAAGCGCCCCAATCATGCGATCCAGAGAGCTGTCCTGGCAGAAGAAGAGAATGTCGTTCTTGCCCTGGAAGTAGTTATAGAGATTTGCCGGAGAAAGCTCCGCCGCCTCGGCAATGTCGCGCATTCCCGTCTCTCCGAAACCGCGCGCGCGAAATTCCCGCCCCGCGGCGCGCAAGATCTCGAGACGCCGTGCCAGATGCCGCCGGTGCTGGCGGCCACTGCGATTCTTAGATCGAAGATCCTGCGGCACGGTGTTTCGCCTCGGCCGAGGAATATCCCAAAGGCTCTCTTGATGGGAACAGTTTGTTCCCTTCTATTAGTTCTGTCAACAGATTCTGAACATTTGTTCACTAAGCGAACGCTTGTTCACCAGCACCTACAAAACGCTCTATAGAAGTCTTTCTCTTGAAACCTGGGGCTTGAAGGGAATCTACTTCGGGAACAGCCGGGCCGCATTATCGTACAAGATTTTCTGCTTTATGGCCTCGCCGATCGGCAGCGCCTTGAATTTTTCGATGTTGCCTCTAATCTCCGGAACGCCCGGGCCTGGCCAGTCCGTCCCCCACAACACTTTGTCGGCGATCTCGTCAATCCGTGGAAAATATTCCATCAGCTTTTGAGGCGGAATTCCCGAAATGTCCATGTACATATTTTTGTGGCGGCGCACGAGAAAAAACGCTTCCTTCATCCAGAGCGGCCGGCCCCCGTGGGCAAGGATGACCACAAGATTCGGGTAATCGACCGAAATGTCGTCGCAGAGCATCGGTTGGGCGTGCAGATTCCGTGCGCCTGGAAAGATCGAAGTCCCTGTGTGGATCATGACCGGCATGGCGTTCGCTTGCGCGCGCTCGTAGATTGCGGCGAGGCTGTGGTTGCCGTCCATGTAATCGTTCGGCGAAAGGGCCTGGTGCGAAGGATGCATTTTGATTGCCCGAATGCCGAGCTTCGCAAGGCGGTCCACTTCGGCGCCAGCATCGCGGACTGTTCCGGGCAGAACGCCACCGAACGCGATCAGGCGATCGGGAGCGGAGCGGCAATACTGGGCGCTCCAGTCATTCACTTCCGGCGTGAAGCCGATGATTTTTGGAGCGACGTAGTTGATGAGCCCCGCGCGCTCCACCTCAAGCGAATCCAAGAATTCAAGAAACTCTTTGGGATCTGCACAATAGCGCTCCACGTCCGCATAATCCTTGCGTCCCTTTTTCATCAACTCCATCGCGGAAGGTTTCATCATGTGGTAGGGCATGATGTGGACGTGGATGTCAATAATCGGTTGCACAGAATCTCGCCCCGTTTGAGACTGGCAGATTTTATAACGAAAGAAAATGAAAAGCAGACATTGGCTCCGCAGATCTACTGGGGGTTACAAGCACGCTTCGCCCCGGGACGTGAAGGGCGCGAATGCCGTCGCTCCCGCCTAAGGGCACGACAATGCGTTAAGACCAAGAAGGCAGCGGGCGGGTGCCTAGCAACGCTTCGGCCGCCCATTGACCGAGATAGACAGAGAGCGCGACGCCGTGTCCGTTGTATCCGCCAAGGACCATCACTTTATCGCTGCGCGGATGGCGGCGGAAAATGGGCCGCATGCCTTCGGTGAAGAGTATCGGCCCGGCCCAGCGGTGCGTAATTCGCACGGACTTCAACGCCGGATGCAATTGGTGCACGCGGCCTTCGAGCCAGTGAAAACTCTCGGCAGCTTCCCCTTTGCGAACGTCGAAGCGGTACAAATTCGGCGCAGCGAATTGGGATGAGTCCTTACTTTGCTTTGTGAAAAGGGAGGCAATCGAAGCGGGCATTGGGACGAGCCCGGCGCCGAAGACGATGCCATTGCATGCAAGCAGGCGACCCCATAAATAAGGAAGATCGACTGTATAAAAAGGATGGCGCGAAGCAAGGCCAATGGCTTTGAGCTGCGCGGCGGTGAGCGGCGCGGTGGCAAGTGCCAGGGTTAGTTTTGGTTGGGTTGCGCCGTGCAGTTCCGAGAGTTCAAGGGAAAAAGCGTTGGTGGCAAGAAGAATTTGGCGGGCACAAATTTCTTTTTCTTGAGTGCGGCCGCGAATTCTCTGATGAACTCGCAAACACGGCGGATTGGAATACTCGATGGCGTCTACCCCGGCACGTTCGACAATTTGCGCGCCTGCATGTTCCGCAGAACGCGCCAATCCGGTGACCACTTTACCGGGATCGACGGCGCCGCCCGGCACGGTTCGCACCACTTGCAAGTTGCCGGAATCGTTCCATGAAATGGGCGACCCTTTTGCAGGATTCGAACGGCCTAGTTCCCAGACGCCTGGCAGCTCGAGGCCGGCGTTGATACGGAGCGTGCGAAGGATTTTCTTGTAACCGGCAAGCACGTCGCCTAGTCCAGGGAGCGGGCCTGCCGCCGTTTCCGCCAGGGAGAGTCCGCCGGTTCGGCCGCTTGCGCCTTCGCCGAGCGAAGACGCTTCCAACACGAGCACTGATTTTTTTGCAGCCAGTCTGCGCAACCATGCTGCCGTCGCCAGTCCCGTGAAGCCGCCACCAACAATGGCGAAGTCCACTTCTTCGGGAAGGGGATGCGCGGGCGGACGAAAATCCACGGTCCAGGGCGGCGTGCCCCAGGGATGCGTTTTGCGGGACATAGATTCTCTTTGATGCCTCAGGCGCCGGTTAGAAACATGGCGCGCAAGAGTTCTGAGGCCCCAGCTGGTTCTAATTTCCCAGTAAATTTGCTGCTCCCAGCCTTATTCGCTCTTTGGCGGATTCACGCGCGCCAAGAGCACCGCGAGAATCGCAAGGGCGCTGACCAGAAGCGGATACCACACCGGCGCAATCCACGGTCGCGGAATTAGAAACAAAACGTCGGCATCGCGGAGCGACAACGGCCAGCGCACCGTGGCCCAAAGCACCGCGTAATAGGTGATGTCCCAAATGGCGAAGGTCCAGAGGAAAACCGCCGCGCGCGAGCGGAGTCTTGCCGCTGTTAGCAGCGCGACGCTCCCCAGCATGACGATGGTGGCCGCCTCGCGAAGCACTTCGAGGGTGAGCAGGCTCTGCGGAAATTGGTTGATGGCCTGCGACTGCTGGTAAAACTCGCCGGACCTGCGAATCACATCCGATAGTGTTCCTTTATAACCGGGGAGCAAGCCCGTAGCGGCGCGAAGGTAAACCACCACCACGGCTTCCACCAAACCAAACGCCGCGGCAAATAGGCCGCTGGCCGCCAGTTGCCGCGGGGCGAGGGCGACGCCGCTCCCGCGCTTCCAGAAGAAGTAGCCGAGCGGTGGAGTGAGGACCAGGAGATTGACCCACCACGGCTCCGCAACCAATTGCAAGCTCATGCCTTGATTCTACTTTGAAACCATGGCGGAAAAGTGTTAACGCGGGAACCTGGCTTGGAGGTCTGAGGAAACGTCCTTCCGCTTGCTCACAGGACGAAACAATTGCCACGACTGTTACGTAGAATGAGCAGGGAGAGTGTGTCCGAATGAATCGGGGCGTGGTGAAGCGCGGAGTGTTGTTTCGCGAGCCGGTAGGCATGGCGCTCGACACCATGCGCCAGCACAAGATGCGCTCCTTCCTGATGCTGCTCGGCATCATCCTTTCGGTTTCCACCTTGATCGTCGTGATTTCACTGATTTCCGGCGTGAACAAATACATTGCCGACCGCGTCGCGAATCTCGGCTCGAACGTGTTTTTGCTGACGCGCTTTCCCCTCATCACGGACGTGGAAGAGTATGTGAAAGCCAATCGCCGCAACAAGAAAGTGACCTGGGACGATTATGAATCGCTGCGTGCAAACCTGAAGCTGCCACTGCGCGTGGGCGTGGAATTGCGCGCCAACGGAAAAGTACGCCGCGGCTCGGAAAGCATCAACGACGTCAACGTTCGTGGCGTGACCGCCAACATGGGTGACATTGACCCTGTGACGCCGCGCGAAGGCCGCTACATTTCCGAAGGCGACGATCAGAGCCGCGCGCTGGTCACCATGATCGGCAACGACCTGGCCACCAAACTTTTCCCCAACGTGGATCCCATCGGCCGCGAAATTCTGATCGATGGCCGGCCGTTTCAGGTCATAGGAATCGCGAAGATCATCGGCTCCGCGTTCGGCCAATCACAGGACAACTTCGCGTACATCCCGATTCAGACGTATTTCAAGATGTATGGAACGCAGGAAACCGTCTGGCTCAACATCCAGGCGCGCGGGCCCGAGTGGATGGCGCGCACGCAAGACGAGGCGCGCGCGATGATGCGGGCGCGCCGCCATTTGCCGCCGAACGAGCTGGACAATTTCGGCATTTTCGACCAGGCAACCCTGATGGAATTGTGGAAGAACCTGACCGGAGTCATCGCCACGGCGATGGTGGGAATCGTGTCCGTTTTCCTGGTGATTGGCGGCGTGGTGATCATGAACGTGATGCTCGCGACGGTGACGGAGCGGACGCGCGAAGTTGGCATTCGCAAGGCGCTAGGAGCGCAGCGCGGCGACATCCTGATGCAGTTTCTAATTGAATCGGCGGTGATGGCGGCCGTTGGGGGAGTGCTGGGAGTCATCCTGGCGTATGCCATCGCAGGGCTCACAAAAGCGGCCACTTCCGTGCCGATGAACGTCCCGTTCGTGGCAGTGCTTATCGCGGAATTTATTTCTGCGGCCGTAGGAATTTTCTTCGGCGTGTATCCGGCGAAGAAGGCCGCAGGCTTGCAGCCGATCGAAGCGCTGCGGCAAGAGGTTTAGTGGACGTGAAAATTACGGCGCGCATGCAACTGGGAGAGAACGCGGCGATGGCGCTGACAACGCTGCGGGAAAACAAGATGCGTTCTTTCCTGACGGTGCTGGGCGTCGTAATTGGAATCACTGCGCTACTTTCCGTCGTGTCCATTTTGATGGGTGTGTATGCGGACGTGAATGCTTACCTCTCCGACTACGGGACAGACACGCTGTTTATTTTTCGCTTCGATCCTGGAATTCACACCGGACGGCTGACTCCCGAAGAACGCGCGCGCAAGCCGCTCACGCTGGAAGATGCAGAAGCGATCCGCGAATTGTGTCCGGCGGTGCGCGCAGTGACGGCCAGCGTGTATCCGCGTTTTGAAGAAGAAGGGCCGCAGCGCGGGCCGGTCACGGCGCGCTATCTGAGCAAGGAAGTTTCAGGGATTGATTACAACGGGACGCTGCCCGCGACCGAAGAAGTGTTTAATTCACGGCCGGCCAACGGAAGATTTTTCAGCGAGGCGGAAAACCAGCACCGCGCGGACGTCGCGCTGATCGGCTCGGACATCGCGAAGACGCTTTATCCGGACATCGATCCTCTCGGGAAGCCCATCATGATTGACGGCGTATCCTACGAAGTGATTGGCGTGCTGGAGCCGCGCAAGGGCCAGTTGGTGAAAGACCAGTCGGCCGATAGGGCGGTGCTGGTGCCATACCGCTCGTACAAAAAGCATCTGCCGATGGACGACGAAAACCTGGTCGGCGCGGTGGCGTATCCCGGCCACATGCCGGAAGCGGAAGACCAGATTCGCGCCGTGCTGCGGCACCGCAGGAATGTGCCTTTCAACAAGCCAGACAATTTCGGCATGGCCAGCGCGCAGCAAGTGGCCGACCAGTTCAAGCAAATCACTTCGTCGGTGGCGCTGCTGATTTCAGTCATCAGCTCGATTGGGCTGCTGGTGGGCGGCGTGGGCGTGATGAATATCATGCTGATGTCGGTCACGCAGCGCACGCGCGAAATCGGCGTGCGCAAAGCCATTGGGGCACGCCGCAGCGATGTCATCTGGCAGTTCCTCACTGAAGCAATCGTGCTGACGGGCTCAGGCGGCGTCATTGGCGTGCTTGCGGGCGGAGGCATCAGCCTGCTCATCAATTTGGCTGTGCCCTCCCTGCCTTCCTATATTCCGCTATGGGCCATCGTGATGGCCGTCGCCGTGTCTATGAGCGTCGGCCTGTTCTTCGGGATGTATCCCGCCATCAAAGCCGCGCGCCTCGACCCCGTCGAAGCCCTGCGCTACGAATGAATCGTTCGGTAGGCCAGGAGCGAGCCGTGCCAAATCGACACCGCCGCTGGCCAACGATTAAGGGCTTGAGGGTGTCGCCTTGGGAGCCGCGATTTGTTGCTTGTCGTCCACGGCAAATAGAAGGTAGTTGCTGAAGCTGATCCGCCGGCGAAGACGTTTTCCCCTCAGCTCCATATAAACTTCGGCCGTCTGCGGGAGCCACATGTCCATGCCGCGGCTGCCGAAATGTACGGGGCCATATTCGATCGCGGTGTGCTCGGCGGTCAGCCGAATGTCGGGAATGGCGCCAATCAGATCCGTCTGCAGACCCAAGATTTGATAGTTGTCTGCAACAATCCAAGCCCTGCCTTTCAGGTCGACTGGGTAAGACTTGTTCAAGCCGGCTCGGAAGGATCGAATCTGGTTCGGCTTGTCTTTTCTTTGCCGAAAATAAATCTGCCACGTTCGTTTGCCGTTCAAGGTTGCCATCCCTTCGCAGCGCATGGAAAAGGCGCCCGAGTAATACGGATGGAAAATAAGTGAGAGAGCAGACAGTCCTTTTGTAGTCATCCCACCTGGCGAATCCGCCGGCGCAGAACCGCTCCTCTCATATTCTTGCAAATCAAGAATCCCGGGCCGGATTTCTTCGATCGAAACTACGTAGTCATATTTTCGTTTCTCGGTCCCGGAAATATTTCCCGATCTGGTGAGCGTCTCGTGCACCAAAGATTCTGTAGCCGTGAAACGATCTACATTTCCGACAAATTCCTGGATTCTCTTGCCCGCTTTTTCCAGCACCTCGTCGAGATTACATGCGGTGCCGGCCTCGACCGACGGAACTTTCTCGTCAACATCGGCAGGCAGCCAGTGGTTAGCTCCTGTTCGCGGAAAAGGATTGCTAGAGGTCATAGCGGAGCTCATTTCCCGGGAATCCGCGCTCGGCGGGTCGGATGCGCGGAACTCAGAAGACGCGTTCAAGCCTTCCAGCTCTTTTCTGGCGGCAGCGTCTTCCGCGTGGTCCTTCAGGTAGGCGCGGAGGACTTCATTAGCTCTGGCTACCAAAGCACGCGCCAAGAGTGGGGAAACGCTGGCGGCCTCCTCGTGACCTAATTCCATCGCGCGTTGCGCACGAAGGACGGCTTCCCCTGTCGCGCCCGCGCGCAAAGCGACTTCTCCAAGCGCCGCCTGCGTTCGCCAATAGGCCGGATCTAACTTTTCCGCTCGGACAAGGTACTCCCTGGCCTCCAAGGGTTTGTTCTCACTGATAAGCACTTCGCTCATCGAGACCATTGCCGGAACATACTCGGGACGAAGCTGCAGGACTTTGGTCCAGTAAGACTTGGCTTGCTCCCAATCCCCCAAGCGCGAAGCGTATAAGCCAAAAATGTAATTCACTTCGGGATCCAAAGAAGCCGGGAGATAGGATTTGTCCGCGCCCGCCTGGGGCCTTAGCTGAACATTTACCCGGACCTCGCCCGTGCCACGGGCCTCCAGCTGTTGCACTGTGCGGTCAAACCCCGGGGCGATCACTTGGATCTCGTATTCCCCAGGAGCTACTTCCGTGACCTGCCAGCGACCCTTCGCCGTTATTCCCTGCTTGTAGAGTTGCCCATCTGTGGTGAATAAGGTCACCGCCGCAGTCTCTTCCGCAGCTGCGTTGCCTGGCTTCAAGATGTAGATGTCCAGGTTCACGAAGGAACTTGCTTGCCTTGACTGGGTCGATAGCGCGCCCGCGGCGACGGCGTTCGAAGGCGACTGTGCATCGGAAGCGGGCTCGCCCCGAAAAACGCCGGCGAGACAAAAATTGGCAAGAACGAAATGGGCTAGGATGAACACAAAATGGTCCTCGCTCTCGGCAAGGGCCCCGACGGATTGCATGAATCATACGCTTCTCGGTCTGGAAGTGCCCACAAAATAGGGCATCAACACGTGGTTGCGTATCAGCGCGCCATTGCGTATGGTTCTTCCCATGAAAACGAACAAAATGTCGTTTGTTGTTCTTGCGAGTGTTTCGTCGCTCTGTCTGGCAGTTACTGCCCAAACCCAGCAGCCGGTGCCGATGAGCTTGGCGACCGGATTCAACACGATTCGCGAAGATAGGCTGCGGGCGGACCTGACTTTTTTGGCTTCGGATGCGCTGCAGGGGCGCATGTCTTTGCAGACTGGCGATGATGTCGCTATTCAATGGATCGCCTCGGAGTTTGCCAAGGCCGGACTGAAGCCTGCGGCGAATGGGAGCTTCCTGCAGCCTGTTGAGCTGATCGAATATCGCGGCGACCGCGCGCAGAGTTACGTGGTGCTCAAGCGCGGCGGCGGCGAGAAGCAGTGGAAATTTCCCGAGGCGCTGGGCGCGTATCGATCGGACGTCGATGTCACTGGAGACGTGGTCTTCGCTGGCTTTGGAATCACTGCGCCGGAGCTGCACTACGATGATTACCAGGGAATTGATGCGAACGGAAAAATCGTTCTGATTTTCGACCATGAACCGCAGGAGACCGACCCCGCTTCCATCTTCAATGGCACGGGCAACACGCGCTACGCGACGGGGCGCGTGAAAATCCTGAATGCGCAGGCGCATGGCGCGGTGGGCGTGCTGATCGTCGGGGAGCCGAACCGCAAGCATCCCTCCAATCAGGAACGTGTGGCCCGAATCGGCGGCTCGATTACGCGCGCGGTGCCACTTCCTTCGCAGGCGCTTGCCGAGGACGAACTCCACACGCCCGCGGCTATCATTTCTGACGCCGCAGCGAAGGAACTCTTCGCCACTTCCGGAACGGAGCCTTCGCAACTGCAAGCGGCGATTGACCGCGATCTGAAGCCGCAATCGCGTGCGTTGCCGGATACGCAAGTCACACTGCATTACCGCAACACGTCGGTCGCGACCGGCAAGACCTACAACGTTGCCGGCTTGCTCGAAGGCAGCGACCTGAAGCTCAAGGCGGAAACCATTTTGTTCTCCGGGCACCACGATCATGACGGCATTAGCGGCGACCAAATCTGGCACGGCGCGGACGACAACGCCTCCGGCAGCGTGGGCGTGGTTGCCCTGGCGTATGCCTTTGCCGCCAACGCTGCGCGGGACGACAAACCGAAGCGCTCGCTGCTATTCGTCGTGTTTGCCGCGGAAGAGCGCGGGCTGCTCGGGTCGTTCTACATGGCCGCGCATCCGCTGCGGCCGCTCGAGACGACGCGAGCGGTCATCAATTTCGACATGATCGGCCGAAACGAAACAGAAAGCGACCAGACCAAAGGACTCATCGAGATTCCCGCCGACACCACGAACCGGTTAAACCTCATCGGGCCATCCTACAGCCCGGACTATAACCGCACTGTCGTAAGGGAGAATAAGTACGTGGGCCTGGATTTGGACTACCGTTTTGATCGCGACTACGCGCTGAACATTTTCTTCCGCAGCGACCAGTTCCCCTTCGTACTGCACAATATTCCGTCGTTCTGGTGGTTTACGGGCTTCCACCCCGATTACCACCACACCACGGACACGGCCGACAAAATCAATTACGTGAAGATGGCTAAGATTCTGCGGCTCGCGTACCTCACCGGCTTCCAATTCGCCAACGAAGCTGCAACTCCTAAGTTCGTCGCCAACCCCGGCGGAAAACCCCTGAGCTAGACTCACTCGTATTGGCCGAAACCAGCAGGCTTCTGAGAGTTTCGTGTGAGTGTTGATTTCCCCCCCAAGCCTGATCGCCCTTAAGGTGTTCACCTGACAACGCGTAACTTGGGCGAGGTCAAACTAAAAAAAGGAATTCAACAGAGAATTCACACTCCCGGAACCGTTTGGAAAACCACCTTCGATAGCGTGCAGTCTCCCAACCCGTCGATTCGAGAAGGAGAAGAGATGAACGCACACGCTTTTAGAAGGAAACATTCCGGGCGTTGGCAGTGGCTGGCAGCAGTGACTTTGCTCGTCGTGGCAGCCCTCCCCACTCGCGCGAAGACTGCGCGAGACACGACTACCGATGACAAGTCAGCGACGCCACCAGGACTGTTCATAACACCAACGGCATTGCCTAACGCCGTCCAGCAGGATCTGAAACCCGGACTGGCGCTTCACAATTTCGCGACGAATTATCCAAACTTTGTAGCGGGTGAGGCGGTAAAAGCTGTGGTCAGCCCGGATGGCAAAACCCTGGCGATCCTGACAGCAGGGATGAACTCTCTATACTTCCCTAACAACTGCGACCCAGGGACGCCTAACTGCGGTGTGGGTACGCTCGACACGAGCGCTTCCACGCAGTTTTTGTTTCTGTACGACGTATCAGGGGCGAATAAGACCAGCCCTATCCTGAAGCAAGTCCTGCAGCAGCCCAACGCTCACGTTGGTCTGGTCTGGTCGCCAGACAGCAAAACCCTGTATGCCGCGGGCGGCTGTGATGATGCGGTATACGCGTACAATAACAACGGCGGCAGTTTCGCCCTAAGCGGCAAGATTAGCCTGGGCCACACTCCGTGTCCTTTTCCTTTTACCGGCGGCGCGAATCAGAATAAGTCCGGCCTGGGCCTCGGTAGCGTAGCGCCTAACGTGGCTGGCCTCGCCATTTCCGCCAACGGCAAGACGCTCGTCGCAGCAAACAACTACAACGATTCGATCAGCGTGATCGACACGGCCAGCGGAACGGTTCGCTATGAATACGATTTACGACCGTTTGCGTCTTCGGGCGCTGCGAACGGCACCAAGGGCGGCACGTTCCCGTACTCTGTAGCCTTGACTGGCAACATCGCATATGTTGGCGCAGATCGTGACCGGGAAATCATCGCCGTCAATATTGCTACTCAGAAATTAGTCGCGCGCATTCAACTGGACGGTAATCCGAACGGGATAACCCTCAGCGCAGACGGGTCAACCCTCTACGTTGCGCAGGACAATCAGGATCAAGTTGCCGTAATTTCCACTGCCACCAACAAGATCACGCACAAAATCGACACCCGCGGCCCTTCTCAACTGAATCTCCCTGCGAACACAACTGGCGCAGCGCCGACCTCGGTCGCGATTAATCCCGCGACGAAGATGATTTTTGTCGTCAACGCAGGTTCAAACTCGATCGCAGTGATACCCCTGACCGGCCCGCACGCTTTCCAAACGGTTGGCCTTCTCCCGACTGCGTATGACCCAACCGACGTGGCCTTCAGCGCCGATGGCAGCTGGATGTATATCATCAATGGCAAGAGCGACACGGGGCCGAACCTAGGCTACGGATATGGCAACATGGCCAGGATTGCGTTCAAAACCGTCGACCCTCCGGAAACCAATGCGCAGGAGTCAGCTGAGCTGACGTCGAACAATCAGTACCAATTTCAGCTGGAGCATGCCTCGCTCGTTAGCGCAGGAGTCCCGGACACTCAAGACCTCTGGAGCTTGACCTTACAAGTAGCAGCCAACAACGGATACACGGCCCAACCCTCCGATGCCGATACCAACGTCATGAACTTCCTCCATTCGAAAATCAAGCACGTTATCTACATCGTGAAAGAAAACCGCACCTTTGATCAGATCCTCGGAGACTTGGGCAATGGATCCAACGGCCAGGCTTCGCTGGCTCTCTTCGGCGAAGGGGTGACTCCGAGCTTCCATCGCATGGCGCGCAACTTCGTAACCTTGGACAATTTCATGGACCCCGGCGACGGCTCGATGGACGGCTGGTCTTGGTCCATGCGAGGTCGCGTGACCAATACGGAGACGCTCTCCCAGCAGATCAACTATGCACGCGTGAACCGCGGCGTGTCCTATGAAGGGGAAGGTCAGAACCGGAACATTCCAGGCAATCTGAACACCACTGCAGCACGCGACTTCTTCTTCGACCCAACTGGCGCAAGCACCCCCTACACCAATGCGACTTCGTCGCTCAAGGGCGGCACACCTAACATTCTGGCGGGTGACGGCGACCATGCGGCTACGGATGGCCCAACCGGCTATCAGCAGGGATACATCTTCAACGCCGTTTTGAATGGCGGCGGCACCGTTCGCAACTACGGCTGGATGGCCAACACTCCAGGACGGATTACCGACGCCAGTGGGAACCCTGTCTCTGATCCCTTCACGGCTGGTGTCATCCAGACTACGACAGCCAATCAACTTCTCTACCAAAACGGATTCTATGATCCGTATTTCCGCGCCTACGATCAGTCCTACCCGGATGTTTGGCGCTTCAACGAATGGAACCGCGAGTTTCAGCAATTCGTCGCCAACGGCAATCTGCCGACGCTCGAGATGATCCGCGGCCTCAGCCACGATCACACGGGTAATTTCGGCTCGGCGCTGGGCGGAGTCAACACTCCGGAACTGCAGCAGGCCGATAACGACTACGCCGTTGGCTTGCTGGTGCAAGCTGTCGCGAACAGCCCGTATGCGAAGGACACACTGATTATCATCATCGAAGATGACTGCCAGGACGGAGCCGACCACGTCGATTCGCATCGCGCCACTACATACGTCGTTGCCCTTACGTGAAGCAGCAAGCCGTTGTCAGCACACCCTATAGTCAGCCGAACGTGCTCCGCACTATTGAGGACGTCCTGGGCACCGAGCACATCAACCTGAACACCTACTATGCGCAGCCGATGGCCGATGTGTTCGACACTAAGTCGTCCGGCCAGTGGACATTCAATGCCGTCGCATCAACGCTTCTGACGCCAATTCTGACGAAGGCAATCGCTCCGATTTCACAGGGAGGAGGCTTGGGACTGGACCCGAACAAGGTTGCGTTCGCCGCCGGTCCCCAATGGAAGCCCACTCACGATGCGCAGTACTGGGCGAAGAAAACCCGCGGCTTTGACTTTTCCGGGGAAGACCGGGTCCTGCCCAGCTTTATAACAAGATCCTTTGGGAGGGTCTCAAGGGAACTCCGGCTCCAGTCGCAAAAACCCGCTTCTCCAAAGTCGATAACGACGGGGACGGGAAATAGAGTTGCATCTTCCAAACTGACGGTTTTGTCGGTGCCAATCGCAGGCAGGAGTCCGCGAAAACACGGCGGTTGGCACCAGCCGTTTTTCTGTTCCCAATCGCAAAAAAAATCGATAAACACGGAGAATGAAATGAGGACGGATCACGTTCGTAGGCAACGCACAAGCGGGGTGTTGGTGTTCCTGGTGGCCATCATTTCGGCAGGGTTGCCGGCAAGGGCTCAAGAACTCGCGGCTCGGCCACATACGGCTTCACAAAGTACTGGCGCTAAAACAATCGCACCCACGGACTCCGGAGACTTGCTCTCCGTGGACCTCGCAATCAAAGGCTGGAAGCAGGTTCGCAAGGGCCATGTTGTCGAAGGACATTTGGCTCTTCCCGTGTACATGGGGCAGCAGCGCATCCTTCCAAGCGGAGCCACGATTCGCCTCACGATCGAGTCCATCGAGAAAGCTAACGACAAATGTGGAGCTTGGAAAAAATTCGGCCGTGGAATAGTGCGCGCTTTCAATCCTCTTGAAAAAAGCGTGCTGCCGGAATACAGCGTCAAGCTCAAGGGCGCGGAAATCGTGTATGCCGACGGCCGAGGTTTGGCAATAGACGCGGAAGTCCTGCGGGCGGGAACGGGAGTGATGATTCAGCCTGAGAAGCGGAGCGGCAAAGTTGATGGCGACACGGTCCCGCAAGCCAACTCAAGCCGAAGTCAGAAGCAAGCGCGCGCGCGAATGCTGCTTTGTGTCCAAAAAGGCGTCGCACTTTCTGCGTCGGAGGAATTCCCCGGCAACGAAGAGCAGCTAATCCTCCGCGAAGGCAAAGCTCGAGCATTTCTGCTGGATCATCTGAGCGCCTCGCGAAATCGTCCGGGTGACCGCTTTCAGGCCGTGCTGGCCGAACCTGCGCGTGTAGGTGGACACGATCTGGAAGCCGGAAGCCTTGTTGAGGGGAAGGTAATTCGCTCTGCGCCGCCGCGCATGTTGAGCCGCGCAGGTTTATTGCAACTGCAAGTCGACCGGCTTGTCTTACCAAAAGAAACCATCGCGGTTAGGGGCAATCTAAGCGGTAGCGAGGCGGGCAGGAAAAGCGTGGTGCTCGATGGAGAAGGCAGACTCCGAGGGCTTAAACCAGGCTTGAAAAACGCCCTTGTTGATCTTGGTTACGCCTATACCATTGGGAAGGTTGCTGACGATGTCGCGGAGGCGCCTATCCGTGCAGCCGGTGCGGTAATGAGCGACGCAGCCGTGGCCAATGCTGCGCGCTATTTTGGACTCGGAGGTTCCGCCATCTTTCTGGTGACGCGTCATGGCCGAGACGTGCAACTGGCAAAATACGCCGAAATCGAAATCGAGTTCGGCCGCGTCGACAGGCCGCGAACGAGCATCTCCGACGTTGATCGCTGGGATGGCGAAGGATCGGCTATTTCGCAACGTTCCGAGCGGGTGAGGGACTAACGGTAAACTGACCCACTATTCGCAAGCGGGGCGGCTGACATTTGTATCGTAGTACGATATATTAGACACGAGCCCGCGCCAGTCCCGGCCAGTCCTGCGCAATCGCGCGGAAATGACCAAGACACTCCCCAAAAATCACCGCTTCCAGAAACGCATGACGGCGGAATAGTCGAGGTCTTCCTTAGCGGCGCCTTTGACGGCGTTGTAGATTTCGCGAGCGGCGGCGGTAGCAGGCAAGGCGACGCCAAGCTGATTGGCAAGATCGAGAGCGAGGCCGAGATCTTTGTGCATGAGGCGAAGAGGAAAGCTCGGGACGTATTCGTCCTTGAGGAGATTGGGAGCCTTGACGTCGAGGACGCCGGAACGAGCCATGCTGGATTGCATGACTTCGACGAGTTTTTCGCCAGCGATGCCCGCGCGCGTGACGAGGGCGAGAGCCTCGGCGAGGGCGTCCACCTGCAAGGCGAGAATGGAGTTCATCGCGAGCTTGATGGTTTGGCCCGCGCCGTTAGGGCCCAGGTGAAACAACTTTTTGCCCATGACGCTGAGGATAGGCTCAGCCTCCTTTAACGTTTCGGCGTCACCGCCAATCATGAAAAGGAGTTCGCCTTTTTTGGCGCCCCAATCGCCGCCGGTGACGGGCGCGTCGAGGAAGCGCACGCCGCGTTCAGAGCAGGTCCCAGCGATCTTGCGGGCGAGTGCGGGCGACACCGTGCTGGAATCCACGTAGATGCTGCCGCGCTTGAGGGATTGCATGGCGCCGCAATTGCCCCAGAGGACTTCTTCGAGTGCCGGGGGATCGCTAACGATGCTGAGGAGGAAATCGGAAGCGGCGGCGACCTCCTGAGGGGACTTGGCCAGCTTGGCTCCGGCCGCGACGAGTTCATCAGCGCGCGAGGCGGTGCGGTTCCAAACGGTGAGCGGGTAGCCGGCTTTGATGAGGTTCATGCCCATGGGGCGGCCCATGAGGCCGAGTCCGATCAGGCCGACGTGCTTTGCGGGGGAATTCAAGTGAGCCTCCTCGACAATGGTTGGTGCCGGGCGCGAGCGCTTGCCAACAAAAAAAGATCATTGTAGCTGAACTTTGAGCGTGACGAACGGAGACCTTTTCAAGCAGTAGGTCAGTCGAGGAACCAATCCCAAAGGCGTCCGGGATCGTAGTGATTCACGCACCAAATCGCTATTAGGCCGGCCGCGAACACGGCAATACGGAGGGAGTATCGCCAATCATTGAGGATCTTGCGGTAGTTCCATAAGGCCAAAAACATAGGCAAGGGAATGGCGACGAACGACAAAAGGAAAACAAGTCAAAAACCAAAAGAAGGGTAGCTCAGGCTGGTTTGGTGCGGTGATTGAACGCGAGAACGGACATGCCAGCAGCCAGGGCCGTTTGAGGCTCACCGTCGGGATCGACAGCTGAGGCAGGCTCAGGACTGGCAGAGGGCTTCACGGCAACGCGGGGGGCGTCAGCACGGCCCCCTGGTTCCGATTTTTCTTCGATTCTAACCAGGCACTGATAGGGAATTTCCCAGCGAAACTGGCCGTGCTTGCCGCGCTGCTCGAAATTTTGCTCGAGGAAGATGGAACGGCCGGAATCGGCGACGAAAATGCCGGAAGCGGGCAGAAGAATATCGCCAGCGCGGTATTGCACTTCCACACGACGCCCGAGAAAGGCTGAGTAGCGGGCCATCTTGCCCTTAGTGTCGTCACTCGGTAGTAACAGGCGCAATAGACCTTTCGTACTCCCTTCCCAAGATGTGTGGAAAACGGTGCGGAAAAGCTGTCGACATTGAATGCACTCGCGAAGAAAAAGTGTAGTCCAGATCGACAAAATTGGCCGCGGGGGGGATGGGAAGCGCTGCGCTTGACTTTTGCGCGGGGCGCGATATTGTCGGCGTCCGGGACTCAAGGCGGGGTGAGAAAGACTGATGAAGACTAAATCGATTTGCTTGTTGGCGCTCGGGCTGTGCGTTGGAGCTAGGGCGTTGGGGCAGGAAAAGAAGCCGGCGGACAAGAGCTATGTCTTGAAAGCGGCGCGGCTTTTTGATGGAAAGAGCAATGCGCTGGTGAAGCCGGGTGTGGTCGTGGTTACGAACGGCAAAATCGTGGCGGCGGGAACAAGCGCGGCGATTCCAGCGGGAGCAGAAACGATTGACCTTGGCGACGCTACCCTGCTGCCCGGATTTATTGACGCGCATACGCACCTTACAGGGATGTATCGGGAAGATTACGCGCGGGCAGCGCTGGACGGCTTGCAGAAACCGATTCCGGAGATGGCGCTGGATGCCAGCGTCAATGCGCGCATCACGTTAATGGCGGGAATCACTACCGTGCGCGACGTCGGTTCTCACGATTATCTGGACGCGGGTTTGCGGAACGCGATTAATCGCGGGGTGGTGGCCGGCCCGCGGATGCTTGTTGCCGTACACGCCATCGGCGCGACCGGCGGACATTGCGACGAGACAGGCTACCGCGCTGGCGTGTTTGGCAAAGAGACAGGGCCGGAAGAAGGAGTGATTAACGGGGCGGACCAGGCACGGCAGGCGGTAAGGCTGGCGCACAAGTACGGGGCGACGATCATCAAGACGTGCGCGACGGGTGGAGTGCTCTCGCTGGCCGATGCCGTCGACACGCCTCAGCTTACCCAGGAAGAACTCAATGCCATTGTGGACGAAGCGCACGCCTTGAAGCTGAAAACAGCGGCGCATGCGCACGGAGCTGAAGGAGCAAAACGCGCGATCCGAGCGGGGATCGATTCGATCGAACACGGGTCGTTTTTGGACGAGGAAGCGCTGAACCTGATGAAGCAGCGTGGGACTTTTTATGTGCCGACGCTGATGGCAGCGCAGGGGCTTAGTGAGCAAATGTCCAAGGGTGTAGCGATACCTCCTCCCATTTTGGTGAAAGCGAATGCAGCGATCGCGGCGATTCATCAGACTTTTCAGAAAGCATTGGGCATGGGAATTAGAATCGGACTGGGTACGGATGCGGCCGTTTATCCACACGGCCGCAACCCCGAAGAATTTCATCAAATGGTGGACCTGGGGATGAAACCGATTGATGCCCTGAAGGCGGGGACTTCGGCGGACGCGGAGCTGATCGGGCTGGCGGACAAAATTGGGACGCTCGAACCGGGCAAGCTGGCGGACGTCGTGGCCGTTCCGGGCGATCCCGTGGAGAACATCCGCGCGACGGAGCATGTGTTCTTTGTGATGAAAGAAGGCGTGATTTACAAGAACGAGCGAGGGGCGGGAGTTCGCTGAACATAACTTTTGTTCGCTTCGAACAATTTTTCGGAGGCGAAAGGGACACTCAGTGGCGCAGCTCAACGAAACAGTTGCAAATGGACTGGCGGCGTATTACGAATATGTCGCCGAAAATTTGCACAAATGGGTGGACCCGCTGACCAACGAGCAGTTCTGGCGCAAGCCGTACCCGTACGGAAACAGCGTGGGACACCTGGTGCTACACCTGACGGGAAACTTGAACTATTACATCGGGGCGCGTGTCGCGGAAACCGGTTACGTGCGGAACCGGGACAAGGAGTTTACCGATCCGAATCCGCCACACAAGGATGAAGCGTTGAGGGCTTTTGACCGGACCATCGCAATAGTGGTGGCGACGGGTCGAAAGCAGAGCGAGGAGGACTGGGGCAAGACGTATACCGCGGAGCGCGAGCCGGAGGCGGAGAACCGCTTCCAAATCTTTGTGCGCTGCGCGGGACACGCGTATCATCACCTGGGACAGATTGTCTACCTGAGCCGCGAGTTAGCGAGAGCTTGAGGCCGGGAAGAGTGTTTCGCCCGGATGCAGAGTGGGCATCGAGGCGGGCGAAGTGGAACGCGAGTGGTCGAACAGAGAAAACTTACGAAGGGCAAGGCTGCCCTCTTGCTGGTGTTGTCTGCCTTAGGGGCGATTGTGTCGGCAACGGAGTTGCATGGATGGCATGTCTACCTGGGATTTGCCATTACCGGTGTCGTGCTGCTCGTGGCGTTTCTTATCTGGAACCGGAAATCCTGAATAGCTTTTTCGAAGAGAGGTTTGAAGCGATGCGAAGAGTGTCTTTGGCCGTTTTGGCGATGATGTTGTGCGGCGTGTTCGCGGTTTCGGCCCTGGGGCAGGAGTCCGCGAAGCCGGCACAGGCTGCGGGCGCCACGGTGCCAACGATAGACCAGTCGCTGGAATGGCAAGCCGCGTTTAACCCCAAGATTTCGCCGGATGGAAAACGCGTTGTTTATGAGGTGCAGAAAACCAACTGGGAGGAGAACGCGTTCGAACGGAATTTGTGGATTGGGGATGTGGCGAGCGGAGAAATACACGCGCTGACCACAGCAAAAAAATCGAGCACGAATCCGGCTTGGTCGCCGGATGGGAAATGGATCGCATTTGCTTCCGACCGGCCGGGACAAATTGCGGGAACCGCGGAAGGCAAGAAACAGCTTTTTGTGATTTCGGCGGTCGGCGGTGAGGCACAACAAGTCACCAAAGTGGAAAACGACGTGAATGATTTCGAATGGGCACCGGATTCGAAGCGCATCGCCTTTTCCACGAGCGATCCCGAGTCGAAAGCCATGAAGGACCGAAAAGAGAAATACGGCGATTACTCGGTGGTTCACAGCGATTACCAGATGACCCATTTGTGGATCACCGAGTTTACGAACGGAAGTAGCACGGCAGCGGAGACGAAGCGGCTGACGGAAGGTGACAAGTTCAGTGTGGGAGATTTTTCGTGGTCGCCGGATGGGACACGGATTGCGTTCAGCGCGCAGAAAGATCCGGATTTGATTTCCGGCGAGACGTCGGACATTTATGTTGTCAACGTGAACGACAAGGCGGTGAAAAAGATTGTGGGCACGGCGGGGCCGGACAGGAATCCACACTGGTCGCCGGACGGGAAGAGGATTGCCTTCGACACGGCCGCGGGGGCAAGGTACTTCTTTTACGCCAACTCGAGAATTGGAGTCGTTTCGGCCGATGGCGGCGCGGTGCAGATTTTGACCGAGTCGTTTGACGAAGATCCGTCGCTCATCGCCTGGGCGCCGGATGGGATTTATTTTGGCGCGGTGCAGAAGACGACGGCGCATTTGTTCCAGCTGAATCCGGGGACGGGAGCCGTGGAGAAAATAAGCGCTCCCGACGGAATGGTGGCGGGTGGCTTCTCGCTTTCGAGGGATTACAAGACGGTGGCGTATCGGGCGGCGCTGGATAATCAATACGGAGAAATTTACACGACCAGCATGGCGCCGTGGCAAGGCAAGAAGCTGACAGCGATGGGTGACCAGCTCAAGGGATTCACGCTGGCGCGTCGCGAGGTGGTTTCGTGGAAGTCTACGGATGGAACGACGATCGAAGGCGTGCTTTACACGCCGGCAAATTTTGACGCCAAAAAGAAGTATTCGCTACTGGTGGTGATTCATGGAGGGCCGACCGGCGTGGACCAGCCCGTTGTAAACGCCGACCGTTACTATCCCATCGAGCGGTTTGTGGCGAAGGGGGCGGTGGTATTGCGCCCGAATTACCGCGGCTCGGCGGGTTACGGAGAGAAATTCCGGTCGCTGAACGTGCGCAATCTGGGCATCGGCGATTATGCGGACGTGATTTCTGGCGTGGAGTCTTTGATTGCAAAAGGGTTTGTCGACAAAGAGCGTGTTGGCGCGATGGGCTGGAGCCAGGGTGGCTACATTTCGGCGTACATCACAACGTTCAGCGACCGGTTTAAAGCGGTCTCCGTCGGCGCGGGGATTTCAGACTGGTCGACGTATTACGTGAACACGGATATCACGCCGTTCACGCGGCAGTATTTGCATGCGACGCCGTGGGAGGATCCGGAAGTTTACTGGAAGACGTCACCCATCAGCAATATCGCCAAGGCGCGGACGCCGACGCTCATCCAACACGGAGAAAACGACAAGCGAGTGCCGATTCCAAACGCGTACGAGCTGCGGCAGGCGCTGGAGGACCGCGGCGTACCAGTGAAGATGGTGGTTTACAAAGGTTTCGGCCACGGCATCACCAAGCCGAGGCAGCAGCGCGCCGTGATGGAAGAAAACGAGAAGTGGTTCGCACAGTATATCTGGGGCGAGAAGCTTGAAGAATCGAAGCCAGCCGAGCCAAAAAAGGAAGAGAAGAAATCAACAGCAGCGGTGAACCCGTAGATTCGGAAGAGGCTGGAGGTCCGGCAGGACCCATCCCTCGCGCGCGGCGTTGGTTTGCAGCAGTTCAGGCGAATAATATTTCTTCAGCAGCTCCTTGTCGCCGAGCTCCGAGTACTCAGCAAGGAATTGCATAAAGTTGTGGCCCGCTGGAGCCTCCACCAAAGCCGCAGCAACCAGGCGCATCCAGGCCAGCGTGAGAGTGTGATGGTATTTTTGCGTCGCGCCATGGTGATTGGCGAAGCGTCGGATGCCGTCGGACATGCGCTCGGCGGCACGCGTGGCGTCGGAGGATTTCAAGTAGAGCCAGGCGACGCGGATATGTTCGCGGTGATGGAACTGGTCCGCCGGAAAAGAAAGATCCTCGAACGCGAGCAAAAAATCTTCGTCGCTCCAGGCGGAAGCGCCGGAGCCAAAATTGGTTTTGGTCATGGTTGCTGGAGAATAAAAACCAGATATTAGAACTTTGTTTAATTTATCATGATTCGAGTTTGAAGCGTGAGGAAGCAAGGCGGTAGAGGCGGCGCCAGAGGAAGCGGTTGATAAGCACCACGATGGTGGCCATAAGCAGCGTGGCGGCGAGCAAGACGTCAAAGCGGCCTGCGTCGCTCGCGCCGCTAATGGCGCTGCCGAGCCCTGCGGTGGAGACGATTCGTCCTTGAAAATGAAAATATTCAGCGAAGATGCTGGCGTTCCAGGCGCCGCCGGAAGCCGTCAGCATGCCGGTGATTAGATAAGGAAAAATGCCGGGCAGAATGAGGTAACGCCAGCGGTCCGCGGAGCTGAAGCGAAAGACACGCGCGGCTTCCCTGAGGTCTGTGGGAATGGCGATGGCGCCTGCAATAACGTTGAAAAGGATGTACCACTGTGTGCCGAGCAGCATGAGCAGCATGGCGGCAAGCTCGAGACCGCCGCGAAGGCGAAGCAGGAATAACAGAATGATGGGAAAGAGCGCGGTGGCTGGAATAGAAGCGGCGATTTGCGCGAGCGGCTGGGCGATCCGAGCAAGGCGGGGACTGAAGCCGATGGCGACTCCCGCAGGAACGGTCCAGAGCGCGCCTAGAAGGAGCGCGGAATTGACACGCAGGAAGGTGAGGGCGGCGCTGCGAAGAAGGTCAACGTAATCCTCCCGATGAAGATCGGAAAGCTCGCGGGCGGCGTGGAAGACCGCAAAGCCCAATCCCACAAGGACGCAAGTAACAAGAAAGAAACCGATCCAGGTGCGTGCCCGCCCGCGCCGAGGAACGGGAAAGAGTTCCGCGGCACGAAGAGCGGTTTGGGTGAACGACATCGCAAGCCAATTGAAAAGCGGGCGAACGAGCCTCTGGTACAAGCGTGTTACGAGAGAAGCGCGGCCGAGAATGTCGAAGAGAGTGGCCGGAGCGGCGGGGGAGCTTTCCACCTGCTCGAATTTGAATTTGTCCGCCCAGACGATGACCGGACGCCAGACCAATTGATCGAGCAGCACGATCAAGGCAATCATGGCCGCCAGACCCCAAAGAATCGCGCGCGTGTTACCGTGGCTCGCGGCGGTTTGCAGAAACGAGCCCAAGCCAGGCAATCGGAAGTCGCGAGTGCCGAGCACGAACATTTCGCAAGCCATTAGAGAAAACCAGCCCCCCGCGACGGAGACCATGGAATTCCAGACGAGACCGATGGTAGAAAACGGCAAGTCCAATTCTGCGAAGCGCTGCCACCTGCTGAAACGATAGATGATGGCAGCCTCGCGAAGGTCGCGCGGAATGGTTTTCAGCGATGAATAAAAGCTAAATGCGATGTTCCAGGTCTGGCCGGTAAAAATCAGCAGGATCGAGCCCAGTTCGATGCCGAACTCGCTGTGGGGAAAGAGCGCAACCATGGCGAGCATGATCGCGGGCAAGAAACTGAGGATGGGAATCGACTGAAGAATATCCAGCAGCGGGATCAAAACCATTTCGGCGCGCCGCGAACTGGCGGCCAGGTAGCCATACGCTAAAGCCAAAACTAGGCTGAGGACATACGCGATACCCATGCGCACCAGGGAATAAAACGCGTAAAGAGGAAGATCCCGAGGGTCCTGCGAAATTTGCGCCTGAGGACGAACTGGAGCGAACCAGGCGCGGCCGATGGCGTAGAGTCCAAAAATCGCAGCGAAGACAAAAAGAAAAACGGCGATGTCAATAAGGAAGCCCCAACTGGAACGCGAGCCCGCGGGCCGCTTGACGGCAGGAGGGAGCGGCGTGGGATGAACGGCCGGTAGCGTGGGCGCTGTCACGATGGCCATCAAGCCTCGGTGAGTTTCAGCTTGCCGGTGGCGGAGTCATAGTCAAAAATCTCGGCGTAGCGCCCCCACTGGATGGCGGTTTCCAACTGGCGGCGGGACTCCTCCTCGCTGAATTGCTCATCGAGCAGATCGCGGAAGAATTCTTCGCTAAGCGTGCGGTTGGATTTGGCTCGCAGAGACAGCTCCATTTGGCGAAGCAGAGGCACGTGGGCCAGCGCGGCTTTGCGAAAAATGGCTTTGCGGTCTTGAATGTCGGCCTGGGCAAAAGCCTGGCCCTCTGCCGTGAGAATGGCGCCGCCTTCTTCGACAAGAAGAAGGCCAAGCAACACGGCCGTGTCGACGGTGGGAAGAAGCGCCTCGATGCCTAAACTGAGTTGTTCAGCGAGATGGTGTAGGTCGGCGCGACCGTTGTGGTCCACTAGGATTTCTAATAGACCAGCCATGCCCCCTGGACGAGTATGAGGAAGCATGACGATTTTCGCCTTGGCCGGAACACCGGAAACATACTTGCGGACGGGGGCGATTTCGTGCTCGTGGTCGGGCCGGGTCAGAACGCGATAAATGGAATCCACGAATTCGACAAATTCGGAGCTTTTGCGTTCGCGGGGGTGCGCAATGCTCACCGAGAGGTCCGCGTGAATGTGCGCGGGGTTGCGGCCGAGGACAATGATCCGGTCGGCGAGGACCACGGCTTCTTCGATATTGTGGGTAACGATGAAGATGGCGCGCGTGGGAATCTTGCGGGCGAGCCAAAGCTCTAGAAGCTCGCCGCGTAAGGTTTCAGCGGTGAGCACGTCCAGGGCGGAAAAAGGCTCATCCATGAAGAGTACTTCGGGCTCGACAACCAAGGCGCGGGCAACGCCGACACGCTGCTTCATCCCGCCGGAGAGTTCTTTGGGATAGGCAGACTCGAAGCCATCGAGGCCGACGGCATCTAAGATCCGCAGGGCGCGCTTGTGGCGATCGAGGGGCGGCATGCCACGCGCTTCGAGGGGAGCTTCGACGTTTTCCATCACCGTGAGCCAGGGAAAGAGCGCAAAGCTCTGGAAAACAATCGAAACGTTAGGGGTCTTTCCGTTAAGCGATTGGCCATGCCAGTAAACGGCGCCACCGCTTGCGGGAGAAAGCCCCGTGAGCATCCGCAACAACGTGGATTTGCCGCAGCCGGATGCGCCGAGGAGGGCGATGATCTGCCCGGGGTAGATGGCGAAATCCATAGGAGCGATGATTTGAACGCGGCCGCCACCGGGCTGAGGATAGAATTTCTCGAGCTTGCGCGCCTCGATAATCGGGTGAAGTGCAGTGCTGCTGTTTAAGGCGTTCATTTGCGCGTGTATTATCGCTCAACTGCGAGGCAGACGCACACGAGCTCTGTGAGCGCGCAGATGCGATTCTCCTATTGTTACAATGACATGAACACGAAATGACTTCCCCGTCCGAAACTCCTCATGAATTGGATGGTGGCGTGGGCCGGCGGGCGTGGTTGGCCGCCTACGCTGTTTCGCTGGCAACCGCTTTCCTCATTGTTTTGCCGTTTTTCTGGCTGGGAACGGCCTCGGGTCACGATATCGCGTTTCACGCGTCTTCCTGGCTGGACGTCGCGGGGCAGTGGAAGGAAGGAATCCCTTTCCCTCGCTGGTGCGAGTGGGCCAACAACGGCTTTGGCGAGCCGCGCTTCATTTTCTATCCGCCGCTTTCCTGGATGCTGGGAGCGGCTCTAGGATTCCTCGTGCCTTGGAACGCGGTGCCGGGAACATTCATTGTGGTGGCGCAAACCCTGGCCGGGATTTCCATGTTCGCGCTGGCGCGGCGCTTTTTTTCCACGCGTGCCGCAATCTTCGCAACCGCCTGTTATGCAGCTAATCCGTATGCCTTGCTGGTCGTCTACATGCGTAGCGATTTTGCCGAGGAGCTGGCGTGTTCGCTCCTGCCGTTGCTTTTGCTCGCCGCTTTGCAATTGTGCGGGCTAATGACGAATTACTGGCGCTCGATGCCGCGCTTGACAGCAGTCTTCGCACCGCTTTTTGCGGGTATGTGGCTTTCGAACGCCCCCGCCGGAGTATTGGCCAGCTACAGCGTGGCGCTCCTTGTTTCCTGGTCGGCCATTGCAAGAAGGTCTATCGCTCCTCTGTGGCGTGGCGCAGCGGGGTTGGCTTTGGGATTCGGGCTGACAGCATTTTATCTGCTGCCGGCAGCGTATGAGCAGCGCTGGGTGAATATCAGTCAGGCGCTCGCCTCCGGATTGCAGCCCGCGGAAAATTTTCTTTACACGAAGATCGCAGACCCGGAGCACAACCAGTTCAACTGGATTGCATCGAGCGTTGCCATTTTGTTGATGGCGATGACCGCAGCTGGCTCGATCGTGGCGCGCCGAAACACCTCAAAAGAGGAAGACGCACGTGAGAAAAGGCCGTGGCAAGCATTTCTAGTGCTCGGCGCAGCGGCAGTCGTTTTGATGCTTCACTCCAGCCGGATTCTCTGGGAGTTTCTGCCAAAACTTCAGTTTGTGCAATTCCCTTGGCGCTGGATGGGGATCCTTGCCGTGCCTTACGCATATTTCGCAGCAGCGGCGGTGCGACGGTGGCGGCCCGGCTGGGCCTGGGCTCTGATTGTCGTTATCGCCTCGGCTGGTACGGCAGCCTTTCTGGTTCACAAGGCCTGGTGGGATTCCGACGACATTCCCTCCCTGCTGGAAGCTACCTCGAGCGGCAAAGGGTTTGACGGCACCGACGAATACGATCCTGCCAAGGATGATCATACGAACCTGCCAGCAAAAGCGCCAGCTGTGCAAGTTCTGGCGCGCAAAGGGGCTGAAGCGACGGCGTCGAACGCGACAATTCGAATCGTCAAATGGACCGCCGAAGACAAAGACCTAACCGTGACTTCACCGCAGCCGCTCCGGCTGGCTGTGCGCCTGCTCGAATATCCAGCATGGCGAGTCGAGGTGAACGGCCGCCGCGTAACGCCGGAATTTCCGGAGACTACCGCCCAAATCATCTTGCCGCTGCCCGCGGGCGTGGACCGCATCAAGATAAACTTTGTCCCCACGCGAGACCGCAACCTTGGCAGCCTGCTGTCCGGAATCAGCGCACTTGTGGCGGCTGTACTCTGGGGAATGCCAGCGGCGAAATCAAAAACACGTCAGGGGAACCACTAGGCCGCCTCCTCGTTGCAAGCCGTGACGCCTCCGAGGGTGTACGATGTCGCTCCATGTCGTTCCATGTCGCTTGCCTAGAGCCCGAAGTGAGGAGCATCATTCCCTGAAATTCAAAGCGGCGTGCAGAAGGCTAGACTCGCAGCCAAGGTCCTCTTTTGTGGCTAATGCTCTCTCCACCTTCGCACGGACCGGTTTAGAGGAGATAAATATGATCCAGCCAAGAAGACACTTACTGGCGGCTCTCGGTCTTGCGCTGACCCTGGCGACTATTACTGCCGGACAAGAGGGCAAGAGCGTCGACCAGAGCAAGAAGGCCATCGAACGTAGTTCGAGAATCTTCATTGCGCCGATCGAAGGCGGATTCGATACGTTCCTCGCGGCAGCCATCATCAAGAAACAGGTACCCGTCTTAGTTGTCACCGACCGGGCCAAGGCCGACTATGAAATCTCCGGGATCGCCAGTACTGAAAAGGCCGGCTGGGCTAAGATGCTCTTCATGGGCGTGGATAATTCCAATGATATGGCCAGCATTAAGGTAGTGGAAATCAAAAGCAATGAAGTAGTTTACGGCTACTCTGTGCGCAAGGGGAACTCCGCAAGAGGAAAACAGAGCGCCGCCGAAGCGTGCGCGAAACACTTAAAAGAGAAAATCGAGGGTAAATAGCGATTCTGTTCTGTGCCACAAGAGCGTTCTGATAGCAAGAGAAGGAGAATTGCAATGAATCACGCAAAATGCGTTGCAGTCATGTTCCTGATGGCCACCATTGGTTATGTCGCATCCGGGCGCGCGCAGCAACAGCAAAGCGAACCCCCCGCGCAGAACCAGGCGCAGAGCCAGACAAAGATACCGGCTCACGCAAAAGTGTATGTTGCTGCGATGGGCGGTTTTGAAACGTCGCTAAAGAAGGCGATTGCCGACAAAAAGGTGCCCCTTGAGATCGTCGAACAGCGGGAGCAAGCTGAGTACGAAATCACCGGCGCCTCTGAGAGCAAAAAAGCTAGCACAGCCAAAAAAATCATCATGGGGAGCTGGCATTCCGACGAAGAAGCGAGCATTAAAGTGGCGGATCTCAAGAGTGGTGCAATCGTGTATGCCTACTCTGTGCATAAACAAGACTCGGCGCACGGACAGAAGAGCACGGCAGAGGCGTGCGCGAAGCACTTGAAGGACGAAGCGATCGCAGCAAAATAAGACAGTTCTCGAGCCGCGGGCCTCAGCGGCGGTCGACGGTGGGATGCCGGACGTCCTGGCCTTGCACGATATAGATGACGTCCTCGGCGATGTTGGTGGCGTGGTCGCCAATGCGTTCGAGATTTTTTGCCACAAGGATGAGTTCGAACGCTGGAAACACAACGCTGGAATCGCCCATCATGTAAGTGAGCAATTCGCGGAAGACTTGATCGCGGTAATGGTCCACCTGGTCGTCGGTGGCCAGAACTTTGTGCGCCAAATCCACGTCGCGCCGCACGACGGCGTTGAGGGCGTCGCGCACCATTTCCTCAGCCAGATCGCTCATGCGCGGAAGGTCGACGTATGGCTTTACGCGCGGATGGCGCAGGACGCGCAGGGCTCCCTGAGCAATGTTCACCGCCTGGTCGCCGATCCGCTCAAGGTCGTTATTAATGCGAGAAATGGCCAGAACAAACCGGAGGTCCGTGGCCATGAGCTGATGCAGCGCTAGGAGCTGAACCACCCTGTCGTCAATTTCCATCTGGAGTTCGTTTAGCGCGTCTTCTTCTTCGAGGACGCGTTTGGCCAAGGCCTCGGCCGACTCCAAAACGGAGTGAACCGCCTGGTGCACGGCCCTCTCGGCGAGGCTGCCCATCCAGAGCAGGCGCTCTTTCAATTCGTTCAGGTCTTTTTCGAAGTGGCGTTCCATCTGATTCTCGTTTCCCAAGTACGTGAACTAGGATTCCTGAGCCCGTCAAGTGGTTGACTGGATCCCTTCGAATCCGGCCAGAAAACACACATTTCCATTTGCTCTATCCGAAACGCCCGGTGATGTAGGCTTCTGTCCGCGGGTCGCCGGGCGTAGTGAAAAGCTGCGGCGTCGGGCTGAACTCGATGAGCTGGCCAATCAGCAGGAATGCGGTGAAGTCGCTGACGCGCGCGGCCTGCTGCATGTTATGCGTAACGATGACGATGGTGCAAAGGTCTTTCAACTGAACCAGCAATTCCTCGATTTTCGCGGTGCTGATAGGGTCGAGTGCGGAACATGGCTCGTCCAGCAGCAGCACTTCGGGCTCGACCGCGAGCGCCCTAGCGATGCACATGCGCTGCTGTTGGCCCCCGGAGAGTTCGTAGGCGGATTTGTGCAGATGGTCCTTTACTTCGTCCCAGAGAGCGGCGTGACGCAAGCTCTTTTCAACGGCTTCGGCGATCGGGGCTTTCGAACCGTTGATTCTGAGGCCGTAGGCTACGTTATCGAAAATGGACTTAGGAAAGGGATTTGGACGCTGAAAGACCATCCCCACGCGCCGCCGATGTGCGGTCACATCCTGCTTGAGGATATTTTGGCCGTCGAGCAGGATTTCCCCTTCCAGGCGCGCATTGCTTACCGTCTCGTGCATGCGGTTCAGCGTGCGAAGCAAGGTGGACTTTCCGCAGCCTGAGGGGCCAATGAGTGCAGTAACCTTATTGGTCGCAATGCCCATGTTGATATCGAACAGGCTCTGCTTGCTGCCATAAAAGAAGTTGACCTTGGAAATGCTCATCCGCATGGAGAGGGTCGCGTTGGACTCGCGCGGCGTAGTGGTCGGAGTTGGCGGAATATTTACAGGCACGGCAGGCCTCACAGACGCCATAGTTTAAGACCTCGAAACCGAAATGCCGCGGGCAAGTATGCCACGGGCAACTATATTAATGATAAGAATCAAGCCGAGCAACACCAGCCCTCCTGCCCACGCTTGACGATGCCAATCCTCATAAGGTGAGAGCGCATAATTGTAAATCGTGACCGGTAGAGAAGCCGTTGGCTGAGTCCAGCCGGGGCTCCAGTAGTTGTTGCCCAATGCGGTGAAAATCAGGGGGGCGGTTTCGCCGGCAACGCGGGCAAACGCCAGCAGAATCGCGGTCAAAATCCCGCGATAGGCCGCAGGAACAATTACGGTGGCGATCATCTTCCACTTGCTGGCGCCGAGAGCCATGGCGCCCTCGCGCAATGAGTTTGGCACCGAGCGAAGGAACTCCTCGGTGCTGCGGAGGGTGATCGGAATCATCATGAGGCCGAGCGCAAATCCGCCCGCAAGCGTCGAGAATTGTTTAAACGGCAAGACAGCCAGGGCATAGGCAAAAATACCGATAACGATCGACGGCACGCCATTAAGCAGGTCGGCGGCATAACGCACGATGAAAGCCATCTTACTGCCGCTAAACTCCGCAAGGTAAATTGCGCCTAGAAATCCAATAGGCACTCCGACCAAGGTCGCGAACAAGAGCAACTTGGCGCTTCCGACAATGGCGTTGGCCATGCCGCCGCCGACCTCCCCTACCGGAACGGGCAATCGGGTGAAGAAGGCCCAGTTGAGAGAGGCCCCGCCCCGGACCACGAGATAACCGAGAATGAGAAAGAGAGCCGAAACGGAGGTAGCGGCGCAGACCCCGGTCAAAGTCAGCATGACGCCGCTGAGAAGTTTACGCCAGCGGAGACGGGCGTTCATGCGCGGGCCGTTCCGGCCCCGCGCTGCGAGGTAACAACGATGAGAATGCGCGCGAGCCCGTTCAGGACAAAGGTCAGAAGGAAAAGCACGAGTCCCAGCTCGATAAGCGATTGCGTATGAAGTTCGCTCGTAGCTTCGGCAAGCTCATTGGCGATGACGGCGGCAATCGAGTAGCCGGGAGCAAAGAGAGACAGGTTAATCTTGGGGTCGTTTCCGATAACCATCGCGACGGCCATCGTCTCGCCCAGAGAGCGGGCGAGAGCCAGAAAGATGGAACCTAGAATGCCGCTGCGGGCAAACGGCACAACCACCTTCCAGGTAGACTCCCAGCGTGTTGATCCGACAGCCAGAGCGGCCTCGCGCTGGTCGCGTGGGACGGAGAGTAGAACCTCGCGGGAAACAGAAATAATGTAGGGAATAATCATGATAGCGAGCACGATTCCGGCCGTGAGAAAGCCCACGCCGTACGCCGGGCCCCGAAAAAGGGGAAGGAAGCCAAGAATACTTTTGAGCGAGGGCGCAATGAACTGGCGCATTAACGGTACAACGATAAAAATGCCGAGAACGCCGTAAATCACGCTGGGGACGGCCGCAAGCAGGTCAATGAAAAACTCGAGGGTGTCGGAAATTCGAGGCGGCGCGAGTTCCGCGAGAAAAATAGCGGCGCCAATGCCGAGAGGAACGGCAATAAGGAGCGCCACGCCCGCGGTGACCAGCGTGCCATAGATAAATGGCAGGGCGCCAAAATCCCCCTCGATCGGATTCCAGGTCGTCGTGCTGAAAAAGGCAAAGCCAAATTTGTGCCTCGGCAAAGCTGAGTCACGCCATAGCTCGAGAACAAGCAGAATCGATATGAGAACGACGGCAGCCGCAAAGATGAAAGTGATCAGGCGCGCGATCTCGTCCCCGTCCCGCAGGCGGGATAGAAATGAGCGCGAGCGCGAAACAGGGCTCGCACCCGGAAGAGATGTGGAAGTGGTACCCACGCTATTGAATATTCGCCAAAGCCTTCTTTTCCTTAGCGACAACTTCTTTCGGGAGCCGCGCGTAAGAAAGGGCCTCCGTGTAATCCTGCCCGTCTGTAAGCATCCAGGATACAAAGGCCTTGATGGCATCCCGCTTGGTGGTGTCCGAGAACTTGGCGGGGATGAGCAGCCAGGTGAACGTGGAAATGGGGTAAGCGTCTTTGCCTTTGGCATTGGTGATGGAGACGCGGAAATCGTCAGGCATTTCCTTGGCCGCCGAGGCTGCGGCCGCAGTTACGCTGGCGAGCGAGGCTTTTACAAAAACGCCGTCGGAATTCTTCATGTTACCGTAAGGAATTTTGTTGGCTTCAGCGTAGATTAGCTCGACATAGCCAATGGAGTTGGGCGTATTCTTGACTGTGCCCGTGACCCCTTCGTTGCCCTTGCCGCCAAGCCCAACAGGCCAGTTCGGCGAAGTACCTTTTCCAACCTTGGTTTTCCATTCCTCGCTGACTTTCGAAAGGTAATCCGTAAAACAGTAGCTGGTGCCGCTGCCGTCGGCTCGATGCACGACGACAACATCCTCCGCCGGCAGCTTGACTCCCTTGTTGGCGTCCGCGATGAGCGGATCATTCCACTTGGTGACTTTCCCAAGAAAGATTCCCGCCAGCGTCTCTCCGGTGAAATTCAGTGTGGCGCTTACTCCGGGAATGTTGTAAGTGGGAACGACGGCACCGAGCACGGTCGGGAAATGAAGGATAGCCGAGCCGTGCTTCTCCTGATAAGCCTTTAGCTGTTCGTCGTTCATCGGGCCATCGGAGGCTCCAAAGTCGACAGTGCCTTCGGTAACTTGCTTGATTCCGCCGCCGGAACCAATAGACTGATAGTTGATTTGCAAATTCGGATTCTTCTTGTGGTACTCATCAAACCATTTGGTATAGATGGGATTAGGGAAGGTTGCACCTGCACCGTTGATGGACAGGGCGTCCGCCCAAAGGGCGGCCGCGACACCCACAACAACCAGAAGGACTGCTGCAATTCGCTTCATGCGTATCTCCATATGTGGAATTCGGTATATAAGCGGAGTCTGGCGTCTCCGTGTTACAGAATTGTTACAATTTGAATAGAGTTGATTGAATCGGCCTCCTAGTTTGAACGCTGTGTGAATGCCCCTATCCGCGGGCCTATGTCCATAAACACAAAGGAGTTACAGGCGCGAACGTCTAGACCTGCTTCCTTGAAGTACCTCATTCAAGAATTCCCATACCGGTGCGGCGTTGCGATCCCAGCTGTAGGCTTCCGCCGTGCGCCTTGCGGTTTCACCGATGCGAAGACGAAGGTCATGATGTTCGTGCAGATGTTTCAGGAGGTGTGCTAAGGCAAGGGCGGCATTGGGGTCCTGGAGCACGAACCCGTCCGTGCCGTCCGTGATGATTTGGGAGCCCCCGTTATTGACGCTGGTGATGACAGGGGAGTCCGCAAGCCATGGCTTCTAAAGGCGGCAAAGCGAATGCATCCTCGCGAGTGGGGCTAATGTAAACGTCCGCAGCAGCGTAAAGGTGGATACGGTCGACAGAAGAGGTTTCCCCATCGGCATTGCTCACGGACGCCCAACCTTTCAGCAGCACAGAAGGAAGAAGGAAGCAGCAGTGTCCCGGCCAGCGGCCAATAGGCGCAGAGGAATCGGTTGCGAAGTAATGCACTGCCCGTTCTAGAAAAAGTTATGCGTCAGACGCCTATTTGGCAAGGTCAGGAACAGGTCATTGCCCTTGCACGAGAGGAATCATTTCCGCGGAGCAATAGGCCGTCGAAGAAATATGTTTGTATGTTCGCCCTAGGGTAGCTCTCTTATCGACGGCGGGCGGGGAGTTGGCCTATGATTAGCGCCGTTTAGGTTAGCGGCAAAGCCCCGAAGTGGTTCGGGGCAGTCCTTGAAGCGGCAACAACCAAAGCGGTAAGCGCTGACGGCGTAAACAGGAGAGAGAACTCATGGAAGAGCAACTCAGCCTGGATTTTTTGCGCGTGGTGGAGAACGCCGCGATTGCGGCGGCTCGCACGATGGGATTCGGCGACCGCCACAAGGCCGATGAAGTGGCCGTAGAAGCCATGCGCAAGACGATGGACTCGGTTGAAATTGACGGAACGGTGGTGATCGGGGAAGGCGAGCGTGACGAAGCGCCGATGTTGTATATCGGCGAAAAAGTTGGCCTGGCGACGCATGCTCCGAAAGCGCTGTTTCCGCAGGTGGACATCGCAGTGGATCCGCTGGAGGGCACGAACTTATGCGCGACGGGCGCGGCCAACGCGATTGCGGTGCTTGCAGCGAGCGAACGCGGCGGGTTGTTGAATGCGCCGGACTTGTACATGGAAAAAATCGTGGTGGGACCGTCATGCAGAGGAGCGATTGACCTAGACGCGCCCGCGGCGGACAACCTGAAGTCCATTGCGAAACGGCTGGAACGCGACGTGGAGGACTTAGTCGTGGTGGTGCTGGACCGCGTGCGTCACGAAAAGTTGATTGATGAAATTCGCGCGGCGGGGGCGCGAATACGTCTAATTGGCGATGGCGACTTGTCGGCGGGCATTTCCGCGGCGGTCGTGGGCACGGGAGTGCATGCCGTTATGGGCACGGGCGGCGCGCCGGAAGGGGTGCTGACGGCTGCCGCGCTGCGCTGCTTGAATGGGCAGATTCAGGCGCGGCTGGTGATTAGCAAACCGGAAGACGCTGAGCGCCTGGGAAAAATGGGAGTGAAGGATCCGAAGCGTATTTACGACACAGAAGATCTGGCACCGGGCAAGAAGATGGTGTTTGCGTGCACCGGCGTGACAGACGGAAACTTGCTCAAAGGAGTGCGATTCTTTGGAGAAGGTGTGCGCACCAGTTCCATGATTCTGACGCTGGACGACCGGCAGGTGCGGTTCATTGATTCAGTGCACCTGGAGAAGAGGCCGGACATTAAGGTCCGGTTTGCTTGAGGAAGCTGACAGCTCTCCGTTGACGGGTAGTGGGAAAAAAAGAACTAACACAGAGAAGAAAACTTTACCAGGCGCTTCGGCGTGACGACGCCCGCTAGAACGATTGCAAAAATAGAAATATGACTTAGCGCTGGTCGCCGGTGATGGCCAGAAAAACGCTGTCGTCCACAGGGACCGAGCGCGTGAAGAGCGTGGACCTCTTCGCGCCGACCATAGCTACGTGTTTTGCCTGGCCGCTCAGCGCGGGACCCGCCGGATTCACCTCGGTTCCGGCGCCGTCTCCAGGTTGCACAGAAATGCGTGTGGTCCTTGGTGTACAGCTCGTGCTGCCGCTGCCCTGAATCCCGTTTGAGAAGAACAGCAGCCCATGGCCAGGGCCGAGCGTGGGCGAGCGGAAGCCGAGGCAAGTGTCGCGAACAAATACCTGGCGGTAGCCGCTATTCGCGGCCCCCGGTGAAGGTGAAGTTCCTTTTTCCGCTGAAGGCTGCTGCGCAGTTCGACTCGGAGTGATAGCCAGAAAAGCAATGTAGCGCCCCGAAGAACTGATCGAAGGCGAAATACTTTCCGTACCGACCAGCGCGCCGCTGGAATCGGTCGAAATCAAAATGGTCGAGGGCTTGCACAAGTCAGCGCCGATACAGGTATCGCGCATATAAATCTGGCGGCCCGAGGGAGGGTTTTCCGCGAGGTTGGTTGCGTCGGAACTAAAAGCGACGTAGCGCCCGTCGGAACTCATGGAAGGTGTGTGGCTGTCGCCCGAGGCGGCTTCGCCCTCGCTCGTGACGGAAAGCATGGAAGTGTGCGGCTGGCAGCTTGAAGGAGCGCCTTCGCAAGTATCACGCAGGAAGATTTGCGCGTGTTCGTCGCGTACGGCCGTGTACGCCACATAGCGCCCGTCAAGACTGACGGCAGGGGTTTCCTCGGAGACGGCGGCTTGCCCAACAGAATTTGCTGAAGCCTTCGCTGCTGTTGTGCAAGTTGTACCTGCTGCCTGGATTGTTACCGTCACTGCTGGCGTGCTGGTACCTCCGCCGCTGCCGGTGCTACCGGGGACGTTGCGGACGGGCGGCGAGGGCGGATTGTACACGGTGATGCCGGCGTTGCCTGCGGCATTAATATTAGCGGCGGGAATCGTGGCAGTGATTTGCGTGGACGTGATCGTCGCCGCAGGCGAGGTTAGCTGCATTTGCGACGCACCGAGAGTCCAATTCAGCGTGGAAATCTGAGTGGCATCCGTAGAATTGTTAAGAAAATTGGTGCCGGTGACGGTCAGAACTACGCTGCTGCCCACGGTAGCGCATGCGGGAGCAACGGAAGTAACTGTTGGAAGGGGATTGGCGGGATTGTTGATAATGAAAGTCACGGTGTTGGAGAGGCCGTTGGTACCCGTTCCGTAGTTGGAATTGGGATTGATGGTGTTGACCGTGGAAGTTCCCGCCTTGGCGAGCAGTGCTGCGGGGACGACAGCGGTCACTATGTTCCCCAAAGGGTTTCCTGAACTGTCGGTAGGAACCGTGGTTACGAGGTTCTTGCCGTTCCACTGGACTTTTGTTTGTGCGACAAAGCCGCTGCCATTGAGCGTTAAAGTGAGGTCCGGGCAGGTCGTGGTGCCCGTGGCCACGCACGCCGGGACTTGAGAAGGAGAGAGAAAGGAGAGAATGGCCCCGCCAGGGCTCTGGAACGTGTTGCCATAGTCGTTGCAGCCGCTTACGGCGAAAATTGCACAAACTGCGACAGCCATTGCTGTCCAAAACCGCTTCATTGCCACTCCTTTTGCATTCCTGCGGCCCCGAACACGGGGCCAATCTGTCCGGACAAACGGCGGGGAGGCCGCAAAGCCGGCGCACATTAGGGGGTGTGATGCTAGATCCGCTCGAAGCGTTGACCAAGGCAGAGCCAACTCAGAAGAATGTCCGTTAGGATTCTCCACCCTGCAGAAAAGGACGCTCTGCCCCAAATCGCAGCCCTTAGCCAACCCTACATGCTTACCATCGGGGGAGGGGGCAGGTCAATGTGGAAAGCCGAGGCGGTCATCAGAGCCTAGCTAAGCGCGCATCAGGGGGAGGCGGGTTCCCGTGGCAAACGTAAAGCAGCAATGGCGGCGCGGACCAGCTGCTGGATATGGGCTTGGCACTCGGCGTCATGGAGCTTCAAGGCAGCGGCAACTCGGTAGCAATCGAGGGCTTGTTGTTTGCGGCCGAGCTTGGCGAGGAGATCGCCGCGCGCTAATTGGAAAAGTGGATTCGAGGCGTATTTTTCCGCCAAGGAGCTGAGAGCATTCAGCGCGCGTTCGTACTGCTGATCGTAGCGATGCAAATTCATGGCGAGATAGAAGCGGGCAATGTTGGAAGTGAGAACTCCGTCGGCGATGGCGTGCTCGAGCAAACGAATTCCCTCTTGTTTCGAACCGCCAGGGATGCCCATGAAAAAACGCATGATTTTAGCGATGGCGCTGAGGGTGTCCACGTAATAATCGTAGAGGCCAAGACCAAAATCGGCGTCGGCCAGGCCGGGGTCAAGAGTCTTGGATCGAAGGAAATGTTCGCGGGCGCGTACACCGAAGCGGGCGGCGTTGCGATTCTCACCGCGCAGCGCGTACAAGCGCGCGGCGGCGGCATCGGCCATTCCCGCGTAAAGCTGGATCTCCGCGGAATCGCTCTTTTGAATTTGAGCGGAAGCAAGCGAAGAGGCCTTGGTTGCCAACTCGAGGTAGTGCTGGTCGGCGGGAAGTTTCGAACGGCGGCGGGCATCGCTCATTCCATACTTGAACTCGGCTGCCGTGCACCAGAAGCGCCACCAGATAGCGTCGGACTCCAACAAAAAGCCGATGGGATGATCAGGATGCTCCTTTTGCAATTGCCTGGCGGCTTCCTCCGCGCCGTCGAGATCGAAAGAATAAATCCTTTCGAGAATGCCGAGAGTTTCCGGCGGCAGGGTAAGCGGCGTAGCGCGCGCCGGAATCGGCGAAAGCACCAGGGAAAAAAGAACGATGATGCCAGCACGGCGAAGAGACGCCAAGGGAACGGTTTTCATTCAAGAGCAGTTTCGCATAAGGGCAGCTTTTGCGCAGAGGAGTTAAAGGCGCTCCCAGAGAGTTGCAAACTGCGGAATCTACGTTAGGTGGTATGCAGCGCATTTGCTATTCTCGGCGGACTGATGACCACCGCCGACAAAGCGAAGAGTCCCGGCCTTGAGCGCGGCCTGGGCCTGAAAGAGGCCGTTGCGTTGAACATGATCGAGATCGTGGGCATCGGGCCGTTTGTGGTCAGCTCGCTGGTGATCCGCTCGATGGGCGGGCCGCAGGCGCTGATTGCTTGGCTGGCGGGAGCGCTCCTGGCAACTCTGGATGGCTTTGTGTGGTCAGAACTGGGCGCGGCAATGCCCAAAGCCGGGGGAACATATGTCTTTTTGCGGGAAGCATATGGCCCGGAGAAGTGGGGCCGGCTGATGTCGTTTTTGTTTGTGTGGCAGACGTTCCTACACGTGCCGCTTTCCGTTGCATCAGCGTCCATCGGGTTTGCGAACTATGCGGAGTATCTTCATCCATTGTCGATTGTCGAGCATAAAGCAATTTCGGGCGGACTGGTGCTTTTCCTGATTTTCCTGTTGTACCGCAGGATCGGAGCGATCGGAAAGATCTCTGTTCTTCTATGGGCGGGCGTCGTTGGAACGATGCTTTGGCTGATTTGGGGAGGCGTGCGGAATTTCAACTCGAACCTCGCTTTTGATTTTCCGCCCGGGGCCTTTGACTTTTCCACGGTGTGGTTCGCGGGGCTCGGTTCCGCCATGATCAGCACGATTTACAGCTATTGGGGCTACTACAATATTTGCCATCTCGGGGGAGAAATTCGCGACCCTGAGAAGAATATTCCGCGCGGGATTTTTCTTTCTGTGCTGGGAATCGCCGTTTTGTATTTGGCGATGCAGACGAGCATCTTGGGCGTCGTTCCATGGCGTGAAGCGCAGCAGTCCCAATTCCTGGCCAGCTTATTTGTCGAGAAGCTTTATGGTCCCACAGCCGCAAAAATTGCGACATGCATGATCTTGTGGGTGGCGCTTGCTTCTGTTTTTTCGGTATTACTCGGGACTTCGCGGATTCCTTACTCTGCCGCCCTAGACAACAACTTTTTTCCCATCTTTGCCGGGCTGCACCCGACGAAACGGTTTCCTCACATTTCTCTCCTGGTTCTGGGCGGCCTGGCCTTCTTGTTCAGCGTGATTTTGAACTTGCAAACCGCTATCGTAGGAATCCTGGCCGTGAGGCTTATTGTGCAGTTTATCGGTCAGGCCGTCGGCGTCATGCTCCTTCGGAGACGGTGGAGTTCAGACAGGTTTCCTTTCAAGATGTGGCTTTACCCGGTGCCCGCGGTCTTTACGATGATCGGCTGGCTCTGCCTTTTTTGGAGAACCGGCCCGGCACGGAAGTGGGGACTCCTGCAGATTGTCCTCGGAATCGTCGCGTTTCTGGTCTGGACTTGGGAGAAGAAGCAATGGCCGTTTGCAAGTTCGGAATCGGCAGTTGACCGTCGACAGCCAGAAATTCCAACCTGAACTATGGGGGGGGGACGCTTGAAATTATTGCTTCGGAGATTCGCGGTCATTTTGTTCGGAGCCGCAATAACTGCGACTCTACCGAGCCTTATGAAGGGGCAGTTTCCACCAGCGCCGGGAACCGGTCCCGGTTTGGCGGAAACGGCCGAGGCGATAGAACGTGCACGGGTGACCACGCGAATCCTTTACGTGACCGCGCATCCTGACGACGAATCGAGTTCGGTGCTGACGTACTTGGCGCGCGGACTGCACGCCGAGGTTGCGTTGCTATCGTTGACGCGGGGCGAAGGCGGGCAAAACGATCTTGGCCCGGAGCAGTCACCGCAACTCGGAGTGATTCGCACCCAGGAATTGCTAGCCGCGACGCGCGGCTATGGGGTGAAATTATATTTTACGCGCGCCAAGGACTTTGGCTTTTCGAAGACGCCGGAAGAAACCGAGAAAGTGTGGGGCGAACAGGTTCTTGAGGACATGGTGCGTGTGATCCGAGCGTTCCGCCCAAACGTGGTCATCAATAACTGGGGCGGCGTTCACGGCGGTCATGGACACCATCAGGCCGCGGGGTTGCTTACGCCAAAAGCGGTGCAGTTGGCAGCGGATCCTTCTTTTCAATTACGTGGACCGGCATCCGAGAGAAAGGACTTAGGACCGTGGGGCGATCGGAAGCCAGTAGTAGTTTTGGATCTCGACCGCAATGAAAAGCCGCAGGGTTACTTGCTACCACTGGATGAGATCTCGCCGCTTTATGGAAAAACCTGGCGAGAGATTGGGCTTGACGCCTTCGCGAATCACCGCTCGCAAGGAATCGCCGTGTTCCTTGGTTCTCCTTTTCTGCGGCGCCCAATTGCGCTGAAACGTGAGGGTGGAGGCGAGCTGAATCGGGCCATTCTTGCGCAGCCACTCGGTCCTCTGGATGAGGATTACGAAGAGGCGAACATGGGCGTGGATCCGCTCATGCGAGCAGTTGACTCGGCGCTGGTGGAAGCGCGGGACGCCGCTCTGCGTCTGGACTGGAAGACGGCGACAAATTCTTTGGCGGAAGCCGGCAGGAAGTTGAACGAAGTGCCGAAGCCAAATCCTTCGGGGAACAACCCTGAGCCGCTCCTTTCGCTGGCGAGAAGCGCCGCGCGCAAGCGGGAAAAAATCGAAGCTGCGCTGGAGCTGGCGGCGGGATTGCGTTTGGAGGCGACGGCGGACCGGAGCGAAATTGTTCCCGGAGAAACCTTCACGGTGAGGGTGGAATCGCGCTATCGCGAAGGAATTTCGGGTGATTTCAAGAAACCGGCGTTACGTCTCCCGCAGGAGTGGAGCGTTTCGAAAGAAGAGACGGATTCGCCGAGCGTGATTCGCTTCACCGTGCAAACCGGTCAAAAGCCGCCGCACATGGGCGACGGCCCGATGGCGGCGCTTCTGCCGGAGCCACCGTCACTCATGACGGCCAGTGAAGAAACCGTGATTGACGGCTATTCGCTTACGGTCACTTCGCCGGTGACCAGCGTTCGAACGAGCTCCGCGCATGTGGACCGCACGAGCCCGCAGGTCGTTCCGGCGTACACGCTCGCGGTGGAACCGAAGCAAGACCTCGAGAATCTGACCAAGTCAAGAAAAGCGTTTGATGTTTTGCTGCGCGTGCACTCCTACGCGACCGAAGCGGGTCAAGTTCACGTTGGACTCGTAGTTCCTAAAGGTTGGAAGACGAGCGCACCGGTAGCGTTGAAATTTAGCGGAACCGGTGACCGCTACGCGCGGGTCACGGTCACGCCGCCACAAAAACTTGCGGCGGGGCGCTACAGAATCACGGCTTACGCGGAGCGTGCGACTGAGCACTCGAAAAGCGCAAAGGGCGAGAGATTCGCTCAATCGCTGGAGCCGTTGCCGAGCCTTCCGACGGAACTTTGGAGCGAACCGGCGCAATGCGTGGTACACGCGTTAGGCGTGGTGGTGCCACAAAATCTTCGCGTGGGCTACGTTACCGCCGAAGGCGAGCCGATACCGGAGGCGCTGCGCCGCCTGGGCCTGCAGGTGGACATGCTTGATGCCAAAGAACTGGCCTTTGGAGATTTGTCGCGCTTCCGAGCTATCGTCGTGGGAGTGAGAGCGTACGAACTGCGCCCTGAGCTTCCCGGCGCGAACCAGCGTCTAATGGACTACGTTTCGAACGGCGGAACTTTGGTCGTCCAGTACAACCGCGATTTCGTTTGGGACAAGCAGGAGCCGGCCCCATATCCGGCGCTCATCTCGCCGCCGCTTCCACCCGCGAAAGAAGGCGATGCGCCGAAGCCTCGGCCGCTTCCGCGCATCACAGACGAAAACTCTCCCGTCAAGTTTCTGAAACCCAACGATCTGCTGCTGAACACGCCGAACAAAATCACCCAGGAAGATTTCAAGGGCTGGGTACAGGAGCGCGGGCTCTATTTCTGGACGCAATTCGACACAAAGTACACGCCACTGCTGGCGATGCACGATCCCGGCGAACCGGAACTCACTGGCGGACTGGTATACGGACACTTTGGCAAGGGAACCTACATTTACACGGGGCTGGCATTCTTCCGGCAATTGCCGGATGGCGTTCCGGGCGCGTACCGGCTTTTTGTGAACCTGCTCAGTGCGTCGCGGGCGAAGTAATCAACGCAACACAACGGCATCGCGCAGCCGCCTGTGGTAACGCAGCGTGCTATTCTCATGGCCCAGAGGGGCCAAACAAGAATGAAAGAACAGTTCGGAATGGATCATCGGCTTGGAGTGTGGCGTAAAACGCTGGCTCTTTTGCTCGCCGCGGGATTCCTGCTGGCAAACATTTCTCCAGCGGGACAAAAGGACAAGAAAAAAAAGAAGGACGACGCCGACTCGAAGACGATGCTTCTGAGCGATGAGCAGCAGATTGATTACATGTTGTCGGAAATGATGGGGGCATGGCAGGTTGGTGACGTCGAAAAGCTGCACTCCACCTACGCCGATGACGTTTCCATGGTAAGCGGCTCGTGGGCCCCGCCCGTTATAGGCTGGGCAAATTACCTGGCCATCTACCAGCAGCAGCGCGCCCGCGTGCAGCGCGTCCGGATGGACCGAACCAATACCTACATTAAAGTGAAAGGAGACGTTGCCTGGGCGTGCTACCAGTGGAATTTCACGGCCACGCTGGATGGGCAAAGCATGCAATCACAAGGGCAAACAACGGTGGTAATGGAGAAAAGGAACGGTCACTGGGTCATCGTGCACAACCACACGTCACTGGCGCCGCCCCCCGCTGCCACAACGACAACGCCTGCGCCGCAACCAGCGCCCGCAAAGCCAAACGGGTTCTAACCAGCTGCGCAATGGCAACCCTTTCGAGGACAGGCCTTTAGAAGTGCTTGAGGCCTTCGTAAATCCACAAGCTACCGGCAACCAAAAGAAGCACGCCCGAGAGGACGCCGGTAATCAGCAAAGGACGAGATAGCGTATTGATTCTGGCGACCAGCTCGCGCTGCTCCCGGGCCATATGTTCTTCCGCGGCGTCGAGGAAGATTTGATCATCCTCGTGGCTGGATAAGACGCCGCGCCAGATCAACAGAAGGACGAAGACGGCGGTAACGATTCCCCAGACAATCAGAAGATAAAAGACTGGTGGCGTAATGGTGCTTTCCATGACGACCTCCCGATGGAACCGCCCCTCTGCCGACCGCCCCTGCGACCGGCAAGGGGGTTATGCTGTTTCTAGCCCCGGAGTATAGCACCGAGTATTGAAATTTCTAGGGTTAACAATCACAAAAAGTCATACACCCTAAACGTCTTGGAGCCACGTTTTGCCGAGGCGATCCTAGTCCTTTTGCCCCGTTTCGCGTACCGTTTCGCAGCGTCAACGGAATGATCTTGCTCAACGCCACTTCTGCGGGAGTTTCCGCCCGTGCGGATTGATTACAAGGCGGGCGTAATCGAGTTTGAAAAGAAAGACAGGACGCGACGCTACGCTACACGCCCCCGCGCCAGCTCATTCTTGGGCCACCTCGGAGTACTAGCAGGAACTTTTACGGTAAGGCGACGTAACATAAAAGAGCGCCCTTTTTGGAGTAGGGGTTTGGGTGCTTGTCTCAAACCATCCAGAAAGGAACACCCTTTTAATCGCGGGTTAGAAATGCACGCGCCTGGCCCCCGGAGTAAGCCATGATATGCAAGTCGTGCGGGTCAGATCAGCAGGGTAAGTTCGCAGCAGAGGTTGCCATCCATTTTCCGGGACTCAAGAATATTAGCAAGCCCCACGTTTTTGTCTCCCCAAAGCTATTGGTCTGCTTGAATTGTGGGAACGCGGAATTTGCCGTCCCTGAAGCCGAATTACGCGCACTTGCGAAAGGCGATGCCGCTGCGACAAATCCGTCCTAGCGGGTTGAGAAGGAAACCCTGCATCTCCATTATTCCCGCCCTATTCTTGCTACAGAGCAACGACAGCAAGGACGTGATGCCCTATAAGGCTTATCGAGCAAGGACCACTCAACTGGCGGTTTGAGTGTAAAACCGCGAGGCTGCCGCCGCTAATTGATCCCCGGCCTCGCGGATTTCACTCTGTATGGGAGGGAGGCGGCCAACCCTTTCCTTTTTGGGGGAGGATCGAGCGCTAGCCGCCTCCAAGGTTAAGTGAATGTGGCAAAGTTAATTGTCCCGGTACACTTGCCGCACCTGTCAAAACTGACAGGTGCAAGCTCAGCTCTCAAGGCGTAATTACCATTTCCTCTGCACTGGATACAGACTCAATGGCGGTTTGAGTTGCAACAATTCGCGAGGCACTGCCAGCCAACTCGACCCCGAGAGCGTGACCCGTTCACAGCCTCGCGTATAAATCCCTCAGATGCGGTATCCTGTCCTCCCCGTTTCCGCTGGAGGACGCAATGGACGAGCAGCGGACATATGCAATCCTTTTTGCCGCAACGCCACTTGTAGAGCGAAAGCTGATGCCCTTGCTTGACCGACAAGAGGGGCGCACGGCCCCGGATGACTTTCAATTACAGCACCATGAGGAGTGCGCGATTTATCAAGCCTCACGCATCTTGGACAAGATTGACGAACGCTGGCCTCCGGAGACTGTCAGCGAGCCCTAGCTCGACGGCCCGTGTCCCTTTATCGTAGTCTCGTCCTAGAAGAGCCGAGCAAGGGAATAGCTGAAATGGCAACACAAGAGCAAGGCCGCGCCGAAACCGATTCATACCCCTGCGCTCATGGTGTTATCTAGATAGGTCTCGGTAAGTCTTTTGAATGTTGTTCAGCAAGCAAGCGCGCGTCCTCCCACGGCAGTCCGTCCATCCACAGTCTCAGCTCAAAGACCCACAATCTTAGGTGAAACAATGCCCATCGAGCTGCTTCATGAGTCTGCCCACCCCGCGAGGCGATAAACTCGGGGAATCCGCGAAGCTTGTGAAAGCAGGCTCTCATCTTGGAACGGGTCCTAAGTCGGCTGGCGGTGCTGCGCGGATTTTGCGATTCAAACCGCCATTGAGTCGCTTCCTCTAGCCGGGAATGGTAATTCCGTTTCTAGACCCGTCACCTGTCAATTTTGACAGGTGCAGGACAGTAATCTCCGGAACTAGGCTTTCTGCTCATTCCGAGCCGAGGAAGAGGCAGGGTCAAAACACGATTTATTGCGCTTCCAGAATTTCCCGGCCATTTACCGGTTGAATGGGCCGAGCGTTCTTTGGATACAGTTTGGCGAATGTAGCCACCTGAGCCTAGGAAAGACTCACCGGCGTTTTCATTACATACCAGCCTTACAGCCTTCGGGTCTGGAGGTAAAATGTCAAAAGAATAGGACGTTTTGGTCGCCTCTGGTAACTTCGAACATCGCAGGTCTTTAATCAAAATCCTGGAAGAGCTGCCGCTGAACGTGATTTCTGTTTCGACCCTTCAGCAAGCAGAAGAAGTGCTTTCCCGGCAGCACATTTCGCTGCTCTTCTCGGAGCAGAGGCTGCCGGACGGCTCTTACCAGGCGTTGCTCAGCCACACACAAACGGCCGGGCAAACGCCTTGCGTAGTGCTGACCACCGAGGCGAGTGATCCCGTGGATCCCAAAGAAGTGGCCGAATGCGGCGTGCTGGGGACACTTCGGTATCCCTTCCATGCCACGGACGTCGAGCTGCAGATTATACGGGGCCGCTCACGAAGAGCAGGAAGAAGTGCCGCTCTGAGCCGCCAAGCAGAATCACGTCCCAAAGCCAGCCCATGACTAGAACGGCCCCTCAAGCCTGATGTGCAAAGCAATACTATCCCCACTTATTTACGGGACAACACACTAGTAGGAGATTCCCAATCTCCTCCGGGTGGACCTGGCAACGTACCGCTTTCTCCGGTCGGTACAGGTTGCCACCTTTGGGGCTCGGAACAGATGGAGTAATCTCTACTTCAGAGCCGTTACTGGAAATCAACACATGGCAGGCGCTCTTTTCAAAAGCCCGCCAGGATCGAAACCCCGAAAAGACTAGCAAAGGATCGGGAGGGTGCTTTACCCCTCTGACGTACCTCTTTCCGGGAACGCCTTCGCGATAACACTCGAGAGCCTCTAACACTTTCTGGCCGAGTTCATGCGGAGAGATCGGCTGAGAAAGCTTAAAAAAGGGTTCGCAGTTGTTATGAATGCCGAAAGTGCTTTTTGCGGAAGAGCTGATGTAGATCTCGCTACCGCGGAAATACGCGGAACAAACTTTCATGGCCGCAATCATATCTTGAATCGGAGTCTGCGCAACGTCTGTCTAGGTTGAGGTGATAGGTGAGCGCTAAACGCATGGGCCGTCCGCCAAAGCCAGAATCAAAGCGGCTTTCCAAGCTCGTCCCGGTAAGGATGTCAAAGGCCGAGTACGCGAAACTGGCTGCCAGAGCGAAAAGGGCGGGCCTGAGCGTTTCCGAGTTTTTGAG
>DATEGO010000023.1:0-4556 GCA_035280065.1 Candidatus Acidiferrum sp.
TGCAGTTCACTTGGCAAGAGAAGGCCAAGCCCACCATCTAGATTGGAATTGGCATGATGTCCTCGCTGCGTTGTCTCTTACCGTCCGCTTTTCCGTCTCTTCGGGGTCAACGCGACTTGATCCGAGCGACCGCGACCACACTTAGCGGATGACGGGCAAGCCAGAAGTAATCCCAGCAGACCCAATTTGCGCCATTACTTCCGCATTGGCGACCATCCTCGAGTTGATTAAACCAGACTTAGCGTTGACTTGCTTTTGCGCACAACCTAAGATTCCTCGTGAAGAGCAGTTCCGCAGCAATGATTGGCCAGACCAGTTTGCATTACCGCGTCATCGAGAAGCTCGGTGGCGGCGGGATGGGAGTTGTCTACAAAGCTGAGGATACTCGTCTCCACCGTTTCGTCGCGCTCAAGTTTCTGCCTGAGGATGTAGCCCGAGATCCGCATACCCTCGCTCGGTTTCAGCGAGAGGCGCAGGCATCGTCTGCCCTCAATCACCCCAACATCTGCACGATTTATGACATTGGCGAACAAGACAGGAAAGCGTTCATTGCCATGGAGTTTCTGGATGGCACAACACTGAAGCACCGCATCGCGGGCCGCCCGATGGAAGTAGACACCTTGCTGTCGCTGGGCATCGAAATCGTCGACGCCCTCGATGCCGCGCACTCGAAAGGAATCGTTCATCGCGACATTAAGCCCGCCAACATCTTTGTCACGGATCGTGGCCACGCCAAAATCCTAGACTTCGGCTTGGCCAAACTCTCTCCCAAACCAGTGACAGGAACGGAGCAGACCGCCGCGACCTTCGACGTCGAAGAGCATCTCACCAGCCCTGGCACGGCAGTTGGCACAGTCGCTTATATGTCGCCGGAACAGGTTAAGGGCAAGGATTTGGATGCACGAACCGATCTATTCTCCTTTGGTGCGGTGTTGTATCAGATGGCCACGGGGCAGTTGCCGTTCCGGGGCAACACTTCAGGTTTGCTCTTTCACGCCATTTTGGAACGCCCACCTGTGTCCCCCGTACGGATCAACCCCGAGGTTCCGCCCAGGCTCGAAGAGATAATCAGCAAGTGTCTGGAGAAAGACCGCGAGGTTCGTTGTCAGTCCGCCGCCGAACTAAGGGCTGACCTGAAACGTCTGAAGCGCGACACGGATTCGCGACGGTCAGCGGCAAGCGTGACCATAGCATGGGCTGGCGAATCGCCCGTCCAGAAATGGCGCCGGTTGATGGCGCCCCTCGCAGGCGTCATTGCTGTCGCGGTCGCGATTCCCCTCTATTTGATGACGCGCCCGCTCCCTACGCCAAAGGTCTTGCGTACGATTCAGATTACGAGTGACGGTCGCACAATATATCGCCCTATCATAACCGACGGCGTGCGCCTTTACTTTTCGGAGGATGTGGGCGGCCGCTTGGTCCTTACGCAAGTATCCATAACTGGTGGCGAGACGGTCCCAGTCCCAATGCCTTTCCAAAACGTCTACACTTTGGACGTCTCTCCGACTGGTTCCGAGCTACTCGTTGGCAGCACCGTTGGAACGGAAACGGAATATCCCCTGTGGGTACTGCCAGCATTGGGCGGTTCACCTCACCGTCTCGGTGATGTGGTTGCACACGCAGGCGCGTGGTCTCCGGATGGGAAGGAGATTGTTTATGCCAACGGCGCCGAGTTGTATCTCGCCAAAAGTGACGGAACCGAATCCCGGAAGCTTGCCACCGTTGGCGGATCGCCAGATCAAATCCGCTGGTCGCCCAAGGGGGGCTTGTTGCGCTTTACGGTCCGCGAGCCCAAAAGCAACTCGACCTCTTTATGGGAAGTTAAACCTGACGGAACCAATCTGCGTCCCGTGCTTCCGGGTTGGAGCACTCCTTCCACAGAACATGAAGGTATCTGGACCCCGACGCGAAGTACTTCCTTTTCACTTCCTCGCACGGCACCGGCATGCCCGAGGTGTCTGAGAATGTCTGGGCAATTCGCGAAAAATCCGGCTTCTTCCAAAGGGCAGATTCACCGCCAATACAGTTGACACCGGGACCCATGAACACCGGGGCAGTGCTTCCGAGCAAAGACAGTAAAAGGCTGTTCGTCATCGGTTGGAAACAGCGCGGCGATCTTGTGCGGTACGACTCGAAGACGAGGCAGTTTGTACGTTATCTTTCGGGGATTTCGGCTGATGGGTTGGCCTTCTCCAGGGATGCAAACTGGATAGCATATGTGACGCTTCCCGACGGTGTTCTATGGCGGAGCAGAGCGGACGGCAGCCAGCGGCTCCAGCTCTCTTTTCCGCCGATGCAAGCCTTGTTGCCCCGCTGGTCGCCGGACGGGAAATGGATTGCATACATGGCTGTGGCGCCAGGGAAGCCCTGGAAAATCTACCTCGTCCCAGCCGAAGGCGGCAGCGCACAACAGCTGATGCTTGGCGAGCGTAATGAGGCCGACCCAACCTGGTCACCAGACGGAAATAGTTTGGTGTTCGGGCGCGCGCCTTGGCTTGAAGGCGGAACTTCCGGAAGTGTAGCCATACATGTGCTGGACTTGAGAACCCACCAAGTCTCCACTCTCCGTGACTCCGAAGGGCTGTACAGTCCGCGCTGGTCGCCGGATGGACGCTACATATGTGCGAATACCACGGATAACACTAAGCTCTTGCTGTTCGATTTGTCGACACAAAAGTGGGTGGAATTGGCCAATATGGTCGCGAGCTTCCCGAGCTGGTCTAGAGATGGGAGTTATATCTATTTTGACTCCTCTTATGGAGACGACCCGGCTTTGTTGCGCGTACGGATCAGCGACCGCAAACTGGAGCGACTAGTAAGTTTGAAGGACTTCCGGCGAACTGGAAATCTCTTCGCGTTGTGGTTCGGATTAGCTCCAGACGATTCGCCTTTGGTAGTGCGCGATGTAGGCACCACGGATATCTACGCCCTCGACTGGGACGCGCCGTAGCCAGCACCCTACCCCATTCAAAAGAGGGGGCCGTCCGCATAGACTAAAACCACATAAACAAGAGAAGTGGCCTACTTTGCAGCCGATTTACGCCGCCGCTCGGGATTATGGTCGAGTGACGGGCAATCTCTAACGAGGCCGGCCGTAGCCTCATCAACCGGCCGGTGACTTTGCGCACCATTGCCCGTCTCAGGCATCCCCGCCACAGGCCTCAACGTTTTCTGTTGCCTCTGTCCACGACGACAGAACTCTTGATAATCAATCTCATCCCGCAACATCATCCACAGCCGGATTCCCAGCTTGCGTGCCACCGCCACGCGCGCCTTCCCCAGACCTTTCTGAACCAGTTTGCGGCGGTAGCAACGCTTCAACTCTGGATCGCGGCGTGCTGCATGGGCACCGGCCTCACCCCAGAGAAACCGCAACCGTGGACTGCCCTGTTTGGGGACTCCCCCGAGCCGCTGATGCCCTCCACTGGAGTATTCCCGTGGGATGAGCCCTACATAACTGGCGAGCGCCTTGCCATCAGCGAAACGCTGCGGATCGCCCAGGAATACTTCGGTCGCCAGTGCCGTCACCGGCCCCACTCCGGGATGGGTCATCAACCGTTGTGCTCCAGGACGATTTCCGGCTTGGTCGGCAACTTGCCTATTCAGGCTCGCGATCTCCGATTCCATCGTTTTGTACATCGCCTGCAACCTGTTGCGCCGATAAGCAGCGTGTGGCAGCAACGGCAAGAACGCGATCTTGGCTTGTCCGTCATAGCTCCACAGCGAGGGACCGCGCCGTAAACCATTCGCCAAGGCAATGGCCTGCAGCGCGTTTTGCATGCGTACGCGCATGCGCACCCACTGATGACGATGAAGTAGCAGAGCCCGCAGATCGAGCAGCTCCTGGTTTGGCAGCCAGATCGCCGGAAAACGATTTTCTGCCAGCAGCTTCAGAATCAAGTCCGCATCGCGCCGGTCATGTTTCTGTTTGCGGGGTTCCGCTGCACGAATCTGGGCGGGATGGCCGACCCGACATTCGATTCCCAACTCCTCCATCAACTTCAGAAACCACTGCATTGGTCCGGTGGCTTCAATGCCTACGAGCACCGGCGGCGGGAGCTTCGAATAGAACTCCCGCACGCTGTTGCCTTCGTACATCAAAGTGAGATTCACTACTTCTCTCATTGTTGTGTCCAACATCGCCAACGTCTGCTGGCGAGCGTGCAAATCACATCCTATAATCCTCATCTCGGCCTCCTTCGGTCCGAGCGCTGTTAGGGTGAACGCCGAAACAGTTTACTCGGGCCGGCGCGAGGCCGGCGTCGTTATGACATCACACGGAAGTAATCCGCTTTGGCGTAGAACGGACTGACCTTCGCGTGAGACCCCCTCCACGCGTTCCGAAAACCCTCTCAGGAGCACGTCTGTAAGTCGTTGATTCTGTGAAAGCCCGCGATAGGCCATCGAGCGTTCCGCAAACAACTCTTTGTGGTCGGCCAAATTGGAGATTTTCAGAGGCTTAGAATCAGTCACTTGCAACTCGTGTCGCACTTGGGGTTTCTGGGCAGGTCGTCGTCCGCCGGCAGTCGGCGGCGTGGCCAACGAAGGTTTCAGTT
>DATEGO010000024.1:0-13362 GCA_035280065.1 Candidatus Acidiferrum sp.
TAAGCACGCACGGTTCGAGGAGATACGCGAATGCCAAGTTTGAGAGCTAGCTCCGCAGCAATCCGGGCCTCACCCCAGGTCGGATTCTCCCGCACCATCTCCACAATCAGAAGTCTCAGGTCTTTGGGCAACCTCGGTCGCCCCCCTCGTGACTTCCACCGCCAGAAAAGCTGGAAGGCCCGCCGATGCCAACCGATCAGCGTCTCCGGTTTCACCACCACGAGAGCACCGCGCCAGGGAAACCAACGTGTCCAGAACAGCAGCGCGAACCTTGCGGAATCTGTCAGCCGTCGCGGTTTGTTGTTCCGCTCCTGGTAGAACGTCAGCTGTTTCCTAAGAAAGAGATTTTCAGCAACCAAGGACGCTTGGGACTGGAAGACTACTCGAACGAATCGAAGGGCTTCTTCCGACAGCCCTAACATTGCAGCGAGCAAGCGCCAGATGAACAAGAACAGTTTTCGGGTCATGGAGGGACGATTCTATAGCCTGGGCTGCATGGTCTGTCGTCCTCGACTGTGGAAATCGATCTGTAGGGTCTGAACATCTCTAAGGAGTTGATCTTGAAGGACGTCCATTTCGGACGTCTGCCCCGCCTTCCAACGACGCCACACGTCGATCTTCTGCTCCGCGGAAAGCCCAAACCGTTTCCCTGGCTTCATAAACACCACCTTTGAAAGCAGCTTTATACCAGATGGTGTTGCATCGACCGTTTGAACTGGCAGGACTAACTGGGCACTATGTCTCGACGCATGTTCTCCTTGACAGTCTAGGAGAACCGAGTTATATTCCTAGGACATCTAGGAGAGTGAAGATCGTGGACAAGCAAGTGGAGGTGCTCCAAGGCACGCTGGACATGTTGATTCTAAAATCGGTGTCGCTGGGGCCGCTGCACGGGTATGCCGTTTTGCTGCGCATCCAGCAGATTTCGAAAGACCGGCTGGAGATTCAGCAAGGGTCGCTGTATCCCGCGTTGTACGGCCTGGAGCATCAGGGATGGATTACCAGCCAATGGGGCGAGTCAGAAAACAAACGCAGGGCGAAATATTACCGGCTGACGGCGGCGGGCAAGCGCAAATTACAAACCGAAGCGGAAAAGTGGAACCGCATGGCAGACGTCATTGCGGGAATTCTGCAAAGCGCGCCTGAGGAAGTATGAGGCTGTTGAGCCAAGTTCGGTCGTGGATGCGTGCGGTGACGCAGGGCTCGCGCATGGAAAGCGAGATGGATGCGGAGTTGCGGTTTCACATCGAGGCGTACACCGAAGACTTCGTACGCGCCGGCGTGCCGCGCGAAGAGGCGCTGCGGCGCGCCCGCATCGAGTTTGGGGGCATCGAGCGCGCCAAGGAAGAATGCCGCGACGCCCGTGGCGTCAACTTGATCGACAGCCTCATCAAGGACTCGCACTTCGGTTTGCGGATACTGCACAGGAATCCTGGCTTCACCGCGATTGCTGTTCTCACTCTCGCTCTCGGCATCGGGGCCAACACGGCCATCTTCAGCATCTCCGACGCATTCATTCGTAAGCCTCTACCTTTTCCCCGGCTCGATCGCATCGTTAACTTGAGCGAAACGCAACCGGCTCTCAGCAGTGAGCCGAGGGGAATTTCGCCAGCGAACTTCCTTGACTGGCAATCGCAGGCGCGTTCCTACGAAAGCGTCTCCGCATGGACGCTCGATAGCGAGAGCCTCACGGGGCACGACGCTCCGCTGAAGGTCGAAGCGGCTCGTGTGTCTCCCAATTTCTTCACCACGCTTGGCGCAAAACCCCTGTGGGGCCGCGCATTCTCGACGGACAGCGATGCGCCAGGCTCGGACCAGGAACTCATCCTTACGCGCCGCTTCTGGCAGGGCCAATTGGGCGCCGACCCGAATATTTGGTCCAAGAGGTTGCGCCTGAACGGCCACGGCTACACCGTGATCGGCATCATGGACCAGAACGTAAATTTCCCGCCCAGCGTGGACGTCTGGACCCCCATGACGCTGAAGGGCCATGAAGGCTTCAATCGCAAGGATCGCTACCTTCGAGGAGTCGCGCGTTTACGGAAAGGGGTTTCCTTGCAGCAAGCGGACAGCGAATCAAAGACCATTGCGCAGCGGCTCTCCGAAAGCTATCCGGTCACAAATCGCGGCTGGAACGCCCAAGTGAGCACGCTCACCGATTGGCTTAATGCGTACATTATCGGACCGTTTGTGGTGCTGATGAGCACGGTGGTCGCGTTCGTTCTGCTAATCGCCTGCGCCAATGTCGCCAACCTGCAGTTTGTGCGCGCCTCTGTGCGGCAAAAGGAGATTGCAGTCCGTACCGCTGTGGGTGCCGGCCGCGGTCGTCTCATTCGCCAGATGCTGACGGAAAGCTTGATCTTGGGCTTTGCGGGAGCTGCTGCGGGCATGCTCATCGCGCGGTGGTCACTGCGCCTTTTCGTAGGTTACATGCCCGCAGATATCGAGCGCTTCGTGCCGGGCTGGGACCAGATCCGCCTAGATATGCGCGCCTTGCTTTTTGCCATCGCCACCGCTGGCGTCGCCGGCATTCTGGCAGGTCTTGTTCCGGCGCTGCGCAGTTCGCGCGTGGACTTGAACGCATTCCTAAAGGAAGGCGCCCGCGGATTGGGTGAACTGTCGAGTCACAAATTCCGCGATGCTCTAGCCATCGCACAAATCGCACTTGCCCTGGTGCTGCTCGTGGGCGCCGGATTGATGGTGAAGGGCTTCCATGCTCTGCTGGATATGAATCGAAGGTATCAGCCGGAAACTCTACTGACCATGCGGGTGACGCTGCCGTACGTATCCGCATACGATGATGCGCAACGCCGTTTGGCATTTTACGATCGCGCGCTCGAACGCCTAGCAGCCATTCCCAGCGTTCGTTATGCCATTACCGCCAAGGGTTTCCCTTTTTCCGGTTTGCGGGACGATGGCCCGTATTGGGTCGAAGGCCACCTTGACGTAACGGCCACCGCGCAGCGTGTCGCTGTTCTGCAGTCCATAAGCCCGAACTATTTTCTCGCTTTGGGTGTGCCCCTGCTAGAAGGACGGGAGTTCGGCGATTCTGACGGTCCCGACGCGCCCCCTGTGGGCATTGTCGCTCGTCGTTTGGCGCGCGCCGAATGGCCCAGCTCCAGCGCGATTGGTCGGCGCCTCAAGGTGAACTCTACGGATGCTTCCTCTCCGTGGCTCACTATCGTTGGCGTTGTCGATGACGTGCACTACGTTTGGATGGATCGCGCCGAAGGACCGGCAATCTATCGCCCGTACCGCCAAGCGCCGCAATACTACGCAGCTTTTGCACTGCGCGCCGCAGGAGACACTGTTGCTCTTGTGCCCGCCGCGCGTGCCGCGATTGCTGCGGTTGATCCTGAGCAACCCATCTTCGAAGTGAAAACTATGGCGCGCGTCATCAGCGAGTCCACTCTTCCGATTGCGTACTTGGCGGTGATGCTGGGCGTCGCTGGTGCGCTGGCTGTCCTGCTCGCTTCCCTGGGAGTTTACGGCGTCATGGCGTTTGGGGTTACCGAGCGGACTCACGAAATCGGCGTGCGCATGGCCTTGGGTGCCAATCGCTACGACACATTGCGGCTAATCCTTCGTCGCGGGATGGTGCTTGCCGCCGTCGGAATCGCCATCGGGTTGCCGTGCGCCCTCGTCCTGGCACGGCTTTCTGCTTACTTTCTCTACGGAGTGCGCGCCAATGACCCGTTCATTTGCATAGCCGCGTCAGTCATGCTCGCTGGGGTCGCATTGTTGGCCTGCTACATTCCGGCGCGGCGCGCGATGCGCGTCGATCCCATAGTCGCGTTACGTTATGAATAGAGGCGCAAGTAGAAGCCCATTCCTTGTAATACGTAATTTCTTCAGTAAGTCCCAGTAAAACGCGCTTAACCGCAGACAGGTACTGGGAGGAACCTTTCGGATTTGCCGACTTAACCAGGAGTTGCGGCAGTCTTTGACAGGGTTACCTCCGAGTCGTTCGTCACCTGGGAACAATCTTGCGCTGGGACCTGGATAACGCAGCGCAACTCAGAGCTTGTAACTCCAACAAAATACGTGAACAGCGATGAGCAAGGACAGGGATGGCGGGCCGGGACGTAAGTTGGATCGGTTGTTCTTGCTTTGACACAAGCTTCTTCTCGCGAGGCATGGTTCTTGAATGGGTAGCTGGGCGTGAGGCTCGTGCCGCCTGCGGGCCACCAGCGAAAGATCGTGGGCCTACACCCGCGCCGAGAGGGGGAAAAGAACGGTAAATCCGACTACATTAAGCAGATGAACTAGGGGCTCGGAACTTGCCAAGCTAAGGAGTCCGGCGCTGGAGCGAACCAGCTCTCGGACCAAGACCTTGTCGCAGAGGTCCTGCGCAAAGACCGCAAAGCCACGGCTGAATTTGTGGCCCGCTACGCCGATCACGTCTACGGGTATGTGAGGCGAAGGCTGATTCCACGGGCTGATCTCGTGGACGATTTAGTCCAGGACATCTTTATGGCGGCCTGGGAAAACTTGGAGAAATTCAGGGGAGATTCTCCGCTTCGGGGCTGGCTGCTCGGGATTGCACGCCACAAGGTGGAGGACCATTATCGCAAGCGCCTGAGAGAAACTCAGTTTCGGGACGAAGAGGAGAACGCGTGGAACGAACCTGCGAGCTTTCATGATCTTGAGGAAGCGCTCTCGAAACGCCAGGCTGGGCAGAGGACCCAGGAAGTTCTCAAAACCCTGCCGGAAATGTACAGCGTGATTTTGTTATGGCGGTATTGGGAGAAAAGAAGCCTGCGTGACATCGCGGTGCAAATCGGCAAAACGGAAAAAGCCGTCGAACGGATGCTGGCGAGGGCTAGGCAGCAATTCAAAAAGAGGTGGTATGAGCGACAATCTCCAGCACGAAGATAGATTGTTCGAGCTTTTGGCGCGGCAGCCCGATGAGGCAGGGTCTGAGCGGGCGCCGTCCTGGCTCAAAGCGAAGCTGTACACGTCGCTTGTCCAGAAGCAGCAAGAGTCAGGACGATTGCGCACCCTGGCCGAAACCCGAGCGAACGGTCACGGATTATGTGTGTTTGAGGACCTGTGGTCACGCGTGACCTCAGCGGAAGCCGCCCAATCGTTCAATTGCTGCAGTGTCTGCCACGCGCGGGTGCTCGCGGAGCATTGGGAAGCAGCACCCATTTATTGGGGCCACTGCCCTTACGTAGCCTTCAGCAAGAAATAACGGTTCAAAGCCTAAAGTAGATTCCAAAGAGGCTTTGGAAGTTTTTAGCGATCCGGTGTTTGGGCGGTGAAAGCTGATCGACGAAGGTGTTACGCGTAATCGTTTCGCCGAAGCTATACCGAAGATACCAGGAGGTACCTAAGCGAACATCGAGGCCGACAGAAGTACGTACGCCGATCGACGCATGATCCGAGGAGGCCGGCGGGAGCGCAGGAACTCCCCTTATGATGCCGCCGCCGGACAGGCGGCTGTGGATGAGCCCCCCTCCTGCTCCCTCCGACAAATACGGCCGGATTCGGCTCTCGCGTTTTCGAAAATAGATCAGCACATTTCCCAGAAAAGCATTCTGTGTGACTGTTTCCGGCAGCCGATAAAAACTCGATCCAGCAGAACCGTTGACCGAGGAGACCAAGACCACATCATTGCGGTTCCAAACGTAATCCGTCTGAAGGCTGAGGTAATCGAAAACGTGTACACCGATGAAAGCGCTGGCCGCACCTCCGTTGCTCGGATCGTATGACGAAGTCGATGCGGAATTTGCGGTGATTACGGCATTGGCGTCGCCAGAGAGTGTGGCCAGTCCTCCCATACCTCCAAAGTAGAACGCCTGTTTTGTCAATTGCTGTGCCAGCCCTAAGGACGGCATGAGGCACGTGAGAACCACCATCAGCTCTTTGATTTTCAAGTGCATCTCCTTCCTTGGTCCGAGTTGCGTATCGTAACCCATTCGTCTACTCGAAATCTGCGGCCGCAGGATTCTGCATCGTCGCAGCTGATGATTTTTTTCTACTCGAGGGGGATTCCGCGCTGTGTCGCGACTTTGATTGTGTTGCTCGGAACACAAGATTTCGCCGGCGATCTGTGTGCGTGGCGACATTTCATCCAAATTGTGGAGACGAACCTAAGGAGAGGAAATGAAGGAACACTTGCAATTCAGTGAAGGAAGAAAGCGATGGGCGCGCGCCACGACGGCTGCGCTCTTTGTGGCGGGACTGTGCTTAACTGGGTTCAGCGTCGCAGGTCGGGCGCAGGGCCAGGGTGACCAAGGCGACGACGGTGGTCGCTTGTCCGCTTTGATCCGTGCTGAGCGGCCGCTGGCGCCATGCACACCCAACGAGACTGCGGTCCAAGACGTAACCACGGTTTCACGGCGCGGCGACGTGGTCAATTTGCCGGATCCGCTAAAGACGCGCCTGCTTCAACTGGCTGCCCGGCCGCACACCTACTTGCCCATTCATGCGTTTGCGGAAGCGGTCAACGCAAACGGAAGTCCGAAGCCCAGCCAGCTGTTTCAATACTATTTGATCGATACGACTGGCTTTCAGCCCAACATCTTCACCACCAAAGTCCCCGGCATTAACGACAACGCGCAGCAAACTGCCGCTAACCAAGCCAATTGCGCCCAGCCTAGCAAAGGAGCTGTGCGCTTGGTGGTAGAACCCAAGCCCGGTTTGCCGACCGACCCCAACGATCCCCGCGCTTTTATCGATATTTTCACTGACGTCTCCGGGCTATTCGTCATCAACAATGAATCCGGCTGGTACGAAGGCTGGATGATCCACGATGTCGTTGTGCCTCAGGTCGCATCTCCGCGCATCGATGGCAGCGGCAATGCGCCGTTCGGAACCATCACTGCGGAGGATGCTGCCGCGCTTAAAGCCCTAGGGACTGGCAATAACGTTCCGGGAAATATTTTTACCGTGGACGGCAATGCCCCTCATTTGCCCAGTGCTCAGGACCATTTCCCAGATATTCAGACCAACACGGTGAGCTTCCCCGTTAGCCTTGGGACCTTTAACGCCCAACAACAGAGCGATGTCCACGCCTACTGGGAGTTTAATCACGGCACGGACTGGAGTTTTCCGACGTACGAACTCCCCTTCACGGGCGGCATTCCTCCAAGCTTCCAAGACGGGCAAGTGGGGGCAGTAAGTTCCATCGTTCCAGGCTCTGGCCCGGCAGGAGTCAAGAACAATCCAGTGACTTTTGGCGATAACCCGGATAATCCCCGAGACCCGGACCGGGCGGATGCAGCAGTCCAGACCCAGAGGGAGAGCCGTCTGCGTTTTATCCCCAGCGGTCTAAATAACGAAGTCCATCTTGATGTTTTTTTGCGAGTTAAGTCGTTTGAGCCCAACGTACCTTTGGGGCCGCAGCGGTTCTTTGATGCTTACGCGAAAGAGGTGGCGCGCGTTGACCGAGACGGCGACGGAGTTGTCTCCTTCGAAGAGGCGGACATTGACGGTACCTCCGATGGTCTCCCCAACACGCGGCTATACCTCCCGGCCACGGCCTTCGACAGGTACGCCATGACGCGCGAAATCAACGATGGCCTGCTGGCGCCACGCTTTGCTCCAGGTCAAAGGGGTTACGTCCAATCCGGCCTGCGGGTCTTAGTAACGCCTGCGGTCCCAGCTTCGGCCGGGCAAGACTCGGACAACCGATAGGGTTTCGGTTGCAAATAGGGTCGCCGGAGAAGCGCGTTTCCGGCGATCCTGTTTATGCATTCGGTCGGTCCTGCAAACGTGGCCCCGTTCGTTGTGGTTTCGAATGTGGGTCTTTAGAGAATAAGTTCCATTGCATCTGAAATCGAGTGAGCGTGGGAGAGAAGACTTGATCGGTGAGCACCCGACTATCATAGGCGCGAAAGATGTCGAGCAGTCGCTGCAGTTCTATCGAAACGTACTGCGATTCGACCTTGCATATCGTTGGCCTAGCGAGGGGCCAATCGAGTACGCGTTCCTCAGGTTTGGGGAAATCGCGGTGTGGATCGTGGCAGAAAGAATGGTCGAGAAACTTCTTCGAACTTCATTGCAGCGTCGAGATTCATTAAAGCCCAGGTTATGCATTAAAGTCGACGAGGTGGCAATCGCTGACCGATTAGCACAGAAGGCCGGGAATCTGCCTGCGGATGTCATTCAACAGTTTGGGACAGGGCAGACAGCCGTCTTGGAGGATCCCGATGGCAATCGGATTTGCATTCAAGCGAAGCGGCCAAAGTAGTTAGGAACGAAAATTGCGCAGAGAGTCGCCGTGACTGGTGATCAACAATGGCGCGCCGAGCTCGAGAGGCACGTAAGACACCAAAACTTTGCTTTTGATCGATATTTTCCACGAGTCTGCTAAATTGACTCCCCTAGGAGTTGCTCTAGTTTCTTACTGTTGCAACGCTTCAAGGTCAATTGCGTGCCGCTATAGAGGACGACCTTGTGGTCGCCATAGCGCCAGGACCGAAGTCCTTTGATGCGCTCGATGTTAACAATCACGGAGCGGTGAATCCGCAGGAATCGGCGACGGTCTAGTTCAGCTTCGATAGCATTCATCGTCTTGCGAATCAGATGCGACCTGTTGCCGATGTGAAGTTCTACGTAGTTTCCTGCGGCGCCAACCCAGTCAATGTCATCCATTCTTACGAAACAGGATGTGTCACTCGACTTGATCAGGAAACGCTTTATAAGCTCTCGCGCCGAGCAGCGATCCCTGATCAAATCAAATCTCTCGCTGTCGCTCTCGCACGAGAGCGTGGCATGATCTTGTTGCAGTCGTGCCTCTGTTGCCCATGATTTTGTCTGGATCTCTTCCACCACCGAGCAGCTCGCGGTGACCCGTCCCGTACGGTCTCTGATCGGTTTTGCGAAGAGTCTGATCCATAACGACTTGCCGCTCGCGCAACGCATCTCAAGTTCTGCACCGCGAATCTCCGCCCCAGAGCGGAAGAGGAGGAATTGTCTTTTTGCTTTCGTCTTTCCCGCGGGAGTATCGGCGTACAGGTCCAGCACCGTGCGTCCAATTATTTCGGGCCGCTGGTAACCGACCAAGTCGAGGGCACGCCTGTTGGCGGCTCGAATCCGACCGTCGATGCCAACGGAAAAGCACGCAACGGGGACCTCGGCGAAAAGATCCCGGTAGAAGGTCTCACCCGTCCACTCGGCGCTTTTTCCTTGACTCGCTTGTTCTAACACGGGATGCATAGTCCAATTGTTTGTTGCGAAAATCAGAACGCAGTCGTTAGGTTACCGACCGACGAAAATGAGTTGTTCCCGGTTCGGCTGCATGTGTCGCGTTCGAACCCCCATCCTCCCGCATAAACCATTAGACACATGTGGTAAGAAGAGGATTCGTTGCGATCCCGTTGAACATGGCGATGAGCCAATTCAAACTCGCATGCATACCTTGGCGTGAAATGTCGGTCTGCCTTCCGGCCATCAGCGAGTAACAAATGCCCCGTCACGCCTTCGTGAGCCAGTCCCACCGAGCAGGATGCTAAAGCCAACATAGATTTTCATGTCTGCCCACTATCCTATCCAACCCGGCCCGACTCCGCCCTAACCGGAGGAATGTTGTCCTGTTTCCTCCTCTCTGCTAGTCCCGCTTGGAGGTGGCGAGTTCTCTTTCGAGCCTTTCCCGGAGGCGCGCACTAAATCCAACAGGGAGTTCAAGGCGACGTTCGTCAGCGATTAGCACGACGACATTGTGCGTGCTGTCTAGCAAGGCCGAGCAGTGCCGGCACTGCGCGACATGAGCTTCGACATCCCGCCGCACATCCGGAGGAACCTCGCCATCCAAGTAGTTCGAGAGTTCACGCCAGATGTGTTTGCAATCGAACTTCATGGCGTCACCTCTCTGGCCGGGCGATGCCTTGTTTTGCCGCGGAGCCGCTCGACAAACAAGTCGCGCAGCGTGATGCGAGCGCGCAGCAGGCGAACTTTCGTATTACCCAAGGTCAAACCTAGAATCTCGGCGGTTTCCGCATTGCTCAGACCGTTGACATCGCGGAGCGTAATGATTTCGCGGTAGTTTTCCGGCAGAGCTGCAAGGGATTCTCGCAGCAACCGGCGAGTTTCTTCGCGGAGAAGGGCTTCCGCGGGAATTTCCCGCCAATCCACCAGAAGAATCGGAGTATAGTCGCCTTCTTCATGGTTGGGAAAAACGGAATCAAGAGAAATCTCCCGCCGCTTCCGTAAGCGCATGCGCGCCTCATTCACCGTAATGCGCAGGAGCCATGTCGAGAACTGGGCTTCTCGGCGAAAGCTCCGCAGACTACGAAAAGCCTTCAGGAATGCCTCCTGAGCCACTTCTTCGGCATCGGCCTCCACTTGTAGGATGTCATAAGCGGTCATGAAAACGCGGTGCTCGTAGGGTGAAATCAGCTCGTAGAAACCTTCGTGATGACCACCTAAGATGCGGTCTATCAGCTCGAATTCTCTGTCCTTCTTAGCTGTGAGGAGATCTGACACGGTGAAACGAATTTGACCCTCGAAAGAAGGATTCAAAAGGATGCCAAAAGTTACAGAAACGCGAGAGCGGTGGGAAAGTCTCCCCACCGCTCTTGAACCGATGATAATTGCGTTATCCTGCCAAGACGCTTAGGACGCCATCATCAAAACGATATGACGTAAGGGAACTGGCATTCGCCGCGCCACCAGCTGCGCTCGAAACCAGAATCGCATCGGCGATCCGGCTAACGGAAAATCCAAACGGCTCTGCACCTGTTGAGGAAAACGTCCTCGATGAGCGGACCGCTCCAACTTCGTCCAATTGAACTACGTCGATGCGGTTCGTGTTCTTTTCCGTGACCAGCAGCTCATCGTCATCCAAGCCGAAATGAATCTCGGCGGGACCCGTGTTAGCGGCGCTCAGTGGCGCAGTCGAACCTGGGATTGGTACTAACTGCCCTCGGCCCGTCAGCCGGAAACCAGCAATGCTGTCGGCACCACCCACGCCTCCTCCGGCGTTTAAGACATACACCAATCCGTGTTTCGTCGCGACACTGATGGGACGCTGTCCCCCCGAAGCCTTTCGATCCGCCAGTTTTAGCGAATCGCTGTCGGAATCCACAGCAAAAACCGATATGTCGTTACTTCCCGCGTTAACCACAAGGAGCCATTGACCATCGTCTGTAAGTACGACTCCGCCCTGATTTCCAAGCCCGGTACCTGTTCCGAGCCCTCCGGTGTTGAAAGAACCTCCAGCCGTGAGAACACCCTGCTCGTCCCGAAGGAATTGAAGGATCCTGTTTCCCGACACTCCGTTACTGGCGACATAGACGGCACCCTCCTGTGACTCCGCGGAGGCAGCCGGTGAAGAATGCAGTGCAATCAACAAAGATAAGGCAGCAATAACTAGCCGAAAGCGCATCTATTCACCTCGAATTGGCAAGAATTCACGAGCTTGCGTTCGCGATGAGCCACGGATGAGAAACGCTGCGAATAGTTACGCTGGCCGTCGGGAACTTAACCAATACTTGATATGTTTTCGAAAAACTCCGACTAATTCCTATGTGCGTGTAACTTTTGGCGAAGAACTGCATCGAGTGTAGGGGGTGTATTTTGGTCGAACAAGCTAAGAGGCAAGAGATTTCTCGTCCGGCGCTAAAAAATTACACACTGACGCGCGAGATCAGGTTGTCGTTCGCCGCGCTGACGAGCGCTGCGATCCAAGGAATCTGCGCCTTCGTAGTCGCGATGAACGCGGCAAAGCTAGCCCTGGGATTCACGAGCGTCGCAGCGGCTGGGGGATCCTCTTTGATCCATTCCGATCCCGTGCGCCTGACCTTGCGGTACGTTTCCGCCGCACTGTCTACGGCCACGCTCTACGTAATTTGGAATGGTTGGCGTCTTCGCAACCGGCGTGAGGCACAGTGGCGAAGAGCCCCACTCACAAGACGTGAGAAATGGACGGTCGTGTTCGGCCTGCTTTCGGCCGCTGCTTCCTGGTTTCTGATCATTGCTGAGGTCTATGCGCACCAACGTATCCATCCTCGCTGACGGCTTTTGACGAATCTTTCATAAAGATGCCACACTCATTCGACTACGAGCTGTCGAACTTGAGAAGACAGCTTGAACTCGGAGGTAGTTCCCCGGCGCAAGTAGATGCGAAGGACCCTGAGAAGGTTCGATATTTATGAGAGTCCTGGTTCCGATCTTTGGCTTCGTGTTGTCACTTTTCGTTTCAAGTTGCCAGGCACAGACGCAGGCTCCGGCGCTTTTGCTGCACGAGGTCACAGTCATTGACGCGACCGGAGCTCCGCCGCGCAGGGGAGTCGATGTACTGATTCGCGGTGAGCGCATAGAAAAAATCGGACCGCACATCCAGCCGCCACCCAGTGCCCAGCTGATCCAAGCTCGTGGACAATTTCTGATACCGGGTCTGTGGGATATGCACCTCCACATTTGGGATGCCGAGTTAGCGTTTCCTCTTTTGATCGCGAATGGGGTAACGGGCGTGCGAAATACAGGCGGGCGACCCGATGATCTGAGGCGTTGGCGGGAGGAACTCAGAGAAGGCAAGCGCCACGGACCGCGGCTGGTCGCTTGCGGTCCGGTCGTAGACGGACCGCCGCCGATTCATCCGGACCATTCGGTCGTCGTTGAAAACGCAACGCAAGGAACCTTGGCCGTCGATAACCTGAAGTCGCAAGGCTGGGATTTTATTAAGGTCTATGACAACGTGCCGCGGGATGCCTACTTCGCTGTCGCCGCTGAGGCAAAGAAAGACGGCGTACCATTCGTCGGGCACGTACCTCTGTCCGTCACGGCAATCGAAGCTTCTGACGCAGGCCAAAACGGCATTGAGCACCTTGACGGCCTCGATTACGTGATTTCGCCAGCCGGCGGTCAGTTCCGGCGCGACCGGCTGGAGCGCATCGGAAAGCCTCCGCAACCTGGCGAGATGATGAAGCTCCCCCTGCGTATTGCAAACGAAATTAACCAGCTTGCCGACACCTACGACGAAAAGCGTGCGGGGGACGTTTTCGCACGGCTGAAGCGAAATGGCACCTGGCAAGTTCCTACGCTTTCCGTCGCGCGGGTGTACGCCTCGATTGGAAGTGCAGCTTTGTATCAGGATGAGCGTTTGAAGTATGTAAAAGTGCAGGAGCGCGACGCGTGGGAACACAACCCGATTGTCCACCGCGATATCCCCGAATACGTGGCCGCGCGCAATCGCGCTTTTCAGCAGGCGATGCGCCTCACTACCGCCGCTCACCGGGCGGGCGTGTCCTTCATGGCGGGAACTGATAGCGGCGGCGTGCCGTATCTCTATTACGGTTTCAGCTTACACGATGAACTGGCGTTGCTGGTGGAGGCTGGATTCACGCCGATGCAAGCTCTTCAGGCCGCAACTCGCGATCCTGCGCGGTTCCTGGGCCTCGCGGATGAACTTGGAAC
>DATEGO010000025.1:0-6026 GCA_035280065.1 Candidatus Acidiferrum sp.
GAAGAGTACGCAACTCGATGACAGGCTCTCTTGCCTGCTTGTCATCGCGGGTATAGGCTTTCGGCTTTCAGAATAGATGTTCATTGAAGGCTACTGTGAGAATGATTCCGCGACCTAAAGATGCTTACTTGAGACGTGCCCGCTTGCTTGTTGTAGCGCTCGCCGGGGCGGCCCTCTTGGCGGGCAGTTCAGGACTGGCCCAAACCTCGCAGGACTCAGGCCTCGCAAAAAGGCGCGCGGCGCATCTGCGGTATGGAATCAACTTGAGCGAGTGGTTTGCGCAAGTGTACGACGAGAAGGGCTACACCAAGGAACACTTCGAAACGTGGACCACCGCGCAAGATATCGCGCTGATCAAGGCGATGAATTTTGATCACGTGCGGCTGAGCGTGAATCCGCAGCCGATGTTCCGCCGCAAGCAGGCGGACCAGATCCCACAGGACTACCTGGGCTATCTCGATGCTGCCGTGAAAATGATTCTGGATCAAGGCTTGGCGGTGATTATTGACGTGCACCCGGATTCAGACTTCAAGGAAAAACTGGTCGCCGACAATGAGTTCGTCGAGCAATTCGCGGATTACTGGCGGGCCCTGGCGAAGCACTATTCTTCGTGGAACCCGGATCTTGTCTTCTTCGAAATTCTGAATGAGCCGGAGTTTCGCGATCGCTATCGCTGGGAGGGTGTTCAATCGGATCTCGCAGTTGCCATTCGCGAAGGAGCGCAGGCGCAGACCATAATCGTCGCGGGGGCAAATTGGTCCGCCGACAACGAGCTGCTCTTTATCGAACCCCTGCGCGACCCGAACATCATTTACAACTTTCATTTCTACGATCCGCATGTATTTACGCACCAGGGCGCAAACTGGAGCACGAATTACGTGCATTATTTGAAGGACTTGCCGTACCCGTCGACTCCAGAAAACGTGCAGCAGGCCGCTGCGCTTGTTCCCGACGCCGTCAATCACCTCGCTGTGGTTCACTACGGAATGGACCGTTGGAACGCCGGGCGGATTGACGAAGAAATCAGCCAGATCGCTGCATGGGGCAAACGGTGGAACGTGCCGCTGACGTGCAACGAATTCGGGGTGTACCGCAAAACGGCGCCGCCGAAGGATCGCGCCGCGTGGATTGCTGACGTGCGCACCACGCTCGAAAAATACGGCATTGGCTGGACCATGTGGGACTACAGCGGCGGCTTCGCCGTCGTGGTCAAACAAGACGGTAAAACAACGCCGGATGAATTGACCGTGAAAGCCCTGGGGCGCGCGATGCCGCCGGTGCAGCCACAGAAGTAAGCACGGTTGCCAAAAAGGGGCGAAGCGCGAAATCCCTGTAGAACGCTGTGAACGGGCGTTCTGGACTACAATCCCGCCATGCCGCCCACCCTTCGCTCGTACGACCCGCACGACTTCGCGGCCCTTCATAAGCTGGACCAATGGTCCTTCCCAGCAGGAATTTCTTATTCGAAGACCACGCTGCGCTACTTTCTGACAATTCCCTCCGCCGACTGCACGGTAGCGGAAGAAAACGGACACATCGTCGGGTTCATCTTGAGCGAGGAGAATCCTCCTCTTGCGCACATCATCACTCTGGACGTAGAAGCAAAACGCCGCAGGCGCGGCGTCGGAACATTGCTGCTGGAAAAGCAGGAAGCAAATCTCTTCGCGCGCGGAGTGCGCTTCATCTTGCTGGAAACCGCCATTGATAATGAAGCTGCCGTTGCCTTCTGGAAGCGCCACGGCTATCGTATCGAGGCGACTTTGAAGCGCTACTATCTCGGCCGCCTAGACGCCTACGAGATGCGGAAAATCTTGCCGGGCGCACCGAAGCAAGGGCCGGCATAAAAGGAAACCGAATCTTCATGCCCCTCTATCAGGCAATCGTTCTCGCGCTGGTGCAAGCCTTGACCGAATTCCTCCCGGTAAGCAGCACGGCGCACTTGATCCTGTTTCCCTGGCTGATGCATTGGCAGGACCCGGGCGAGGCTTTCGATGTGGCGTTGCACGCAGGGACCCTGCTGGCCGTGATTTTGTACTTTTTCCAGGATTGGCTGACGCTGGTGGTCTGCGGCCTTGGCGGGAAGTATCCGCCAAGCGCGGCCACAGAAGAGACAGAAAAGCACAAACGGCTCTTTTGGTACATGGTGGTTGGAACCATTCCCGGTGCAATTCTCGGAAAACTATTCGACAAACAAATTGAAGAACACCTCCGGCTTCCGGTTATCATTGGGGTCTCGCTTGTTGGTGTAGCGCTGATCATGTGGTGGGCGGACACTAGAAAAAACCTGACGCGGAGAATACAACAATCGAACTTGGGCGACGGAATTATCATTGGAACTGCCCAGGCACTCGCGCTGTGGCCCGGGGTATCCCGTTCGGGCATCACGATTACGGCGGGGCTTTTCCGCAATTTCACGCGAGAGGCGGCAACACGCTTTTCTTTTCTGCTGTCTGCGCCACTGATTGCTGGGGCCGTCGTCGCCAAACTGCCGGGGCTGATTAAGATGCATAAAGCTGGCGCTTTGGATTTGCCGCTGTCGACACTCGCGATCAGCATTTTGGTTTCCGGGTTTGCAGGGTATCTGGTGATAGCGTTCTTCTTGCGTTACCTGCAAACACGGACGCTGAAAGTATTTGTTGTCTACCGCATCGTCTTTGGTATCATCATCTTGGTTTGGGCGTTCCTCCAGGCGGGATCGCGATAGCGCCAGCACCCGCCGCCACACTCAGCCTTCCCCAGAAGCTGAGGAGAATGTTCGTGCGCTTTCTGACTCCGACTCAAAACAAGCGGCTGAACGAGTTAGTCGGTTTTTTGTGCATTTCGCTGGCGGTTTTAATCGCCCTGGCGCTACTTTCGTATTCTCCGAGCGATGCGTCGCTCAACGTCAGCGCACAACCGCGCGACGGAGGGGTAACCAACGACTGGATGGGCCCAGTTGGCGCGTACGCCTCGGATTTGCTCTTCCAGATCTTTGGGTTTGCAGCGTTTCTTTTGCCCGCGGCGATCCTCGTGCTCGGCTGGCGCTGGTGCCGTAGCCGTGCGATTGATTCGCAATTTGCCACGCTGGCCGGCTATTTCTTGTTGCTGGTTTCGTTGCCCGCATTGCTCGCGCTGTTTCCATTCCCTGCCGTACGCGGAGCGATTCCGGCGGGCGGCATCGTCGGCTCGCTGATTTCCAGCGAGCTCCTTGCGGGATTTAATTTCTGGGGAGCGCTTCTCGTCGCCGTTGCCCTCTTCTTCACTTCGCTGTTTATGACCACGCGCTTCTCTTTCTCCGGCGCGCATGCTTGGGCCAACGGTCCCCGCGGGCCTATAGGAGCCGTCGGGAAGTTAGGAGTCCTTCAAAGAGTTCAGGCGCGCTTGCACGATTGGAGCGAGCGCCGCGAGCAGGAGCGTAATCGCCGCCGCGTAGAGGAATCGCGTCTCTCCGGCAGGAAGCCTGTGCCTCCGCAAGCGATCGCCAAAGCGGCCCTCCTTGAAACCAGCACCACTGCCACTGATGAGCCGGAAGAAGATGAAGCCGAAGAGAAAGAAAGAAAGCCGAGTGTGGTGAAGGCACCCATCTTCGTTTTTCATAAGGACACCGAAAAACCGGGCACCAAGAAGGGCGATCCGAAGATTGCCAAGGACAATCCGAATTACAAGCTCCCACCACCCTCGCTCCTGCGCGAAGGCGAGCGCAGCCACAAACTCGATGAAGAAGAACTGAAGCAGCGCGCGCGGGCGATTGAAGCGAAGTGCCTTGAGTTCGACGTGCAAGGGCGAGTGACGCAAATCAATCCCGGCCCAGTCGTCACCACGTTCGAATTCAAGCCGGAAGCGGGCATCAAGTACAGCCGCATTATCGGCCTCACTGAAGACTTGTGCCTCGCGCTGCAAGCGGAGTCCATCCTCATCGAGCGCATTCCGGGCAAATCCACCATCGGCATCGAAGTTCCTAACGATAAGCGCCAAACCATCGCCCTGCGCGAAATCATCGAGGCCACCGAATTCATTCATTCGCCGAGCAAACTCACGCTGGCCATGGGCCGCGACCTGCACGGGCGCATTCGCGTAACCGAACTGGCGGCCATGCCGCACCTGCTCATCGCCGGCTCAACCGGCACGGGCAAGAGCGTCTTCATCAACTCGCTGATGATGTCTATTCTTTTTAAAGCCAGCCCGGACGACGTGAAGATGGTGCTTGTCGATCCAAAACGGCTCGAACTGAACCTCTATGAAAATATTCCCCATTTGATTGCGCCCGTCGTCACGGACCCGAAGATCGCTTCGAATGTCCTCCGCAACGCCACACGCGAAATGGAAAACCGCCTGAGGCTCCTGGCGCAACGCGGCGTTCGCAACATTGATCAGTACAATCGCACATTCAAGAAAGACCAGTCGCTCTCGCTCTTTGACAATGTCGAAGAGCCCCAGCACAAGCCGCTTCCCTATCTCGTCATCGTCATCGACGAACTCGCCGACCTCATGATGGTGGACACTAACAACGTGGAAGAATCCATCACGCGCCTCGCGCAAATGGCGCGCGCCGTTGGCATTCACCTGATTCTCGCCACGCAGCGGCCCTCCGTGGACGTCATCACCGGCTTGATCAAAGCGAACTTCCCTGCCCGCATCTCCTTCCGCGTGGCCAGCAAAGTCGACTCGCGCACCATTCTCGACTCGAACGGCGCCGAATCGCTCCTCGGCCGCGGCGACATGCTTTATTTGCCCGCGGGCTCGGCACGCCTCCATCGCATTCACGGACCGCTGGTCACAGAAGAGGAGATCAGTGAAGTCTGCGACTTCTGGCGTGACCAGGCGCAGGCGAAATATCAAGAAGAACTCCTGGAAGCGCCCAAAGACGAAAATGGCAAGCCAGTCGATGGTGCCGACGGGGCCGACGCTGATGGCGGCGACGATGTCGATGACGACCTTTACCAAGACGCCGTCCGAGTCGTTTGCGACGCGGGACGCGCTTCCACTTCCACCTTGCAGCGCCGTTTGCGCATCGGCTACGGCCGCGCCGCGCGGTTGATCGATCTCATGGAAAAAGACGGCATCGTCGGCCCACCCGACGGCACCAAGCCACGCGAAGTCCTCAAGAACCGCAACTGGATGAAAGAGTTCGATGAATCCCAGCAATAACTGGCACAAGAGCAGCTTCATACGGATTCCGCTCTTCGCGGCCCTGGTCTACGCCTATTTTTGCGCTCCCGTCTCGTTAGAACACAAGGCATTCGTTCAACCCAGTACAGCTTCCGCGCCCCACATTGCGTTGGCCGATGGCTACGATCCCCGGCGCGATCCCGACAAAGATCTGGCTGCTGCCAGCGAAGAAGCAAAAAGGTCGAACAGAAATATCTTCGTTGTGGTCGGCGGCGAGTGGTGTAGCTGGTGTCACACCATGGACCGCTTCTTTCATGAACACGCCGACCTCGCGGGCCTTCGCGATAAAAATTATGTGACGATGAAAGTCAGCATGAGCCAGGAAAATCCCAACCGCGAGTTTTTGTCCCGCTTCCCGCGAATCCATGGCTATCCGCACATCTTCATTTTGGACGCGAATGGAAAGCTGATTCAGTCTCAACCCTCCAACGAACTCGAAGACGGCAAAAGTTACAACGCCAAGCGGTTTCGGGATTTCATCGAGAGATTCGCCCCAAAAGGCGATCCATAGCGTTCCGTTTGACTCTTCCTTCTGCCGACTCTAAAATTGAACAACCGAATGCTGCCGGGGTAGCTCATTGGTAGAGCGCCGCCCTGAAAAGGCGGGCGTAGCCAGTTCGATTCTGGCCCCCGGCACCACCCACGCGTGTAAACGCCTCTTCCCCGAAAAAGTCTATGTCGGCATTGGCTTTAACCCTGACCTTGCCATTTTCTTCAGTGCGCTCGATTGTGAACTTCCCAACCTGCTCGCTCAGCAAAGCTCTCGCCTCATGAATGGCTTCGGGATTCGCGAGCAGTTCGCGCAAGCGCGTGAGTCGGGAAACGGCAATGGTCCGCAGTTCCTTCAGCTTCTCGTCCAGAGATTCCGGCCCTGGCTT
>DATEGO010000026.1:0-5660 GCA_035280065.1 Candidatus Acidiferrum sp.
AAGGACGAAGCATTTCAGTGGCTTGAGAAGGCTGCCGAAGAACATTCGGACGGATTGGCTTTCCTCGGTGTCGATCCTGCCGCTGATTCACTGCGCTCAGATCCTCGTTTCCAAGCCTTGCTCCGTCGAATGAACTTTCCATCGGATATTCCTGCATCCGCGAGGCTCAAATGAGCCCGCAGACCGAAGCCGTAGAAAACTACATCCTCCAGCCCGGTGATAAATAGCACAGGAATGGTTAGCCGCTTCAATTCCATTGCCGGGAGAGTGCTCGCAGCCCGCCCCTTTGCTCGAAGGGCCTCATTGTCGAGGCCAATGCTGAGGCGATCGATTTCCCGTTACAAAAATTCCAGCTCGGGCTGTTCGCGCGCCATACACTCTCCTGCGGCGGGATGAATGCCACGCGTACGAAGTTCAGTTTGCATTCCCTCGCTTGCCGCGGACCAATGTTCAATTTTCTTGCGGTCAGCTACGTCAAGCGTGTTCAGATCGACGTCACCTCCGGTCGATGCCATCACCAACGCGCGCACGCGTTGAGGGTGGTGAAGAGCAAAATTGAGACAAGTCCGTCCTCCCATCGACTGTGCCACATACCGAACATCCGTCAGTTCAAGATGGTCCAGCAGCGCCAGTAAGTCCCCTGCAAACAAGGCAAGATCAACGCCGCCGGATGCGATGCGGGAGGGTGAAAACCCGCGATGAGCAAAAGTGACGCAGGTGTAGCGAGGGGAAAAATGCGGTACCTGCTGCCACCATGAGAGATGATTTCCGCCCAGCCCGTGGGCAAATACGATTGTCGGACCGCTGCCGGTACGTTCGTAGCAGACATCGGCGCCGGCGTTTTGAACAAAGCCGTTCATAACCGCGGCCGGGTTTCCACTTTCGTGAGTTCGCTTTTTCTCTGACCCTTCGCCAGAAGATACAAACAGGCTCCCAGCGGAGACGCTGGCTAGTTTCGTGAAATCGCGACGTGTAATCACATCTGCGTTCGCTCGCACGTTCTAGGAATTCGTTCGTCAGCGGGCTACTCGAATCACCCAGCTCGCATGGTTCTCATGGAAGACCCGTCAATGAGTTGCACAGAGTCTTCGTTGGGGACAATTGCCGACAACACATCAGCAACCGACGCCTCGGTAGTTCGAGGATGACAGAATCGCTGGAGACAAGGGTCAAGCCGATCCGTTGCCATTTATCGTCTGTTAATCTTGCTTTCGCCAAGCTGTCCTACGTCTGGAGAGAGTTACCCCTCACTCAACCGGTCTCACTCCGAGGAACCCGTGCAAGGAGGTACGATGTCTCATTCTTGTTCGTATGCCCCTCTTTGCCACCTGCTTGGCCTTTGCTGGCGCGGCCATTCGCGCCTGGATGAACGGCGAATCCCGGCGCACGTTTGTCGTAGCAGCTGGCTTCCTGGCCCCGCTTCTGTTTGCGGCGCCATCAGCCAGGGACTTGGAGGCAAGAACCCTGAAGTCGGCTACTCGCGGTGCGCGGGCATCTGAAGCGGTTCATGCGCTCTCGCAGCTTACGGCAACTCAACATCCAGCGAATATATGTCATGATCGCCGCGGGTCAGCCGGAATACCAGGGCGCCGTCCGGGGTCCTGTCTTCAAACCCACACCGTTGCACGCCCTTGAGTAGCGGACCACAGTCGAACACCCGCTCAGTCTTCCTTGTGTTTATGTTGACGCGATGCACCGGCTCGTCTTCTTCCAAAATATCTTGGTAATAGATGTAGCGCGAATCGGAGGACCACACCGGCGGACTAAGCACTGCTCCTTTGCAGATTTCGGTCCAGTGCTGGCTTGCACTGTCAAACACGGCCATTCGACGATTGTCCTCATAGACCGCGGCAAAATATTTTCCATTCGGTGACCAATTCACCTTCCAGAAACCTGCGGAGTCGGGGAGCTTTGTCTTAAGTAGGGTCTTTCGGTCAAGCACGTACGCACCAGCAACAGCGCCTGCTTCGGTTGGCACGGTGTAGACCAGCTGTGAAGCATCGGGCGACCAATAGGGCATAGCAACTGAAAAAGCCTCAGCCACTAGCTCTCGGGGAGCGCCGCCGTCAACGGAAACGATATAGATTTTCGAAGGTCCTCCTGCGCTAGGAGCGCCCCCAAATGCCACTTCCTTGCCGTCGGGGCTCATTTGAGGAGCGCCTGCATTAAACCAGGCCGAAGCCAGCTCACGTCGACTACTGCCGTCCGTTTTGCTGAGCCAGAGCGCGTTTTCGCTGCAGGACACTACCCAATTTCCATCCGGCGAGAAACTCGTGCATAGGGAAACCGCACCACCCAACAAGCTTTGGTATTCCCGCGTCTTTAGATCGTAGCGGACATATTCCCACCGCTCGCTCGAGCCTAAAGCAAACAAGCGGTTGCCATCCCGCGTGGGAAGCGGCTGGTCCAGTTTGACGGGCCCGGCACTCAATTCCACGGGCTCGCTGCGCCGACCGAGCCATGTTCCGTGGTGATTCTGAGGAAGCGCCCAGATGTTTTGCGAGCCGCCATGGTTCGCTGAAACAAAAATGTAGTAGCGGCCGTCGGCAGTCCAACGCCCACTGATTTGGAATGGTTGATCGTCCCAGCCTGGCAACATCGGATGAGGACCGCCGCCCCGGCGGTCAAACTCCCAAATGGTACTCGAGTGATCTTCGGCATCGTGCAATTCAAACCGCAAAACTCGGCCATCCGGCGACCAACCTAATGCCCGCTTGATGCCGGTTAACGGAACAAGTTTCTGCGCGTTCAATCCTTCGCGTCCTACGACGTAAATGCCTTCCATGGTGCTGTAAGTAATCTGGTTGGGTTCGGGACCAAACACCGCGTCGGACGCAATCACGCCCCCAAGGCGGCGCGGCAGTCCGCCGACTGTTGACATCAGCCACAACTCCAGAGAATCCGTCCGCTGGGTGAAGGGCGTGACAATCATTTCCGACCCATCCGATAAGATCGCCAGTACTCGTGTATTTTGGAATGGCTCGCTGAAGGGTTGTCTCTCGCCGCCAGATGCAGGCATCTGCATCAAGTTCCAATGGTGCCCTTGCCTCTCGAGAAAAAACAGCCGCGTCCCGTCGGTCTGCAGACGCCCCCAACGGTCAATGCGCGCGGAGTTTGTCAGGGCGGTTGAACGAAGGACACGCGGCCGCGGCGCCGGCAGAATTCGAGCTACCACTATGACAAGCAAAGATACCGCCACCACTCCCAGCCCCATCCAAACCATTCGGGAAATCCGTCCAGATTTTGGTCGTACGACGCTATGTTCGACTTCAGCAACGGCGGGCTGCTTTTTCTCTGCCCCATTCGTATGGTCTTGGGGTAGTTCAACCGAAGCAATGAAGCGATAGCCTCGCCGAGGCAAAGTTTCCACATAAATGGGCCGTTCCGCAGAGTCGGCCAAGGCCTGCCTAAGTTTGTTGATGGCCTTGTTCAGGCTGTTCTCGAAATCGCCAAAGCCTTCTGTGGGCCAAAGTCGCTGCTTGATCTCTTCCCGAGTCACCACCTGCCCCTCGCGCTCGAGGAGCATGACCAGAATGTCGAGGGGGTGACCCGCAAGCCGTATCTTTGTTCCCTGCTTGTGAAGTTGACCCGCAGCAATGTCCACGTGGTAGGGACCGAAGCGGTAGGCAGGACTCGTTACAGAAGGCTTTACCCGTGTTTCCATGATTCGAGGACCCGTTCTGATGAAGTTGGCACATTCTACTCTGCCAAGCCGTCTTGCGGGGTGGAAAAGATGCGAAAGTTACAAGACACTGCCTCGACGCAAGCCGCACTTGATTTCCGCAGCAAAGCCTGTTTGGTCCAAACAAGGTGCTTTTGTTCAGCGAGTTGAGAAGGAATACGCAGGGAATCCAGAAAGAATCTCCGCTCCATTGATCTCCTTTGCCTGGAAGCGTACATGGCAACTCAATATTCCCCGGCAACACTTTTGAACACAGTCTGACCAAAAGTCGCCGGAGGCGGCTGGCTTCGCAAAATCGCCGCGGCAGATTGGGCTACGGGTGATGAGGCGATAGGCTGCGTTCTGAAACTTGCGGAAACATCGAAAGCCGAAAAGGGGTGTCACGATGGTATCGTTCAAGACAAGTTGGCTGTTTCGCGTTGGTCTTGCTGCACTCTTCTTTCTTATGTCCTCCGTCTGCCTTGCGCAGAAGGATGGGGGTGTGCGTCGAGGTTCTCCGGGCGCCGGGGTCCCGCTCAAGGGCTTAACGCCCGTCGAGTTATCTCTGTTTCAGGAAGGTCTTCAGAGAGCCATTCAACTGGAAGCTGTCTGCGACGATTGCGCGGATTTGCAGCTCGGCTCCTTTACGGATCCGGCAAAAGCCAATTTCGTGACCAAAACGAACTCGGCAGGACTTGGTGTGCGCTTTAACGGCGACCAGTGCCTCTCTTGCCACAGCCAACCGGCACTCGGCGGATCAGGAGGTTTCCTCGTGCCCAATCCGCAGGATCCCCCCGGCCAGCAGCGGCCTCCGGAAAATCCCATGTTCGATCTGATTCCTCACCGCAAGGGAGCGGCGAACAGCGTCCCCTCCTTCATCCAGCAATATGGGCCGATCCGCGAAGTGCGCTTCGCGAAGAAGCCGGACGGCACTCCCGACGGCGGTGTCCATCAGCTTTTCACTGTTGTTGGGCGTTCCGATGTTTTCCCCGAAGGTCAGACTAACACTTGCACCTCGGACGTCTTGCCGCCCATCGACTTTGAAACGCAATTCCGGAGAGGTAATACACGCTTCCGCATTCCTTTGCAACTCTTCGGTCTGGGAATCCTCGACGGCATCCAAGACCGCGAGATTCTGGGACGCCACGACGCAACAGCCACAATTCGCGAAGAGCTTGGCATCCAAGGAATGCCGAATCGCAGCGGCAACGACGGCACCATCACGCGCTTTGGTTGGAAGGCGCAGAACAAATCGATCACTATGTTTGCAGCAGAAGCCTATAACGTCGAAATGGGCGTTACCAACGATCTATTCCCCCAGGCCACGGACGAGACTCCCGCATGCACCGCGGTGAAGAGCGAGCCCAATGATATTTTCCGCACCGACGCATCCGATACACGGAACCAGAGCTTTTTCAATCCGCTCCACGAGATGGCCGACTGGATCATGTTCGCCGTTTTCATGCGCTTCCTCGACAGCCCGCAGCCGGTTACTTTCACGGCCAGCGCTTCGCACGGTCAGCAATTGTTTGGAACTGGCCCCGACAACCCCGGGATTGGTTGCTTTGCCTGCCACACGCCTACGATGGTGACTCCCCCGCGAAGCGAAACGGAGGCATTACAGAGCCTAACGGTCCATCCCTATACGGACTTGCTGATCCACCACATGGGCAAGAATCTCGCCGACGACATCACGCAGGGTCTTGCGACCGGCGATATGTTCCGCACCACACCGCTCTGGGGCGTCGGGCAGCACATCTTCTTCCTCCATGACGGCCGCACGGACGACCTCCAGAAGGCCATCCGTGCCCATCACTCCGAGACCGACTGTAGCCAATCTTCCAATTCAACTTGCTACGGTCCTTCGGAAGCCAACGCGGTAATCGATCGCTTCAACGCCCTCTCGGCAGCCGACAAACAAGCGATCCTGGACTTTCTGCGGTCGCTCTAGCGAAGCGCCACGCAGTTACGGGCAATCCAAAAGTAACGCCAGTTTGCC
>DATEGO010000027.1:0-6264 GCA_035280065.1 Candidatus Acidiferrum sp.
CTTGTCAGCTGGGGGTGAAGTTAAGATGCCAATCACTAACACGATGCACGCGGCACAGAGAATCGACCCGATCGCACGGAATCCCCAATGCAGGCGTTTTCGTTTGAGGACTGCGTCCAGTCCTAGTCCCACGAGCCACCAAGCTGGCATGCAGAAGAAAGGGATTGTGACAGTATGCCAAGCCTGCATAGAAAACGCACGGGGGTGGCTGCGGAAGTATGAGGCTGCGGGCACTGATAGAGGCGCTCCAATGAGTGCACCCGGCAGATTGAGATTCACAATCGCATGGAAGCGCCGCTCAGATACGATTGCGAGCGAAAACTCGAACAGTCGAGATCTTATTGGGGCATTCCCCTGCACCCCGAGCGCGTAAAGGCGGCCGAACATGAACGATGCAGGGCATACCACAAGCGCGACCCAAAGAGAAAGTTCTGCAAGCGGCAGCAGGGCGGCGCATGAAATTCTCTGCAGCTTCACGGAGGAGAGTGTACCCCAATCGGAGACAGCATCGATCCTCAAGCGTTCAGCAACAATTCTTGCCTCCTGAAACGTACCACTTGCGGCTAGTACGAACTTCGGCGGTAACCGCGTTTACCAGGCCCTACCTCGTTTGTCGTGGCTTGGACAGGAGACGAAAGCCCAAAAACAAGGCCAGAATTGCAATGGGAGTCGCTATGCCCAAACGGACAAGAAATTCCTCCAGCTTTTTAGACTGAAAGGCTTGCCAATTCTCAGCGGAGGGATTCAGATACCAGCGTAAATGTTCCCTTCGAGCATAGTCCTGAATTGGAAGGATGAGGAGTAGCGCGACCAAAAGAACTGCGAGTATCTCAAGAACCCACAGAATTGCTCGCGGAACGCGCCCCGTCCTGGCCATGCTCTTATTCTACAACCTGCGCATGCACTAGTACCCACATGGAAGGTAACCGCGTTTACCAGGACCTTGATCCCGTTCTGCCGCCAAACTATTGACTAACAGCCCGTCGCGGGTGGATGACGCGCCGAGCACCGCTCACCATGGCCAGCACCAGCGCGCCCGCCAAGATGCCCGCCACGCCGTCGAGCATGACGGGCGTCAGCCATTGCAGCGCGCCGCCGATCACGGGCACTGGAGCCATCCCATCGACCCAGCCCCTTATCAAAGAATGCGCGCCGGGTATGCCATGGATGAGTATGCCTCCACCCACGAGGAACATTGCCGCCGTGCCCCCGACGGCCAAGCTTTTCATGAGCCAGGGCGCCGCCGCGAGGATGCCCGCGCCGATGGCGCGCAGCATGCGTGCCGAATATACATTCCCGGTTCGTTGGCTCAGGGACAGGCCGCCGTCGTCGAGCTTCACAATGCCAGCCACCAGCCCGTAGACGCCCACCGTCATGATGAGGGCGACTCCGGTCAGCACCGAAACCCGCGTCACGAAGGGTGCCGTAGCGACCGTTCCGAGCGAGATGACGATGATTTCAGCAGACAAGATCAAGTCGGTGCGCACTGCGCCCTTGATCTTCTCCTTCTCCATTGCCACGAGGTCCGTGGTAGGGTCGGACACCGCCTGAAGGAGTTCCGCGTGATGCGCTGTGTCTTCATCCCTGCTATGCAGGAATTTGTGCGTCAGCTTCTCAAAGCCTTCGTAGCATAGGAACGCGCCGCCCACCATGAGGAGCGGCAGCACCGCCCACGGCGCAAGTGCGCTAATGGCGAGCGCTGCGGGCACAAGTATAGCCTTGTTCAGGAGCGATCCCTTCGCCACGGCCCACACCACGGGCAGCTCGCGGTCGGCTTTCACGCCGGCGACCTGCTGGGCGTTTAGCGCGAGGTCGTCGCCCAGTACCCCAGCGGTCTTCTTTGCAGCGACCTTGGTGAGTATGGCCACGTCGTCAAGCATCATGGCGATGTCGTCGATTAGGGCGAGGAGGCTGGTTCCGGCCATACAGAGTCGAGGGTTGCCTTAACCCTTCCTTCGATTCCTACCGGATCATATCTGAAGTTCACAACCGCTGCTGAAGCCAACTCATGGTAAGTCGGGTAATCGGTAAGGTTCACTCGCCCAAATGTACTTCGGAGGTTACCGCGTTTACCAGGCTCTACGGCGAAATCATAATTCAACCAGTCCGATAACTTCGGTAGCCTTCGCCTGGTAATCTGCGTGAAAGTCGTTGAGATATCCGACGGGGGATCGGACAACGCGAACTCCGTCTTCCGTGATGTCGAGGGGCTTGTGCCTGTGCCCGGAAATCACTGTGACTGCACGCCCGGTGGCGCATCGGCCTAGAACTTCACCCACACGTGTGCATCCTTCGTACGCATCGAAGAAATCCGGCGCTTGTTTCCGTTCTATGCAACTCAGGAACGGGCTGGTATGCAGAGCGACTGCTACTTTTGCAATCTCTGAGGGAATCTGTTCAAGGTCCCGCTGCAGCGATGCCACCATGAGCGAGCAGATATGGGGATCGCTTAGTCGTAATTTTCTGACGCGCCAATTACTCGAATTCGGCTCCCGAAGCCAGGCGGCATAGCGCGAATCGTTCCAGATGTCCAACCCAAACACACCGCGCTCATACTCCTGGGTGCTGATAACGCCTTCCAGTCGTTCGTCACGAAAGGAATAGTCGTACCAACCCAAAGATCCAACGAACCAGACATCACCAACTAAAACCGGACGCTGCGGAAGGTAGTGAAAGCCGTGGCGGCCAGCGGAGGCAGGCAGCGCGACATCGTACTTCCAGGTGCTGTCCTGAGCCCTTTTGAGTGCACTTTTGGATTCGATCCAAATGTCGTGGTTTCCCGGGACTATAAACTTCGTAATCCCGAGGCGCTGGAATGCCTCGAGGGCAACGTCCCAACCGGAGAGGGTGTTGGCAATGTCCCCCGCCAACACGAGAACGTCCGCGGAAAGCCGTTCTATTCCTTCCACCAGATAAGGCAGGATCTCACGATTATGAGCGGTGATGTCGATGTGCAGATCTGAGGTGAAGGCAACTCTCATCAAACTGTATCGTGCAAAGCGGAAAGGAGACCGCTCATCTTTTGGCTATTGGTAATTGCACCCGATGATTGTGTTCCTGTGGCATGATTGCAGCCAGTATAGGCTATCCCCGCACGTCGCAACGCACTCGCCTCTATGTCGGTGCCTGGTTTGTGGTGCCGGTTCAAACGGTCGATGCAACACCATCTGGTATAACGCTGTTTTCAAAGGTGGTGTTTATGAAGCCAGGAAAACGGTTTGGGCTTTCCGCGGAGCAGAAGATCGACGTGTGGCGTCGTTGGAGGGCGGGTCAGACATTGCATGGGATCGGTCGTGCCTTTGGCAAAGAACATTCGTCCATTCGCTGTCTGGTGTCGCGTCACGGGGGGATTGCTCCGGCCGTCCGGCGGCGTGCGCTCCTCGCGGGCTGGCTTCCGGTTCGTCGATCCGTGAGATTGCCAAATGTTTAGAGCGAGCGGTATCGACCGTGAGCCGGGAGGTCGCACGTCATGGTGGCCGTCCTGCGTATCGAGCCAGTCAAGCGGACGGCGAAGCCTGGCAGTCGGCCTTGCGGCCCAAGCGCTGCCTTCTTTCCATCAACCTGAACTTGCGGAACATCGTTGCGAGTAAACTGATTCTGGACTGGTCGCCGAAGCAGATTTCCGGCTGGCTGAAAACCCAGTATCCCGATGATGAGAGCATGCGGGTGTCCCACGAAACCATTTACCGAAGCCTGTTCATTCAAGCCCGTGGAGCGCTGAAAAAGGAGCTGCTGGACCACTTGCGATCCCAGCGCCGCATACGCCGGTCTCAGCACTCTCGTATCTTTAAAGATGGGCGCGGTCAAATCCCTGAGGCCATCTCGATCCGCGAAAGGCCTGCTGAAGTGCAGGACCGTGCCATTCCGGGTCACTGGGAGGGCGATCTCCTGCGCGGATCAGGGAACAGTCACATCGCGACCTTGGTGGAACGCCATTCGCGTTTTGTCATGCTGATCAAGGTATCCAGCAGAGATACGGCGGAGGTTGTGGGGGCATTGAGTAAACACGTTCGTAAACTTCCCGCTACCCTGCGACGCTCGCTGACGTGGGACCGGGGACTGGAGATGGCGAAACACAAGGACTTTACGGTGGCCACGGATGTGAAAGTCTACTTCTGTGATCCGCAGAGTCCCTGGCAACGCGGCTCGAACGAAAACACAAACGGACTCTTACGACAATACTTCCCGAAGAACACAGACCTAACCAACTATTCCCAGTCGGATCTGAACAAAGTAGCGCTGCGCTTAAATCAACGCCCACGACAAACTTTAGGTTTTCAGACTCCTGCGAGTAAACTTCAAGAAAGTGTTGCGTCGACCCATTGAGACCACCGGCCTAACCGGAGATGTGAAGAACCACTTCACTTTTCCGAGAACCGCGTTTACCAGACCCTGGCCTTCACCAGTGAAATATAATCGAGGCAAATGAGCGGAAAAATTTGCGTCGTTGAAGGCGACATCACGAGGCAAAAGGCCGACGCGATAGTTAATGCTGCAAATACATCCCTCCTCGGTGGCGGTGGGGTGGACGGAGCGATTCACAGGGCTGCTGGACCAGGCCTTCTGGCAGAGTGCCGGAGATTAGGTAGTTGCAAAGTAGGCTCGGCAAAGGCCACAGGAGCCTACAATCTGTCAGCCAAGTTCGTAATTCACACCGTTGGACCAGTCTGGCGGGGCGGGAATCGCAACGAAGAACGGCTGCTTGCCTCCTGCTATCAAAGAGCACTGGAGTTGGCCGCCGAATTGAAGGCTCGAAGCATAGCATTCCCTGCAATTAGTACCGGCAGGTTCGGTTTCCCAAAACGTGAAGCTGCCAAGATTGCGGTCAGAGAGGTACAAAGACACTGCGAATCGTTCGACAACGTCCTTTTCGTTTGCCGTGATCTAGAGACTGCAACCATCTATCGAGAACTGCTGATGCGTTCACAGGAGCCATAGGACCAAGTTGCCCGATTACCTTGTTTTGCTAGGGCTTGTAGAGTCCAGCATCCTTTTGCAGGCGGAGAGAACAGGGTCCTTCCAACGGTTCAGCAAGGCTTCCATTCCCACATACCTATTGTGCATTATCACGTCTTCGACTTCTCTGGCCACGCTAGCGAATACTCGGTGAGCTTCTTCGTCCATCGCGCCCGGAGTGTTTCCCAATTCACTTAGATGATGTGACGCGTCGATGATATTGGGGTAAAACAAGGAAACAGCCTGCGCGAGTTCGTTGGCGAGCAACTTCTCGTAGCTTCCGGGCCTTTGAGCATCTGGTTCTACTCGGATTTCGATAACCACCTTGGTCTCACCACCCTTGTCGAATGATTTCGGGCGATGGCGCTGTAGAACATAATCAATTTCGATTCGCTGACCGGGAATGTAAAGAGCGTCCTGTTCTTTGCTGTTGACTTCGCGTGTCCACTGCGAAATCTCTCCCTTGTCACTCCTAACCGTGATTTCGGGCCAGTCGGCCATACTTCCCCAGAATCGCTCAACAATGACCCCACGCAGCGTATGCAGGGGAAGCAGTCCAGCCGATATTTGCTCCCACCACCCCGGAGAACCAAGCAGGCCGTGGGTTTGCTCTATTCCAAACTCATCGGTGGTGAGCGTGGCTTTCTGAATAGCGGCAATACGCGCAGGGTCTTCTTTCAACAGGTACGCGGGTTTCATCGCACAAGTATCTTACATGGCGAAGGTAACCCAATCGCATGTCACCGCCCGATAAGCACGCGAAACCGGACAAATGGCTCCTATTACTGTAGATTGCGTTTAATTGTGACCGTTGAACTATCCGGCATAAGAAATCGCATGGCTTTCCCCTCGTCCATCAAAGGCCATCGCTTCGCCTGAGACTTGGCATCGGTGACATTTTTGCACGGTGGATAATTCTGGGTCTCAGGTATGACGGGGAAATGTGGCGCGACCCAAGGACCACAATCGGCGACTGAACCCATATCCCCCGTGAAGTCTGTGTCGCCCTCGAAAAATAGTTGGTACGAGTGGCCTTTTCCTGGTTCCCGTATGGTAACCAATGCATTCGTACGTCCGGTTAGGATTTCTCCACGCACAGGGGTACCGTTCAGTTCGATACTCGCGTTCCTATTCACGATTAGGAACCGGAGTCGCCCCGAAAAATAGCAGTAGGCCATAACGAGCGCAACGAAACACATGGTGAACGCTGCAAGAAAGAGCAACCCGGTCTTCATGCAGGAATATTGACACCATTCGGGGCGGAATGTTCCGGGCCCTAAGCGTTCAAGTGCCTGAGAAGTCGGGTTA
>DATEGO010000028.1:0-13027 GCA_035280065.1 Candidatus Acidiferrum sp.
TGTGGCAGGGGTCCGAAAGCAATGGGGAAGGCAGAGACTGCATCCCGCAACAAAAACGTTTCTGGCGCTGCGGATAGCGGTGAATCGAGAGTTGGAGGAACTCGGGCAGTTTCTTTCTCGGACCCCCGCCGCAATGAATTCGGCCGGCCGCTGGGTGGTGTTGAGCTACCACTCGCGGGAAGACCGCCTCGTGAAGCGCGCGTTTCAAGAAGGTGAGCGGGCAGGAACGCTCCGCGTGCTGACGAAACATGTGATTCAGCCCTCCGAGGAAGAGATGGCGGGCAACCCGCGATCGCGAAGCGCGAAATTGCGGTGCGCAGAAAAGGTTTAGTCATGACCAGAAAAAAATCTAACGGGCTGCGGGAATTTCAAACCGTCAAGCGAATTGACAATTCGCGGCTGGTGCGCCGGGTCGAGCCGGTGAAGCTGCGGTATTACTACCGCACGCTGGCGCTGGGCGCGCTCGTGGCCGCTTTTTTCATGCTTTACATCTACCAGCATTTTCGGTGCATTGATTTGAGCTTCCAATTGGAGGAAGTGAAAGCGAAGCAGGTTCAAGCCGGGACGCTGAATTCTTCGTTGAAGCTGGAGATTGCCAGTTTGCGAAACCCAATGCGCATTGATGTGATCGCGCGCCGCCAATTGGGCCTGACTGAGCCGCTGCCGACGCAAGTGCGGGAATACGACGTTCCCGCAGGGGCCCAGGTGGCTGCGGCGAGATACGTGCGCCAGAGCCGTTCGCAATAATTTACGAAAAGATCTTTGCGGGCGAAACTTTACATAATTTGAACAAATTTTTGCACCCTCAGTCCTGAACCTTGAGGCGGTGCGCTGGCCGAACTGAACTCATCATGTCCCCATACCGCGCGCACGTCGTGAAGGGTGGCCGCCGAACGGTAACCGCCACTCGTGAGTTCACGGCGAGCGAACGGCTCCTTCTTGTTGCCAGCCTGATCCTCTTTTGCATGGTCGCAGTCCTCGGCCGGCTTGGCTACTTGCAACTCTTCCGCCACAGCGATTACCTTTCGCGGGCCGCGCGGCAACAGCAGCGCACCATTGAAATCACGCCGAAGCGCGGTTCGATTTACGACCGCAACATGGATCCGCTGGCGATGAGCATACCCGTGGACTCCGTGTTTGCCGTGCCTGTCGAAGTGGGAGATGCGCAGCTCGCAGCGCAATTGCTTTCGCGTGTGCTTGGAATTCCGAGGGATGTCTTGGAAGCGAAATTGGGATCGGGGCAGAGCTTCGTTTGGATTGCCCGCAAGGCGCCGCCGGACAAAAAGGAAGCGGTGGAAGCGCTGAATCTGAGAGGCATCTACTTTCAGAAAGAAAACCAGCGCATCTATCCGAAGCGCGATCTTGCCGCTCATGTGCTGGGCTTTGTGGACCTGGACGAAAAAGGCCTGGGCGGAATCGAGTATGAGCTGGATAACCAGATCCGCGGCAAGAGCGAAAAAATCGTGGTGATGGCGGACGCGCGCCAGCGCTGGTTCGACGGCGTAGAGGCGCAACGCGAACGCGGCGCAGATGTGGTGCTGACGCTCGACGAACAGATTCAATACATCGCGGAACGGGAACTCGCTGCAGCCATCGCGAAGACGCATGCTCTGGCCGGAAGCGTCGTGGTGATGAATCCCAACAATGGAGAAATTCTGGCGCTCGCCAATTGGCCGAAGTTCAATCCCAACGCGGCGAACGAAGCGTCCGCGGAATCACGGATGGACCGCGCAGTCACGGCGCTTTACGAGCCGGGTTCCACATTTAAGTTAATCACGCTGGCTGCGGCTTTCGACCAGGGCATCATCCGGCCGGAAGAAGTCTTCGACTGCGAAAACGGCGCGGTGTACCTGGCGGGCCACCGCATTCGCGACCATAAGCCATTCGGCTTGCTGACGGTTTCCGACATCCTGGCGCAATCGAGCGACGTGGGTGCGATCAAGATTGCGCTTCGGCTGGGAGCGCCGAAATTTTACGACTACATTCGCGCGTTCGGATTCGGCCAGCTAACCGGTGTGGATTTACCCGGCGAGAGCAAAGGTTTGGCTCGGAGACTGGAGAATTGGTCGGCCATTTCCATCGGCTCGATTTCGATGGGGCAAGAAGTCGGCGTCACGCCTATCCAGTTGATCAGCGCCGTTTCTGCGATTGCGAACGGCGGAATGCTTTATAGACCACACGTTGTTGCGCAACGGCGGCGTGACAATCAAGTCTTGCCCGCGCAAGGTCTCTTGGCTTTCACCGAGCCGAAGCGTGTGATTCGTCCGGAAACGGCGGCGACGCTCCGGCGCTTGATGGAAGGCGTAATCTTGAACGGTACGGGCCCACTGGCACACCTGGAGGGCTGGACCGCCGCGGGCAAGACGGGCTCGGCGCAAAAGATCGATCCCGCTACGGGGCGCTACTCCCACACGCAACTGATCGCATCCTTTACCGGGTTTGCGCCAATAAGCAATCCTGCGGTGACGATTCTCGTATCTTTGGATTCGCCGGTCGGACAGCATGAGGGTGGACAAGTAGCCGCACCCGTCTTCAAGCGCATCGCGGAACAGGTGTTGCCCTATCTCGACGTTCCGCGGGACGTGCCCCTCGAGCCCCGGTTGATTCGAGTTGCATACAAGGATAGAAATGCATCAAACTTAGCAGCGCTCTCGGACTTCACTCCAACTGATTTTACTGCTCAACCGGACCTGCCCCCAGCCGAGTCTCCCGGAACCAATGCGAGAAGCGCAAAAGACCAGGCGCCTGCGGTGACCGTAGCGGTTGATGAAGGGGGCGATATTTCCATCCCGGATTTCTCCGGGAAGACGATGCGCGAAGTAACCGAGACCTGTTTAAAGCTGGGCCTCGACCCTTTTTTGGTTGGCAGCGGTCTTGCAACGAGCCAGGCGCCGGCGGTAGGAACGAAACTTCGGCGCGGCGCCAAACTGACAGTGCAATTCGGAGTGCAATTCGGGGCACCAGCAGAAAAGTTCGCCCGGCCGAAACGGAAGCGCAGGCATTAGGATAAAGATGACACTCAGCCCAAGACAACAGGTGAGAACAGCCACCACCACCGACCAGGACGCGCAGCTGAAACACTCTGTCCAAGCCGCCGGATCGAAAACCGGGAAGAAATTGAGCGAGCTCCTCCGTGGCGCAAATGCCACACTGCCGAGTCCTGCGGACCACACCGAAATTCAACAGTTGACCTGCGATTCGCGCAAAGTGCAGAAAGGCGCGTTGTTTTTTGCCCTGCACGGTGCAAAGGTGGATGGGAATTCGTTCATTGAAGACGCCGTCAGACGCGGCGCCGCGGCCATTGCAAGCGAAGAGCCGACGCCCAAAAAGTTTTTTTCGCGAGTTGCATGGGTTCAGGTACATGACGCACGGAAAGCGCTGGCGACTTCCGCCGCGAATTTCTTTGAGCATCCGGCAAGCGCTCTCCAACTCGTTGCGGTAACCGGAACGAACGGGAAAACCACCACGACTTCACTGGTGGACGCGATCGTGAAAGCCTCCGGAGCAAAAACCGGATTGTTTGGAACAATTGCCTATTACACGCCTTTGGGCGACTATCCCGCACCGAATACAACTCCCGAATCTGTGGACTTACAAGGGTTTTTCGCCGAGATTCGTGATGCCGGAGGCAAGTACGCAGTGCTGGAGGCGAGCTCGCACTCCCTTGCGATGGACCGCTTGTGGGGCTGCCATTTCCAGGCGGCAGTCTTCACAAATCTCACACGCGAGCACATGGACTATCACAAGACGTTCAAAGATTATTTCGCGGCCAAGCGCAAGCTGTTTGAAGGCACGGGAGCGGGCTCGCCCGAAGTAGCGGTTTTGAATACCGACGATGGCTACGGCGAGCAGTTGACGGGCTTGGCAAAAGACACCGTAACTTATGGCCTTGAATCCAACGCGGACATCACGACAAAGAAATTTCACCTCAGTTTTGAGGGTTTGCATTTCACCGCGCAAACGCCAAACGGAAAACTGGAAGTAACATCACGGCTCGTGGGCCGGATCAACGTCTACAACTTGCTCGCCGCAGTTGGCGCGGGGCAAGCACTCGGCTTCTCGAATGAAATCATCGAGAGAGGCATCCAGAACCTCGAAAGCGTTTCGGGGCGTTTCCAGCGCGTGGATGAAGGCCAGCCGTTTCTGGTGATTGTGGATTACGCGCACACGGATGACGCACTCGAGAATCTCATTCGCACCGCGCGCGAATTGAACACGAAGGGCCGCATCATCACGCTATTCGGATGCGGCGGATTGAAAGACCGCACCAAGCGGCCGGTGATGGGAGAGGTGGCCGGCCGGCTCAGCGACCTAACGATTCTTTCCAGTGATAATCCACGCACGGAAGATCCGCTGAAAATCATCAGCGACATCGTGGTGGGTCTGCAGAAAACAAATGGAAAATACTTGATCGAGCCTGACCGCGAAAAAGCCATCGGCGTGGCCATGGACGAAGCTCGCGCGGGCGACATCGTCTTGCTGGCCGGCAAGGGCCACGAAAATTATCAGATTCTCGCCGATCGCACTCTCGAATTTGACGATCGCGAAATGGCGCGGCGCGCGCTGCGCGAGCATGGTTTTGAAGGGCCGAAAGACGGCTCAGGGTTTGGCACCTAGCGCGCTTATTCATAGGCAACAACGAGGGCGCTCGGGCCCTAGGTGGGGCGGCCGATAACGGACCTCTCTAAAAGGAGGAGCCCTCAAAACGTTGAAAACCGAACGAGCCGTGGGGTACTGGACGGGATATTGGAATAAGACAAACCCCTTGAGGAACTTATGCGGTGGACGATTGCACAGGTGGCTGAAGCTTTGGGTTCTCGGCCGGGAGCGGGGCTCGACCCCCTGGCCCGGCTGGCCGGTGTGTCGATTGATTCTCGCACGGTACGTGCCGGAGAACTGTTCGTTGCCATCCACGGACCGCGTCACGACGGACACGACCACGTGGGCAGCGCGCTGGAGCTCGGAGCCATTGCGGCAGTTGTGGGGCAAGACAAGCTCCCGCAGTTTGCGGGCTGGGTTGGGGACCGCTGCATTGCCGTGGGGGACACTTTCGAGGCCCTCAAGCAACTGGCTCGCGCCGTTCGCGAAGCGTGGGGCGGGAAAATTGCCGGCGTCACCGGCTCGGTTGGCAAGACCACCACGAAGGAAATTCTGGCGGCCTTGCTGGGCGCGAAGCTGCGGGTCCTGAAATCCGAAGGAAATTTGAATAACGAGTACGGCCTGCCGCTGACGCTGTTTCGGCTGGAAGAAACGCATCAGGCGGCCGTGCTTGAGATGGGGATGTCGCGGCGCGGCGAGCTGTCGCGGCTCGCGGCGATTGCGCGGCCGGACGTCGGCGTCATTACGCGCGTCGCTCCCGCGCATTTGGAATTTTTTTCTTCGGTGGACGAGATCGCGCTGGCGAAGCGGGAACTGATTGAAGGGCTGAATGGGCGCGGCTCTACGGCAGTGTTGAATGCGGATGATCCGCGAGTTGCCGCGTTTGGGCCATATGCGCCGGGGCGCGTTCTGACATACGGAATCGAGAAGCAGGCGTTTTTTATGGCGGCGGAAATTGAAGACCGCGGCGCTTTGGGGTCGGCGTTCGATTACTTGAGTCCCGAAGGACGCGTACGTTTGGAGCTGGCGGTTCCGGGGCGTCACGCCATCGGCAATGCGCTGGCTGCTTTGGGAGCAGCGAGCGTTTGGGGAATCGGCGCAGCCGAAGCGCAAAGCGTCTTCAATACCCTGCGCGCTCCCGCGATGCGTGGGGAACTCTTGCGATTCTCGAGTGGGGCAGCGCTCATCAACGACAGCTACAACTCAAGTCCAGCGGCGCTGGAAGCAATGACGGAATTGCTCGCGGCCACTCCCAATTTCCACCGGCGCATTTTAGTGGCTGGCGAAATGCGCGAATTAGGAACAGCTTCCCCGGATTTGCACCGTGAAGCAGGGCAGTTTGCCGCGAAAACTGGCAAAGTGGATTGGGTTATCGGTGTGGCCGGTGACGCCTCGCAAATTGTGGAGGGCGCTGTCGCCGCAGGGCTGACTCGCACCCATACAAAATTTTTCGAGACGCCGCAACAAGCGGCCGAATTCCTGGAAACGCTGGTCTCTCCCGGCGACTTGTTGCTCGTCAAAGGTTCGCGCGGAGTGAAAATGGAACAAATTGTGGACGCCCTGATCGCCCGCCACGCTGCGCCCGGAGAGTACTCGCGCCAGGAGGTCCGTCACTAGGATGCTTTATTACCTACTCGTCGAAGTGTTGCGGCGCTACTTCAGCCCGCTCAACGTTTTTCGCTACATCACGGTTCGCACCGTATACGCCAGCTTGACCGCGATGTTTCTGGCCCTCGTTTTTGGGCCGTGGCTGATTCGCCGTTTGCGCGACCTCCAGATTGGCCAGTACATTCGCGAAGAAGGTCCCCAAGCGCATCAGAAAAAAGCAGGAACGCCGACAATGGGCGGCGTGCTCATCGTGTTGTCTACGGCCATTCCAACTCTACTTTGGGCTGACCTGACCAACCCGTTTATTTTGATCGCGCTTTTCGCTCTGGCCGGATTTGCGATCATCGGCTTCATTGATGACTACGCCAAAGTCTCGAAGCAGCAGAATCTGGGCCTCACCGCGAAGAAAAAAATCTATTTTCAAGTGGTGGTCAGCCTCGTCGTGGGTGGCTCACTGCTAGTGTTGTTGACGCGCAATGTGTATTCCACGCAATTGGTAATTCCCTTTGCGAAGCGCATTCATCCGGACCTCGTAATTCATTCCCTGATGAAAACGCCGTATTGGTGGCCGCTGGCGTTTGTCCCGTTTCTTATCTTCGTTTGCCTGGTGATCGTTGGCTCGTCAAACGCCGTGAATCTCACCGACGGTCTGGACGGCCTTGCCATCGGCTGCACGGTCATTGCCGCGGGAGCTCTCACTGTGCTCACTTACGTCAGCAGCAATTTTCGATGGGCCGCCTATCTCGACATTCAGTACATCCCCAAGGTCGGCGAACTCACCGTTTTTTGCGGCGCACTGGTCGGCGCATCGCTGGGGTTCCTCTGGTACAACGCGCATCCAGCTGAAATCTTCATGGGAGATGTCGGCTCATTGTCCTTGGGTGGAACGCTTGGAACCGTCGCCGTCATCATCAAGCAAGAAATCTTGCTGTTCTTTGTGATGGGAATATTTGTTGTGGAAGCACTTTCCGTCATTTTGCAGGTTTTTTCTTTCAAGCTACGCGGGAAGCGCATTTTCCGCATGGCCCCGATTCATCACCATTTCGAGTTGCTAGGCTGGAGCGAATCCAAGGTGATCGTGCGCTTCTGGATTGTCGCGCTGGTTTTCGCGTTGTTTGCGCTGACGACTTTGAAATTGAGATAGGAGATTCGGCAACGAAACGAAAGTGTCCGCGTCCATCGAGCTTCGGAACAAACGCGTCCTCGTCATCGGTCTGGCGAGAACGGGAGTGGCTACGGCGCTGTTTTGTGGGGCGAGAGGCGCGCGTGTGACTGCAACGGACACGCGGATGGAAAAAGAGGTTGGCGACACGGTCGCGGCGCTGCGAAAAGCCGGAGTCGTTCTGGAACTCGGCGGCCACCGCCAGGAGTTAATTCTCAACGCAGATTTGATCATTCCCAGTCCCGGCGTACCTGCTGACGCGCCTCTTCTGCAATTTGCGGGCTCGAAAGGCGTCGCGATTTGGAGCGAAATTGAGCTTGCCTGGCGTTTCATGAAAGGGCGGCTCATCGGGATTACCGGCTCGAACGGAAAAACCACCACGACTTCACTCATCGAACACATTTTGCGAAGCGCCGGATTCTCCACGATTCTTGCGGGCAACATCGGCACGCCTCTAATTTCGTGCGTTGAGAAATTCAGCGAAAAAACCATCACTGTCGCGGAGCTGAGCAGTTTTCAACTCGAGTTGATCGACAAGTTCCGTCCCAGCATCAGCGTGTTTCTGAATCTCACTCCCGACCATCTGGATCGCCATCACACGCTCGAAAGTTACGGCACGGCCAAAGCGCGGATCTTTGAAAACCAAGGCGAATCCGACAGTGCCGTCTTGAATGCCGATGATCCGGGCGCTACGCCTTACGCTCCCGCGAAGCCACAAGTCTTTTGGTTCAGCCGCAAGCAGCGCGTCGCGAAAGGCGCGTTCGTCAAAGAAAATGAAATTCTATTTCGCCGCGAGGGAGCCGAGGAAACCATCCTCAAACTTTCGGAGATTCCGCTTGCCGGTGCGCATAACGTGGAAAACGTACTTGCAGCTGTCGCAGCCACGCGGCTCGCAGGCGCAGAGCCGGCCGCCATCGCTAAGGGCGTCCGCTCGTTCGCGGGAGTCGAACATCGCCTCGAATTCGTAGCCGAAATTGGAGGCGTGCGCTTCTACAACGATTCGAAAGCCACCAACGTCAATGCCACACTGAAAGCGCTCGACGCTTTTCCAGGGCGCATCCTGATTATCTTGGGCGGCAAAGACAAAGGCAGCGATTACACCCTGCTACAAGCGCCGCTGCGGGAAAAAGCTATCCTCGCTTTATTGATTGGCGCGGCGGCGGACAAAATCGAGAAGCAAATCGCTGGTAGTGTCGCCATCGAGCAGGCCGGAACGCTCGAGCGCGCCGTCGAAACCGCCGCTCACGCCGCGCGCGCGGGAGACGTCGTTTTGCTAGCACCAGCCTGCGCCAGCTTCGACCAATTTCAGAATTACGAGCATCGCGGCCGCGTCTTCAAAGAGCTGGTGCATCAGCTCGAGCGCCAGGCCACCAGCACTACTTCGGGAGGGCGTTGAAAACGTGCCGAGACGAAACGACAGTGACCGCTGGCTTTTTGGCGTGACGCTTGCCCTGTGCTTGTTCGGGGCGGTGATGATCCTCAGCGCTTCCGCCGTCACAGCCGAGCAGTTGTACGGTCATTCTTACATCTTCCTCGTCCGTCAGGCGGCCTGGCTCTTGATCGGCCTCCTCGGCATGTTCGTTCTAATGCGCACGGACTATCACAAGCTCCGCCAGCCTGCCGTAATTTACACCGTGCTTTGCACCATTGTGCTGATGCTTGTCCTTGCCTTCTTCCTCGACCGCTCTCACGCCACGCATCGCTGGATCCGTTTGGGCCCCGTGGGGATTCAGCCTTCGGAGCTGGCCAAGCTTGCCGTCATTCTTTATCTGGCCTGGTTCCTGGATCAAAAGCGGCGCGGCAAAGACGCCATGGATTTTCGAAAGGAGGATTTTCTCCACACGATCCTGCCCGCCTTCACTCCGGTGTTGGTTTGCGTTGGACTGATCCTTGCGCAGCCCGACCTGGGGACCTCGATAGACATCCTGCTATTTGCTACGACGATTCTCTTCGTCGCAGGTCTTTCCTGGAAGTGGATCGCGACCGGGCTGACGGCGGCTTTACCCGCGCTCTACCTCCTTATCACACTTGCTCCGTATCGCATGGCGCGCTTCCTCTCGTTTTGGGATCCCGGCTCCGACCCGCAGGGCGCCGGCTTTCAATTGCGGCAATCGCTTATCGCCGTGGGCTCCGGCGGGCTGACCGGCGTCGGCTTGATGGAAAGTAAACAAAAACTCTTCTACTTGCCTGAAGCGCACACAGATTTCATCTACGCGGTGATCTGCGAAGAACTCGGCTTTATCGGCGCGGTACTCGTGATCGCGCTTTTCGTTGTTTATGGCAGGCGCGGCATTCGCGCAGCCTTCGCTGCCCCGGACGCCTTTGGACGCCTACTCGCGCTGGGCATCACAACCATGGTGTTGTGGCAGGCGCTCATTAACTTTGCCGTCGTCCTCGGAATGGTCCCGACCAAAGGCATTCCGTTGCCGTTTATCAGTTATGGCGGATCGAGTTTGCTGGTGATGCTGCTGGGCACGGGAGTGCTGCTCAATATTTCGCAGCAAGCCCAGGCCGTGGAAGCTTAGGAGCGGGCGCGTCACGTGAAACTCCTGATCGCAGGCGGCGGCACAGGTGGGCATGTCTTTCCGGCAATGGCCATCGCGCGCGAATGGCTTGCCCGCGGGAAAGAGAGAGAAGTGGTGCTGGTGGGAACCCAACGGGGACTTGAGATGAGGCTGGTGCCGCAGGCGGGCCTGCCGCTGGAAACGCTGCGCGTGGCGGGGTTGAAAGGCAAAGGCGGTACGACACTATTCAAAAATCTGACGATGCTGGTTCCGGCTATGTTTGACGCGCGTCGTGTGTTGGGCAAGCACAAACCGGTCGCTGCCTTTGGCGTTGGCGGCTACGCGGCAGGGCCCATGATGCTTGCGACGTGGTTGAGCGGCGTGCCCAACATCATTTTTGAGCCGAACGCGGAGCCCGGCCTCACGAACAAAGTGCTGGCACGCCTTTCGAGGCGCATTGCAACGGGCTATGAGATTTCCGCACAAGCGTGGGGGAGAAAGGCCGTCGTTACCGGCAACCCCGTGCGTTCGGAATTTTTTTCCATTCCGCCGCGCAAGCCGTCGAATCCTTTGCGCCTGCTCATTACCGGTGGCAGCCAGGGTGCATTGCCGATCAATCGCGCCTTCGTGGATTCCATGGACCGGTTCGCCAAGCGAAAGAATGAGTTGAGCATCGTGCATCAAACCGGCGAGCGCGACTACGACGCCGTTCGCACGGCCTACGCGCGCCGTGAAATCCTCGCCGAGGTCGTCCCGTTCATGACCAACATGCCGGAGCGCTTTGCCTGGGCCGACGTCATCGTCTGCCGTGCGGGCGCCATTACCACCGCGGAAGTCGCCGCGGCAGGCCGCGCCGCCATCTTTATTCCTTTCGGACGAGCCACCGACAGCCATCAGTTGCGCAACGCTCAGGAAATGGCGCGTGCTTCCGCGGGCCGCCTCATCACCGAGCCAGAACTGACGCCCGACAAATTAACCGGCGAAATTTTTTCGTTCCTAGACCAGCCCGGCGAAATCGAAAACCTTTCTTCGAATGCGCGCGCACTGGCCCGCCCTCACGCCACGCAGGAAATCGTGAATCTCATCGAAGAGGCCGCAAACGTGCCAGGCAAAAGGTGAGGGCAAACTCATGATGGTCTCCTTTCGCAATTTTCAGCGCATTCACCTGGTGGGCATCGGCGGCATCGGCATGAGCGGCATCGCTGAAGTGCTTCTGACACTCGGCTATTCCGTTTCCGGCTCAGACGTGAAGCTTTCGAACATCACCGAGCGCCTGCAAAAACTGGGCGCTACTATTTACGAAGGTCACAAAGCCTCGAACGCCGATGGCTCGCACGTGGTAGTCACTTCTTCCGCCGTGAAGCCAGACAATCCGGAAGTCATCGAGGCGCACAACAGGAAAATTCCCGTCATTCCACGCGCCGAAATGCTCGCGGAATTGATGCGCTTGAAATACGGCATCGCTGTTGCCGGAGCCCACGGAAAGACCACCACCACCTCAATGGTCGCTGCCGTCCTCGCCGCCGCGCATCTCGATCCCACTTTCGTAATCGGAGGCCGCGTCAATCAAGCGGGAACCACGGCTCGTCTGGGTAAAGGCGAATACTTTGTCGTCGAGGCCGACGAAAGCGACCGCAGTTTTCTCATGCTTGCGCCCGTTGTCGCCGTCGTCACGACCATCGACCGAGAGCATCTCGACCAGTACACCTCGCTCGAAGACATCCAGGACGCTTTCGTTCAATTCGTGAATCGCGTGCCCTTCTATGGCGCCGCGATTCTCTGTACTGACGAGCCCAACGTCCAGGCCATCATTCCGAGCGTCAAACGGCCCATCATCACTTACGGGACTTCCAGCCAGGCTGATCTGGTCATTAGCGACGTAAAGCTCGATGGCTTGCAGAGCGAGTTCCGCCTCACCTACAAAGCCGACGACCTCGGCATCTTCCACCTGTCTCATCCCCCCGGAATGCACAACGTTCGCAACGCTGCCGCAGCGGCTGCCGTGGCCCTGTATCTCAACGTCGCTTCCGATTTAATTCGCGACGGCTTGGCAAAATTCGCGGGCGTCGGCCGCCGCTTTGACATCAAAGGCGTGGTGAATGACATTACCGTCATCGACGATTACGGCCATCATCCGGCAGAAATCCGCGCAACGCTCGATGCCGCCCGCGGTTGCAAATTCAATCGCTTGCTGGCGATCTTCCAGCCGCACCGCTTCACGCGCACGCAGCATCTTTGGGACGAATTCTGCCGCGCGTTCAATCAAGCCGACGTTCTCGTCCTGACCGACATCTATCCCGCCAGCGAGTCGCCTATTCCGGGCGTGACCGGTGAAGCCCTCGCCAATGCTATTCGAAGTGCCGGGCACAAGAACGTTTACTACGCCCATTTGCTCCAGGAAGGCATCGAGCTTTTGCTAAAGCAAGCGCGCCCTGGCGACGCGATTCTCACTATCGGCGCGGGCAGCGTGAGCCGCGCCAGCAATGAACTAGTGGTTCTTCTCGGAGCGGAGCGCCCCGCGGAACATGCGCATTAGCGATCCCCAATTGCTCGCGAGTTTGGCGGACCTCGGCGTCGAGCTGAAGCCCACGGCGAAGCTGTCGGAGCTCACTTCTCTCGGCATCGGCGGCACTACCGACCTGCTGCGGGTCACCAAACACGAGAGCCTTCCCGATTTGCTCCATCTTCTCGACGCCAATCATATCCCCCACAAATTCTTGGGGGGCGGCTCAAACCTGCTAGTAGACGACGGCGAGCTGCCCTGGGTCGTACTGCAACTTGCGACGCCCGAACCCGACGTGGTTTTGGAAGGCAATCTCGCCCACGTGGATGCCGCCGCGGACCTCGGCCGCACCGTCACTCTCTGCGCGAAACGCGATCTGGGCGGAATGGAAGGCCTGATTGGCGTGCCCGGCACGGTAGGCGGGGCCCTGCGCATGAACGCTGGCGCCTACGGCATGCAAATCGGCTCCTACGTCCGAGAAGTGAAGCTCTACCGCGCCGCCCCCCGGAAAATCGAAACCCTCCGGGGGCATCAAATTTCTTTCGAATATCGCCACACTTCTTTTGCGGCTGATGATATGATGCTCGCAGTGATATTGGAACTACCCTCCAAACCGTACAACGAAATTCTAAAAGGCATTCGTATCTGCAA
>DATEGO010000029.1:0-13590 GCA_035280065.1 Candidatus Acidiferrum sp.
AAATACATTAGAGCAAGGTTGTTTTGAGCCGTGGCATTGCCTTCCGCCGCCCCGCGGGTAAACCAGAAGAGAGCCCGTTCGTAGTTCCGGGGAACGCCCCGGCCTTCCATATAGATCAGGCCCAACTCAACGATTGCTCCAAGATCGCCGCTGTCCGCTGCACGCCGATACCAAGTGAGCGCTTGAGAGAAGTAAGGTGCTCGCCCACAGAGTGCACGTAACTGCAAGCATTTGGGAAGTAAAGAGTCGCTTCATAGGCTCCTTCTCGCATTTTCCTTACTGGAACATTCGTCGGTGGCTCCTGCTCGTTTGCCTCGCCGCATCGTCTGACAAAGCAAATCCTTTTGCCCGCAAGACCACTCTCGGAGTAAGAGCACGTTCAAACAGTTGGGCTGAATGCCGACAAAAAATCGAGCGGCATCGAGCCTGGGGAGATGTGTCTCTTGACATTCCTTTTTATAGGACTGAATCAATTCTGTTAAGCCGATCGCCGTCTTTCCCACGCGACTCACCTGTTGCTTTCCCAAAGGAAGTGTGACATCTTTCCTGTTGGAAACCAAAATGGCGGTCTTATGAAGCAAAAAACGGACGTCCTGCAAGGCACGCTGGCGTTGATGGTACTCAAGACTCTCGATGTCCTTGGGCCGTTGCACGGCTACGGGATCGCGCGGCGCATCGAGCAGATCAGCGGAGATCTTCTTGCAGTGAATCAAGGGACTCTGTATCCCGTGCTGTTGAAGCTGGAGCAGGAAGGCGCGATCGCATCCGAATGGGGCACCTCAGAGAATAATCGCAGGGCGCGCTTCTATTCGACTGACACGTGATGGACGTAGGCAGTTGCAGGTCGAAACCAAGGATTGGGAGCAGACGGCCGTGATCATCGGCCGGTTCTTTGATGCCAAAGCGGAGGATTTGTCATGAAATCTCTGAGGCGCTTTCTGTCGCGTTTGGGCCACTTCGTGACCAGGCGGCGAGACGACGAACGATTGAGGCAAGAAATTGAGGAACATATCACTCTGCAAACCGACGAAAATCTTCGCGCCGGCTTATCACCCGTCGAGGCTCGCCGCCAAGCCATGCTCAAGTTTGGTGGCGTGGAGGAGATGAAACAAGACTATCGAGCCGAGCGAGGCCTGGTCTACATCGAGAATCTCTTGGTGGATTTGCAAAACGCCGGGCGAACGATTTCCCGCATGCCAGGGCTTGCGGCCGTGATCATCGTTTCGCTGGCCATCGGCATTGGCGTCAATACAACGATCTTTTCCTGGATTCAGATGATCCTGCTCCAACCGTTGCCCGCGGTGACTGGCGCATCGAACTTTCTGCTGGTCGAGCCTCGCTCGGAAACAGCCGGGTATCCAGGTGCTTCCTGGCTGGAATACCGCGACCTGCAAACGCATGTGCCAGCACTGCGGGATATCCTGGCATCTCAGATGGTGCCCTTCAACGTGGGCCAGCCGGGCAAGACCGAGCGGACGCACGGGCAACTCGTTTCCGGCAATTTCTTTTCTGCGCTGGGACTTAAGCCTGCGATCGGACGATTTATTCGGCCGGAAGAGGCGGAGCGTTCAGGAACTGAGCCTGTCATCGTCATTTCGTATGATTACTGGCAAACGCGATTTCGCGGCGCTCCGGAGGCCATCGGACAAAAACTGCGCGTTAACGATCGCGACCTGATCGTCGTCGGAGTGGCGCCTAAGGATTTCCAGGGCACGATGCCCCCGTTGAAGTTCGAACTGTGGGTGCCGGCCACCATGACGCCTGCCTTGCTCGGCGGAACACGCGACCTCGAAGATCGCAGCTCCCGCTCTTTTTCGTTAATCGGAATGTTACGGCCTACGGCGACACGCCAGGAAGCCCAGTCCGAGCTCAGCGCCACGATGGCTCAGCTAGCGCGCGACTATCCTGAAGCCAGCGCCGGAATTGGTGGCGAGATTCTTTCCTTCTGGGAAGCGCCGCGCGGTCCGCAGCGCTTGCTGATCAGCGGGCTAGCCATCTTGCAAGGCGTTATGCTGCTCCTGCTTTTGGCGGTCTGCGGGAACACCGCAAACCTCATGCTGGCTCGTGGAAGCACCCGCCAGCGCGAGATGGCCGTGCGCGTGGCCCTGGGCGCAGGACGCTGGCGCATTGTCAGCTTGCTGCTCTCGGAAAATATGCTGCTCGCTCTCTTGGGAGCAGGCCTCGGAGCAGCCTTCGCCGTTTGGGGCACCACGGCATTGCGCATCGCTCCTATGATTGCCGCATTTCCGATCCTGTTTCCGACCAAGGTGGATCAATTCACCCTGGCCTTCGCGATAGTGCTCGGTGCTTCGTGCGGTTTGATTTTCAGTGCGGCGCCGGCTGTTCATCTGGCGCGCTTGGATCCACAGGAGGCGCTTCGCTCCGGCTCCAATACGCCGCACCGCAGCCGTGCGCGCAAAATCCTAATAGGTGTGGAAGTCGGACTTGCCATGGTCGTTCTGATCGCCGCGGCGCTGTTCTTGCAGAGTTTTCGCTCGTCACGCCAAACGGATCCGCGATTCCGGCCCGAGGGGGTTTTGCTGGCCGCCTACGACTTAAGCGGACGCAATCCCGACGACGCGTCCGAGCGCGAATTTGCTGCGCGCCTTCTGGAACGCCTGCGCTCCTTGCCGGACATCGAGGCGGCCGCCATCGCCACGAATGTTCCAGTCGACTTGCATGGAATTCCGCGACGGCCCTTCACTGTGCAAGGCCACGTGCGCACTGAGCCGGGGCAGGATCGAGCCATTTCCAACACAGTCACGCCGGGTTACTTCAAGGTGATGGCCATCCCACTCCTCGAGGGAAACGACTTTGCCGACATGAGAGATAAGGTGGCGCCCGCGCAAGCCATCGTCAATGAGGAGTTTGTCCGCCGTTACCTCAATGGCGCGGATGCTATCGGCCGCCGCCTGCAGACGCGCACGCAAAGCTTCGCGATCATCGGCGTGGCCCGCAATTCGGCCTACGACGCGCTCGCCGAGCCCCCGCAGCCGGCGGTCTATTTCTCGTACCGGGATCGTCCAGCGGACCAAGGCGAGATTCACCTGCGGACGCGCAGCGGCAACGAATCCGCGCTCACCTCGGAAGCGCGTACCGTTCTGCGCGATCTCGATCCCATGCTCCCTCTTTACGACGTGCGGACATTCTCCCAGCACATTGAACGAAACCTCTATCTTCGCCGTATTCCCGCGCGCATGTTCGTCGTGCTCGGGCCACTCCTGCTCGGCCTCGCCGCCATCGGAATCTACGCGGTGGTTTCCTACGCCGTGGCCAGGCGAACGAAAGAGATCGCCGTGCGCCTGGCGTTCGGAGCAACCAGCGGCCGCGTCGTCCGCCAAATTATTCGCGAGAACTTGGCTGCGATCACCTGGGGTACCGCGATTGGATGGGTACTCGCGCTCGTGATTTCCTTTCGCGTGATGACGAAGGGCCCGGTCAACCTCCCAGTTTTCCTCGGCGTACCCGCGATTCTGTTGAGCGTCGCGACGCTGGCCTGCTGGATCCCGGCACGGAGAGCTAGCCGAATTGATCCGATGGCAGCGCTCAGGAACGAGTAAAAGCAGGGAGGTTGCGGCCTACGCTTTGAGGGCGGGTGGGGCGAGGTCCTTATCCGTGATCCTGGCGACTGACTCGCGCCCGTCCTCGCTCGATCGCGCTCGCTTGACGTAGCCCGCAGCCGCAAGGCGATTCAGAAGTCTGGTGACGTCGGGAGCCTTCTCCACTACCCGCGCTGAGATTTCGTGGCGCGGATGACCCACTGATCCTGCCCCGCGCAGTAAGAGGCTGCCTACGCAGCCCACCGACCCCTGGGCAACACGCTGATGATCGAAGAAGACGTGCGTGCCACGTGGGGCTGGACTTGGTTTGAGCAGTTCCTCAGGGATGTGCACTTCGGGTTGCGCCAAATGCGACACAATCCGGCATTCTCGGCGGTCGCCATTCCGTCGCTCGCTCTTGGCATCGGGGCTAATACGGCGATCTCCAGCCTGTGCCGACCTGGAGGCGAAGCTACTGGATTTCTAACATTGTTATAATGAGCATCGAAACGCACGCCGGACGCAAAGGGCACCCGCCAAGCAACGGGCGTCAATGCCGATCGCCCACTGGCAAATCTCAGCTGTTATCGATGGCAGAAGCATTGTCGAGGCTTACCAAACGCCGCGTGGCCGTGATTTTAGTAATTCGCCACCGACACGGAGTGCGGCGCGCATTACAGATCGCGCTCGTGGAAATGATAGATCGCGATGCTCAACGCGACAAGCAGATACGCGACAGCATAGACAATCATCATGAGGCTTGGCGCGGAGGCGTTGGAAAACGGTCCGATCTGCTGCGTGACTGAGCGCGTAAACGTAGACTGCATCTCGAAGGCCGCGCGGCGCCACACGCTTTCGCTTGGCATGAGGAGGCTGGCCACCACTCCGACCGTAACGAGATTCTGGCTATCGGTTAAAGCGCCAATCTGCTCGATCCAGCCTCCTAAGAAGGCTAATCCGTGGAGGCCGAGAACGATTGCGCCGTTGGTGATTGTCGCGAACCATGTGCCGCACAGGAGCGTAATTGTCAGAACAAGGAGGCATTCTAGGAAGACCAGCGCGGCGCCGCGATATACATGTGGCGGAACAATGGATCCGATGAAGTAACCCACGGCGCTGACGCCCGCAAACATCACGGCCACGTAGCTAGCGCTCATCCCCGCAAAGCCGATCCATTTGCCGATCAAAAGCTGCCAGCGTGGAATGGGTTTTGTGGCGATGGCTTGAATCGTGCCCGAGCCAATCTCTCCGGATATCGTGTCTACTGACGTCAGAATGGTCATGAGGACCGCAAGCAAGTCCACGGCGTAGAAACCCACTAGCAGTATCCCCATCAAAATCTGTCGGTAGATAATAGGCGGCACGTTTCTGTGACTATGGCCTTCGAAGCCTTTCACCTGCAAATGCATCGCAGCCCCAAATAAGGCGAGAAAAGCCAGGCCTGCAAGGAACGCCATCCAAAGAAGCTTCTTCCGTGCAGCTTCTCGGAAGGTCACACCAGCCATGATCCAAACACCCATTAGAGTCCCCGGTCCTCGCCCATGATTTTCAGGAACAGCTCTTCGAGAGAAATCTTCTGCGGCATGAATTCGAAAACCTCGGCTCCGGAAGTGACCAGGTGACAGAGAATTTCAGGAAGGACATCCATCGCACTTGTCGCCAACGTGAGCTCCTCACCATTTCGCTCGACGCAGGTGCCCCACTTGGCGAGCCCAGCAAGTGCGTTCTGCGAAAGATTGCGCACGCGCGCCCTGACGCGAATGTCGTCGCCGGGCATGGCGCGCAAATCGCGGCTTGCAACGACCTGGCCTTCCTTAATAAACGCTACTTGGTCGCAGGTAATTTCGACTTCGCTGAGCAAGTGGGAGTTCAAGAAGACGGTCGCGTTGCGGTCGCGCTGCGCGCGAATCACATCGCGCACCAGCCGCCGCCCCATTGGGTCGAGCCCGGACGTAGGCTCGTCGAGAAAAATCAGCTCCGGCTCGTGAATCAAAGCCTGCGCCAAGCCGATGCGCTGCAACATTCCTTTGGAGAATTCGTGGAGTTTCTTCTCGCGGTGAGGAGTAAGACCGACCAGCTCGAGCGTGGCCGGAACAACCTCCTTCAGCCGCGTGCTGGTCATGCCGCAGAGGCGTCCGTGGAGATAAAGAAGTTCCGTGGCAGTTAGCCAGGCGTAGAACCTGAAGTCTTCCGGTAGGAAACCAATTTTCCGCCGGATATCTACATCGCCCGCTGGCGTGCCAAGAACCAGGGCCTGGCCGCTGCTTGGCTTCACGAGTCCCAGCAACATCTTGATGGACGTGCTCTTGCCCGCCCCGTTAGGGCCGATGAAGCCGAAGATTTCCCCTCGCCGGACACTCAACGAAAGGCCCCGCACAGCCACCTTGTTGCCAAATACTTTGCGCAGGCCCTGCGTTTGAATGGCAAAGCTGTTGGGCTGATCCAGGCGCGCCTCCCTGCATCCGTTGGAACCATGACCGCGACGGCCAGGCGGTGAAGGAAAGCATAACCGCAGAGTCCAGCCAACTGGAAATACGTCGAGGAGCTCTTACTCGATCGAATCCCCTAGCGGCACCGCCGTACTCTCATCCCCGTGGCCGACGAGACAATAGATGAAGCCATCTTTCACCCAGATCAGCGCATAAGCATTCCCACGACGGCTCAGCTGGTTGATCAGCGTGCCCTGTGCCCCGTCCACTTCTACGGTGCTGTAAGAAGTCACATAGCGCGGAATCGGGAGAACTAGCGTTGACTTCCAATCAATCGTCTCGCAGAGCTCCCGCGCCTGCCCCGCGTTCATCCCTGAGAGCTGCAAGCCGATTTCGGCAAGCTGTTCGATGTTCATGTCGCCAGGAACGCTCACGATAGGAATCGGTGCTTCTAAGAGGTCGGTACAACTGGCGGGTTGATCTTCTCGCGACTCACGCGGGCAATCGCCATACTGCACGCGAACCGCTCGCGGAATCCGTACGGAAACAACCGCGCCGTCCAGCGTTGCCGGAAGCAGAAGGTCCGGTCTTCCGGACTGGTCAAAGATATCCTGCAAGCGGGCGCGATCAATTGTCAGATGGAATGCGTGTTCTCCGAGTACGACGAACTGCGGGGTATCTGTTAGCGCGGTGGGACGACGGACTGTAAATCCCGCTAACTGGCTGGCTTCTTCCGCGGTCGCGGCAGGCTGCGGTTTTTCATCCACGGTCACGGTCGTTTTATCGGAGACCATTTTTGCGAGCAAATTCTGCAAGGGACGGTTCCGATCTAGGGCGGAGAAATCGAGAGGGACCGGCTGAACTCTCTGTATTCGCAGGGTTGCGAGAAACCGCTGCGCCAGGCTGCGCCCCAAGGGAAACGCCAAGCCGAAAAGAAGAAACAAAGCAGCCATGGCAGCGAGCCAGGCGGCGCGCCGCCACTTTGCAAAAAGCCGGGCAAAGAACGGGGGCGGTGCCCCTTCGGCGCCGTGCAGGGCTTTGAAGTGAGCCAGGGCCATTCGTGGGTTTAGCGTTTCCTGAGGCACAGGTGAGTCAAGAAAAGACAGGCGTTCTTCGACACGCACTGCAGCGGCGGCAATTTCTTCGAGACGCGCGCGGCATGGCGCGCAATCCGCCGTGTGATTTGCCACTCTCAAATGCTGGGTAGAATCTAATTCGTTGTCGCGATAGGCTCGCAGCATGTTCTCCGTAGGACAATTCATAGTCCCTCCTCACGGCCATAAAGTTTCAGATATCGTTGCTCGAACGCGGCTTCTGCGCGAATTAAAAGTGTTCCCACAGAGCCGGGTTCTATCCCGAGACAGTCTGCCAATTCCTTGTAGGAATGACCTGAGGCGCGCAGCAGTAGCAACTGAGCCTGAGCCGGTTTCAATTCCGCAAGAACTCGGCGGACGCGTTGCTGTCTTTCCCCGCGCAAGGTGTGATCGAAGCCATTTTCGACTTGGTCCCCAACGTTAGCGCGCGTAGCCGCATCCTCGTAACGTGTTCTCCGGGCCGAGGAACGCAGGGCGTCAATCCCCAAGTTCATGGCGGTGCGACACAACCAGGCAGGCAAATTGTTGTCATTCTCGAGAAACGGCCTGCGATAAAGCTTAAGAAAGGCTTCGTTGGCTAGGTCTTCCGCGCGGCCATTGTCGCCGAGCATGCGCCGAAGGACTCCGACGATACGCGCATAGTGCGCAAGGAAAAGATCCTCAAACGTTTGCCTCTCGGACTCCTGGCGATTCACATTCTGCTCGCGGATTCGAACCCTTTGTCCCGGAACCTCTTGTACCACATCCTGCAGCACCGGATCTCCTGCCTACCCGATAAACGCCTGCCAAAGCCAAAATGTGACACAGCGGGGGACTAGAAGATACTTAAGCTATTTCGAGAGAGCCATCAAACTCCGACCTAGCGACGGCACCGCTCACATTATGTATGGCCACATCTTTGGAGGCGAACCGTTGCAACGCTTTGCCGAAGGACGCCGACACCTTGCGAAAGAGCGCACTTCTGAAACCCGGTCTCATCGTCCGGGCAGGCTGATCGACCGTGTCGAGGCGGCTCATTCGGTGATCCCAGACCGGTTCAACAACAATCTTCAGCCCACGGTGAACAACGGGCCGGTGCAATGCTCAAGCTCTTGATGCTGAGCGAGAATCCCAAAGAAGCTGGCGACAATCAAAAGGGCGGAGACATCGATTCTAGAAAATTGTCCAGAAGCCGGATGTGAGGTGCTATCTCGACTTGGTCGTCCCATTCTAGCTGCAGGACCAATCCATGAAAGGCGGCGATCAGAAAACGTGCAGCCGCATCCGAGTCTACTTTGTCAGAGATTTCTCCGCGTTGCTGTGCGTCGAAAAGGATGCCACGAAGAAGGCTGCGCGGCGCATTTACACCGCGACGAATCAGTTTGAGAATCCTCGGATTTCGCTGCGCTTCAGCCCACAACTGGATGCTGACACGCCTATGGACACGTTCCTTGGGATTCCTAAGTTCATCGAAAAAACCATCCCGAATTCGTTTTAGGACATCGGAAACCGTTGCCTCCTTTCTAGCCTCCATCATGAGCTTTCGCTCTTTTGCATGCCGTTCAGCCGCAATCGCTTCGATAATCTTTTCTTTGCTCTCGAAATAGTTATAAATTGCGCCAGGACTCAATTTGGATTGTGTCACGATGTCATGCATCGTCGCGCGATGGAAACCTTGTCGCGAGAAACACACTATGGCGGCATCCAAAATCTGAGCGCGCCGGGCGTCCGAGTGAGATTGACTGACTTTAGGCATTCGAACTCCGTTGTCGGACCACTCCCTCGGCAAACTCGGCCCGTCCCTTTCCTTCCGGAACACCGGCAATCGCGACGTGGTAGAAGTCGTACCCCTTCATCCGTTGAGCAGCCGCTCCAAAGTACTGGCTCCGATATTCGCGTGCGGACAGGTCGCGATCCAAGCAAAGTCCGCGTTCGCGGAGAAACTCCCCCAATTGAATGGGAGAGAGGCCGAAAGTCCACGGCTCGTCCAGTCGCGCGACATCACGGAGCAGCCGCCTGGCGCCTTCGAAGTTAACGGAGCCGTCCAAGATTCCGGAGTGGACGTAGGTAAAGATGATCCGGCTGCCGGGGCTACAACTGGCAACGTAACGCAGCACCGAGTCCACGGCCCCGGGCGTCAGATAGTTTGTCACTCCCTCCCAGAGAAACACCGCCGGTCGTAAAGATTTGAAACCTGCTCGATTCAAAACCTCGGGCAATACCTGATGATTGAAATCGATCTCCACAAAGCGGACATTGTCCGGGACTTTCGGCAGAACCTCACGTAGGCACGCTATCTTCGCCGCGAGCGTAGCTGGATGGTCAACTTCGAAAACCGCGGTGCCATTGGAGTAGGCCAACCGGTAGCCGCGGCAATCAAAACCTGAGCCGAGAATCACAACTTGGGTAATATTTTCCGCCAAGGAATCGCGAAGGACGTCGTCAATGAACCTTGTGCGGGCAATCGCAGAGGTACGTGCTCCGGGGAGCCGACGGTCGACGTACCAGTTAACGACACCCGCAAGAATTGGCGTTCTCGAGAGACAAACCGCGCTTCGAAGGGAGGGGCGAACGAAATGGACCGCGAAGGAATCGGCAAATAGCCGTCCGTTTTCTGGGCGGACGGATTCTATCGCCCTGAAAAAGGCCATATACTCTGCGGTCCGACTAGGTAGGTGCTGCTTCATCTAAATAAAACGAATGTTCATTCTATATTAGAGCACAAAGATCTGAGTGACGCTAGTGTTTTATCAGATACGCGTTCTCACGCAGGCCCGGGGGCCAACCATCCGCATGCTGCGTATCCGCCGGATCGTCCTCGGCCCACTCATCGTTCGTCACCACAACCTTCACCGCCTCCATCTCCGGAGTCAGCTCCACCTTCACTCTCGACATCACCGCCCCATCGCCCATGCCGAACTTGTACTCGAACAGCTTCGGCGCTTCCACCCGCAGCACCTCACCCGTCACATACCGCGTCGGCTTCCCATCCTTACGCGGCCCCGACCAGGTCATTGCCCCTGTTTCGCGCGCAGGATCCTCCTGACGTTTCAGATGCGTTCCTTCAGGTGAAGCACTACCTTGCGACTTCGTCTCTTCCGCTGAATGGTCATGGGAATCGTCCTTCCGGGCTCTTGCAGTATTTCGTCGATCTTGCTTAGGTCGAGTTCGCTCGCAAGATGGCCATCGAGTGCAGTGAGGACATCTCCTTTGAGGACGCCCGCAGAGGCAGCGGGAGAGCCCGGTTCCACTTCGTCAACCTCAAACAAGCGCAAATCGGGACCTCTCGCCAGCAATGCGAGGCCGCTCTCGTTGGCGAGGAACCGATCGGAGAAATGGCCATTCGGCTCAAGCAGAATTTGGTGATGCGGATAATCAAAGGTGACGGTAAAGCGCTTGAGGATTTCGCCGCCGATCAGTGCGCCGATATCCGGACTGGCGAGCAGGCCTTCCTTGTGATCGGGAGAAAAGGCGGTGATTGGCTCCCGCAGCACATACGGGCCGAGCTGCAGACTGACGATACGGCCTACGAATTCCTTGGATCCGCCTCCCGCACCAATCGCGTAACCCGAAATTGTTCTTTGGACGGACGCGAGCACATGGTTCGCGTTTGTGAAGAGCGTGGAAAGGTGGAAACCATCAGCCCCCGAATCAATTGCGCATTCCACGTTCATCGTCTCGCGGCCGGGGAGAGTGATTTTCGCGCGTACGACGGGCAAACTTCCCAGAAAAGTTACAGGAAAAGCCGTCGAATGATCGCCGGGAACAAAGGCCGCAGGATCGTACAGTGTGATTTGCCTGTGCTCGTAGTCCATGCGGACGACGAGACGGCTGATCACATCGTAACCGAGAAGACCGTCCCACTGACGGCCCAACACCGGGACAAGAGAAGAGAAGTCCCACACGGCGACAGTGGCAGGCGGAACCTTTGCAGTGCCTAACTCGAAAGCAACGTTGCTTGCCAGGCCCATACTGGCTGAGCCTGCCCCCGTGCCTTGTCCCCTTACTGCGCCATCGAACGCGAGCCCTATCTTCTTGGCCCACGAGTGGCTGACGACCGACATTCCCGCACCACTATCCAGGAAGAACCATGCTGTTTCGCCGCCGTTCATTCCAACGGCAAGGAAGATGTGGTCTCCATAAACCTCGGCAGGAAGAACGGCCTCATGCTTGCCATCGGCGAAATGGACTTGTTCGGCCGTGCTGCCTGGTTCCTCGAACAGCCCCGGTGCGATGGGCGCATTAACCTCAACCTGCTCCATCGTGATGACCGCATCGAATTTTGGGCCTCCATTGGATTGGTGGACTGTGCGGGGAACCTTAATGCCACCGAACTCCCGCCAATCCGAGAAAGTGATCACGCGCTTGCCCATCGGCCCGCTGGTTTCCTCGCGCTTCGGCAGAAACGTCTTCGCATCGAGATACACTGTCACTGAGTCCCCGTTGTCTGGTGTGAGATAAAGGACATACGCATCCTGATCGGAACGCTCCCCTTCGAATTCCACCGCACCAGGCACGCGTCCCGGGAAGAGGAAGGAATAGCTCGCTTCATAAGCCGCGCTCAGAAGAGCTCTCCGAGCATCGCCAGAAATCTCGTGGGCTGTTCCGCTTGTGCCTAGCATCCATCCGGTGCGGCCGTCGAACACATTCACCTGGCGAAAGGCACCGGCGAGATCAACGGAGGTTCGAAATTCGCCGCGCGACGATGTCCACCGCTCATAGGTTCCCTTTAAGCCGCTCGTCTCGATGCTGCCGCGCAAGTGAACGCTAACCACGTTCTGCAAGGCCGCACGACCGCCTAGCGCGTCCGCCCAACGGGTCAGGACCTGCTCCTTTGACAATTGGGACCCGCTTCTTTGAGCGTCCTGAGTTTGCGGAGTGACTAGGTCGGGGCCCAAGAAAAGAACGATCGCGAGAGCCTTGCAAATCGCAGAATTCATGGTTGTTTCCTTTGGGCCAGTTCACCCTAAAGCCTCTCGGTCATTTGCTGGCGCGTTTGAACGTTAGCGGAAGAGACGCCCCTCCTTGTTTCCAACTCCCGGCAATCTCGGAGTTGTCCTTATTCATGGTGCCGTCGTAGCTGGCGCTGAACTTTTCGATCTCAAAGTGAAGGGCCGGCTCCTTGTAGGTGATGGAGCTGATCGCGATACCCGTGGCGCCCTGATCCAGGCTGTCCATCGTCGCAGTCAATTTCCCATCCTTATCCTGCGCCACGTGGATCACCACTCGGAGTGAGGCGCTTCCGGTGCTTATCGCGCCATTCCAATCACCCACGACCGCGGACGGCGGAACTGGCGGCGGAACCGCAATCGCCCTCTCGATCAGAAGTGCGCCCGTCAGAGCGAGCACCCCCACCCACATTCCCGTCGTTACTGCTCGTAGTTTCTTCATTTTGGCTTTCTCCCTGTTGAACGTGTTTCCATTCCATGTCTCGAAGAAAAGCGATGAGCCTGCGCACGTTGCGCAACCTGTGTCGCCGTCTTCCTCGTCCCAAGCAAAACCGCACTTTAGGCTCCCTGAGATGCTTTCGAGCGGCGGTAACGGCCAATCCACCATCGTGCAATCCGGTCTGTCACGTAGCGCACGGCCCACCCGACCAGCGCTGCAATGGGGACGAGCCACCAGCCCAGTAATTCGTGTGCTCCTTCGGGCGCCTTGCCACTCGTAACCAAGGCGAATGACCAGATCTTGCCGGGCACGTACCAAAGTCCGACACGCGATGGAGCGAAGAGCTTGTCAATCGCTGCAGCCCAGAGCGTTAGTACGTTGATGTACCCGAAAGCATAGAGTGCGGTTGCCGTCACACGTCCGAGCCGGTTGCGGCTCGCATGCCGCAAACCCTGCAGAATGACGAGCGGAGAACCGCTGCATTCGGCGCGTGCCATCTCGTTCTCAGAACGGTACCTCTCGGCCAGATCGACCGGGTCGCCAAGCGATTGAAGCGCGGACTCAACGGTCCCTCCTTCTTGTCCCGCCAGCTCGATGGTGTGGCTCTGAAGCTCTCGAAGGATGTCCTCGATCTCGCGCTCAGGCAGGCCCCGCAAAGCTACGCGCACTCGCGCGAGATAACTTTGGATTTTGTGATCTGGCCCCACCGCGGTTGTCATTTACCGGACCTCCTTCAAAAGAGGAGACAGTAGGTTCTTCATGGTCGATGAAAACTGCGACCACACCTCCGCCATTTCAACGGCGCGGCGCCGCCCCCGAGATGTGAGCTGGTAATATTTGCGCGGATGGCCTGCCTCAGCCTCGACCCATTCCGACACAAGCAACCCTTCCACTTTGAGGCGGGAGAGCAGCGGATAAACGGTCCCAGCGGAAAGAACCAGATCCGAGCCGCTCTCCAAACGGCGGAGAATCTCCAGGCCGTATAACTTTCCTGGCCATAGGCACGCGAGGATGGCGAGTTCGAGACAGCCTTTGCGGAGCTGGACCTCCCATTTATCCATGGCGGAAGGATCGGAGGAATTGACTCTGGAACCAGTGGCCATGCCCTATACTATGTAATGCGATATATGATGTTGTCAAGAGGAATTTCAGCCCCACGAC